>CAJXMX010000226.1 GCA_913056355.1 uncultured Opitutales bacterium
CTGGCCCCGTGTCATGGACAACACGATCCGGGCCTGCCGGGAAGCTGGGGCGCGACTGGTCTTTTTCGACAACATCTACATGTACAGCGCTGAACTGGAGGTGCCGATTACCGAGGAGCACCCGCAGCACCCGCCCTCACGCAAAGGGGCCGTTCGGAAGGAAATCCTGGACCAGCTCTGGCAGGCCGTCGGCAACGGCGAACTGGAGGCCCTGGTGGCCCGGGCTGCAGATTTCTACGGCCCCCACTCGGAGCACTCCAGTGTCCTCGGGGTTACCGTCTTCAAGCCCTTGGCGTCAGGCAAGTCCGCGGTCTGGATGGGGAGAACCGACAAGCAGCATTCCTTCACCTACACCCCGGATGCGGCCCGGGCCACCGCCCTGCTGGGCAATACGCCCGAGGCCTACGGTCAAACCTGGCACCTCCCAACCGCTCCGGATCCCTGGACCGGAAGGGAGTGGATCGAGACGGTAGCAGCCGCCTACCGGGCGAAGCCCAATTTCCAGGTGGCGGGCAAGACGGGACTGTACCTGTTCGGTCTGTTCAAGCCGGTGATGCGGGAATTCCCCGAAATGATCTACCAATATGACCGGGATTATGTCTTCAGCAGCGCCAAGTTCGAGGCCGCCTTTCCGCTCCGCCCAACCTCCTACGAGGAGGGTCTGAGCCGCTGGAAGTCGGCCTTCCCGGGTTGATCGCCGGTCCCCTATCCCCGCGATATTTAGAATATTTAGGGACAGGTAAACTATCGCCCATCGCCCATGAAATATTTAGGGACAGGTAAACTATCGCCCATCGCCCATGGACAATATCTCCAGGCACTAGTGGCTGCCACTATTTACCTGTCCCTTACCTTCCCCTGTAATCCGCTCCCGCGTGAGTTTCCGAACACGGTCACGCCCGGGTAGCCATTCGACAAGCTGGGTCGGATCTACAACAAAAAGTGAAGACTAGTCGTAATCGGTTTTCACGGGTTGAGGAAGTCCCGACAAGGGTAGCACTAGTTTCTGTTTCGCTTGAAGGTGGCGATGATCCACCTGGTAGAGCCCAGTTCCTGGCTCGTATCCATCAGGGAGACCAATTCCCAGCCTTCCCGACCCATCCGGTTGAACTCCTCCTCAACTTCAAACAAGGCGAATTTGCCGCCGATGAGCCCCTTGCCGTCGTATTTCTTCAAACAGTATTCGTATTGATTCATGGATGATTGTGCTGAGTGATTACAGGTCATCTGGTTTCAGGCTATCCCCGGCCAGTTCGCGGCGGACCGCTTCCAGGGCTTCGAGCCGGGGCCTGACATGAACCTGCAGCCGGTAGCGGAAAAACGCATAGACCATGAGGACACCGATGCCAACCAGGATCAGCTCCGCCCATCCATCATTGAACCCGACGCCGCCAAGGATGAGTTGTAGCCGGGACAGCAGGCCAAGCAGCAGGAGGCCGCCCAGCATAATTGGCAGATGTCGGCGAATGGAGCGTACATCATCACGAAGACCATGAATGAGCAGTTCGAGACAGCTCCAGGTGTCGTCCTTGAAGTTCCGCAATTCGCGTTGCATCCGCAATACATAGACAAGGCCGCGCAGGACCATCAGGACACCGGCGAGGGTTACTGCCATATCGAGATAGGAGTTGGCGAAGGTGTAAGCATTATCCGCGAGCGCACGTTCCACCTGTTGCCAAAACGTAAGGGTCCCGGTCAGCAACATCGCCGCAAGCACCAGGATACCGCCGATCATTGAATGACGGGCCTTAGTTACCTGTCGAAATATGGTGGATTGATCGACGGGTGGAACAGCCTGTTCGTTCCAGGCAATTTGGATTTCCTTGAGGGTCATGGTGTTTTTTCCTTCAGATTGGTAGCCAGTTTCTGGCGGATGCGCGTGAGACGCGCGCCGACATTAGAAGTGGATAGTCCCAGAATCAGCCCGATCTCCTCGTAGCTGAAACCGTCCAGTTGCATGAGGATAAGCGCCCGTTCGGTTTTCGTGAGTTGCCGTATCTCCGCATAGAGAAATTCCAGTCGCGAATCTGGAGCGGAAGCGCCCGGAGCGGATTGAAATTGGTCCAGCTTTCGCCGGTAGGCGCTTTCCCGACGGACCCAGGAAATCGCGCGATTGAGCGCGATGCGGTAGAGATAGGAGGAGACCTTGGAGCCGGCCTTATATCCGGGAATGCTGTGCCAAACCGCGAGATAGATCTCCTGCAAGAGGTCCTCCTGCTCGGCCGGTTGGAAACTGTAAGCTCGCGCCACCTTGTGCAGGATGCCCGCGTGATCGCGGATCCAGGCGGTGAATTGGTCGTTTTGCTCCTTTCGGGTCATCTTACGTGCAATCAGTCGCGCCCAAGCCCAAATTCCTTACACAAAAAGTAAGTGTCGTCGCGTTTTCTTTTCTTCGGCCACCGCAGGAGTAAAAGATATTTAGGGACAGGTAAACTATCGCCTTTCAGTCGAGCCAAGGGGCCAGGCCGGCCACGGGAACACAACGGGCGATGTAGCCATCCATCGCCGCCAACGAATCCCGGTGGTCCTTCACTGTAAACCCCATCATGCAATCGCTGACCAGGAGCGTCTCGTAATCCAACTGGTAGGCATCGGTCGCTGTGCTCCGGATGCACCAGGCGGTGGTGATTCCGGCCAGGATGAGGCGTCGGCAGCCCAGCCGCTGCAGGGTTTCGTGGAGCGGGGTATCAAAAAAGGCGGAAAAGCGACGCTTGGTCAGGTGCAGGTCGGCGGGATCGACGGCGAGTTCGGGCAGGAGTTCCGCCCCCGGCGTTCCTGCGATGGTATAGGCCCGTCCCTCTCGGCGCATGTGCAGGAACGCGTCGCTCAGGTCGGGCGAAAAGGCCTGACGAACCCAGATCACTGGGATTCCGTGCCGGCGGCAAAGCGTAACAAGGGCATTGTTCCGCTCCACGAGCGCTTCCCGCAAACCGGGAATGACGCTGTGCGGCCACAAAGTGGCGTCGAAGTAGTCGTTCAGGAGGTCGACGACAACCAGGGCAAAAGCGCTTTCCGCAGACATACGATTCAACTAAACAGGACAGTTCCAGAATTCCAAGACTCTCCCGTTTGCTTCGGCACGCAACACGGTCTCCCTCGGATGCGGGCCCGGTTCTGAGTCCGGAGGGAATATGGAGCGGACTTAGGGACAGGTAATCTATCCAGCGGACTTAGGGACAGGTAAATTATCCCCGCCGTCCCGGCCGCCCGCAAAGGCCCAAACGGGCATCGTCGCCAGCGGCATAAAAGGGGTCTGCCCTTGGATTTTGGTATTTGCCGCCTGTAGGCATGTATACCAAAATCCAAGGGCTGACCCCTTTCCCCTGTAATAAGGCACGCGGAGCAGTTGCGGCTCGGATTTCCTGATAACGGCGTCGGGCTGACTGGCCGGAGAGGCGCAGCCGGACCAAAGGAGGCAGAGAGCGGGCAAGGCGCAAAGGACGATTAACAGGGAACGAAGGCGAAGTTGGAGTATGGCTGGCATGGAGATGACCCGGTTCACTCATGAGAAATCACATTCTGAGTGGATTGGCGATGGCCAATTAGCCATCGAAGAATGCTGATGGGAAGACCGGCTCCGGCAAACCGAGGAACGAAAGCTCGCATAGCGGACAGAACGCTCCAGACTCGGCGCATGGATATCAGGAACAAGCCTTCGGAAGGTTCATTGGAAAACCCGTCCAGCAATCCCAAAAGAAAACCGCATCCGTTATGGCGGTGGTTTTGGCTGACCTTCCTTGTGCTTTCCCTCGGCTATGCATGGTATTCGTTCTACGTTCCTTCGAATGAGGTGGTTTGGGCAGACGACACCAATTCCGCACGGCAATTGGCGTCTGAATCGAATAAGCCAGTGATGATGTTTTTCACAGCAACCTGGTGTGTACCCTGTCGGATCATGAAGCGTGAAGTGTTTGCGGATTCGGAAGTTGCCGAGGCGATCAACGCACAAGTGGTCCCGGTGATGATTTACGCGGATTCACCCGGTGCCGATGAGTTGTTCCGTCAGTACAACATTGGAGGCACGCCGATTACGATTTTCACGGATAATTCGGGTCAAGTCCTGGATTATGCGGTTGGGGGAATTGGAAAACCGGAGTTCATGGATATGCTGGGGAAGCTGGTCAATTGATGTCTTCAGCTGAGTTGCAGTCCTGAATTGGAAGACCCGCTCGACCTGCTTTATCAGGGCAAAATGCAGCACCTGAGACCCATCCATGAGGCATTGCTTGAAAAGATGCGGGACTTCGGGGATTTCGAAACAGCGCCCAAGAAAACCTACGTCAGTTACCGTCGGAAAAAGCAATTTGCCATGATTGGTCCGGCCACCAATACGCGGGTGGAACTCGGCTTGAATGTGAAAGACCTCAAGCCAACGGATCGCCTCGAACAATTGCCGCCCGACCTCAGTTCTGCGTGTAGCTGCCCAGCAGGGTCCCGCCGGAGTAGGTCCCGCCGATGTAGAGGCCGTCCTGCAGGGTTCCCGTGCAAGTGCCCCCGGTGTAGACGCTGTAGGTGGTGCCCTTGACCAGGTCGGGCGACGAGAAGGTGAAAGCCGAGAACTGGCGCTCCGACTTGAAGGTGACCAGGCTGTTCCCGCTCGGATCCTGGATATGAAAGAGCGTGCCGGCGGACAGGCTCTGGTACATGGTCAACACCGCCGAAAGCTGAGTGGATTGACTGGACGGCGATTCGAGCATGTTCGAGGTGCCCGAGGCAATGGCCATGAATCCCCCGGTGATAAGGAAGGTCCCGTTGACGTCCACCCCGACCTCGACATTGCTCCACGGTGCGTGGGCGACGAGGGTTCCGCCGCTCATGGTGAAGTTGCCATTGCTGTCGATGCAGTCACCTTTGGTGGTACTCACATGGACCCACCCGCCGGCGATCAGGAGGAGGCTGCCGTCGTTGAATTCACCGTCCACGCCATAGGTGGCGTTGATTCCGTCGTCACTGGCCAGGACGTGAACCTCGCCGGCGTTGATGGTGATGTTCGGAGCTTCGATGCCCTCCACGGATTTCAGGATATCGATCAACCCGGCGTTCACCACGATCGAGTCCTTCGATTTGATTCCATCATCCGCGGACGAAATGGTGATTTCCCCGTTCTCAATGGTGATTGCGCCGTCGACAGAAATGGCTTTCGCCTCCGTGGCACCGGAGGACCCGGTCGAAATTGATGCCCCGGTGGTGGTGATTTCCAGGACCGGAGAGGACGATGCCGTTCCGATGGCGAGGGTTCCGTCCACCGAAATCCCTTTCCCGCCCTTGCCCGAGTGCTTGAGGAGGACGGTGCCCCCGGTCAACTCCAGGTTGCCGTTGGCTTTGAGACAAGTTCCCTGCGTGGCATCCTGCTGGCCGGACTCATTGACATAGGTGCCGCCATTGCCGCTGGAGGTGATGGACAGGCTGCCCGACCGGATGCGAATGTCGCCGTCGCTGGAGATGCCGCGTCCGGCCGCGCCGGTGGTGCTGATAGACACCTGGCAACCGTCCAGCAGCACGAGGGTATCGGCCTTGATCGCCGTACAATATGACGGATCGTAGCCGGATCCGGAGGCTTCGAGGACAACGCCACCCGAGGTGGCGATCGTCACTGCACCGCCCCGGAGCTGGATGTTCGCAGCGTTAAGGCCCTTGGACTGGTCGCCGTCCACCGTGAGGTCAAGCATCCCGCCGGTGACCACCAGGTCGCCTTTGCACTTGAGGGCATCGTTGTCGGCGTTTGGATTAAATACAATAAGATCGCCTCCGGAAATATGGACCGGCCCGTTGCCGGCGTCGACGCCGTCGCTTCCGGAAGTCACCACCTGGACCGATCCCCCCTGCTGGAGGTAACCCTCGTTGGTATGCACCGCGTCCTTGGTCGCGCTTTGAATGAGGATGGTGCCGCTGTGGATCTCGATGTAGTCGTCGCTTCCGAGGCCGTGCTGGTCGATCCCACGCCCGTTCACCAGGAGGTTGCCGGAACCGGTGAAGATCATTTGCCCCTCGCTGAAGAAGGCTGCCTTCTGGTCTTCCTCGGCCGGCGGATCCGCGTAGGTCACCCCATCGGTCAGGGTGGTTGTGGTGCCTGCCACCAGCTCTACCGTAACTTCCTCGTCCGCCTGGTTGTTGATCGCGGGGCCATCCACGTTGGTCAGGGTCAGGCCGTCCAGATGCAGGTTAAAGGGAAGATCTGAGTAAATCTTGAACATCCCGTCCGGGCTGCTTCCCGACAGGACATAGTCAATGTCCACCAAACCACCGTTCGCAGTGACAGTGACATCGGCACCAGAGACCTGCACCGAGACCCCCACCCCCTCCAACGGGTTGTCCACGGACACGGAGGTCCCGTTATAGTGGATGGCAACCGGGTTGGAGTGGCCCAGCAACTCGTAGTTCTCGGTGCTCAGGTTCCGGGCATAAAGCGCGTCATCCGGGGATGAGTAGGAATACCATTCAAGCCGGCTGGGGGAATAGATGTAGGGAAAGGAGCTCATCCAAACCCAGCCGTCGAGTCCCGGCTGTCCCAGCAACTCGTAGTCCTGGCCGCCGAAACTCTGGACGCGGAGCGCCTTGTCCGCGGAAAAGCAGAAGAACCAGGCGGACTCGGAATACGAATAGACATGGGGGTAGGAACTGACCCATACCCAGTTGTCGAGGGCGAATCCAGGGTGGGCACATCCAAGGAGGACGGCCGCCAGCGCCGACACCAATTTTGCAGGATTATCTTCGTATCGAAATTTCCATTTCATGCTGTCCAAGTCTTTGAACAGCACTGCTTTTTGACAAGGAACCTAGTATGACAGTTTTGTCATTTGGAACCGCCCTGAGTTGTCATTTTCGGGTCCCGGCACAGACACTTGCCAGTGCCCTGAATCAGTTGTGAAATTCACTCATCTGATGGCTGCTGCAACCCGAAGCTGTGGTAGTGAATTTCCACCTTCTCATCAAAGTTCGCCAACAGGTAGGCCCGCCCCTTGATCTCGGTAATGACGTACTCCGGGGCCGGCGTACCATCATCCAACACCTGAAAGCGAAATCCGAACCGTAGTTTCGTCAGCTTGATCCCGAATTTTGGCTTGAAGACGCCTTCACTTCGAACCTCAAGGGACCGGATGAATCCGTCCTCCCGATCCAGGACCAATTCCCCAACCAGGTCCTTCTGGGGTTCGGGCTGCCCTTCGATGGCAAAACGAGGAACAAACCGGAAATGCGCACCTTCGGCATCTTCATGGGTGAACTCAAGGCTGGCTTCATCAATCAGGTCGCGGATTCCGAAGTCTGAATTGTCCTCCGACTCTTGCTCTTGCCGGTTTTCGGAAAAGTCCTCCAGTTCCTCCGCCGAAGGTTCACGGCCGTCCACGGAAACCAGCCTGAC
>CAJXMX010000227.1 GCA_913056355.1 uncultured Opitutales bacterium
CGCGGTCCCCTGTCGCGCGAGCGCGAGAAGGATCTGGTCTCGCACCTGTTGCACATGCCGCGGCACATTGCCGAGGCGCTGCACGGGGAAAGCGCCATCGAGGCGATCGCCCATGACCTCGCCAAGACCCGTGACGTGCTCTATCTCGGCCGCGGCGTGTCCTTCCCGATGGCGCTCGAAGGCGCGCTGAAGCTGAAGGAAATTTCCTACATCCATGCCGAGGGTTATCCCGCCGCGGAAATGAAACACGGCCCGATCGCCCTTATCAGTCCGGACTGCCCGACCGTGGCCATCGCCATGAAGGGTGAGATTTTCAAGAAGTCCCTGGCCAACATCCAGGAGATCAAGGCCCGCAAGGGACCGGTCATCGCCATCACCGACGCCGGCAGGGAATTTCCGGCCGACCTCGCGGATGAGGTCATCCACATCCCGGAAACGCATGAGATCAACCATGCCACCCTGACCGCCATTCCCATGCAGCTCCTCTCCTACTACATCGCGGTGGAGCGCGGGTGCGACGTGGACAAGCCGCGCAACCTGGCCAAGAGTGTCACGGTGGAATAACGACCCGACCGATCCATGCAGATTCATCCCAGCCGTTCCGAATTCGAGCGACTTTCCCGCGAGGGGAACCTGATCCCGGTCTACACCGAGCTGATGGCGGATTTCGAGACGCCGGTCTCGGTCTACTCCAAGCTCAAGGCCACCGGAGGCGCCGCCTACCTGCTGGAATCGATCGAGGGGGGAGCCACCCTCAACCGCTATTCCTTCATCGGCTTCCAGCCCCGGAAAACCTTCGAGATGTATCTCGGAGGGGAAGTCATTGTCCGCGACCGGGACGGCAAGGAGGAACGCTTTCCCTGCCCTTCCGATCCCCTCACCGTCCTCGAGGAGGAAATGTCACGCTACCAGCCGGTCCGCCTCCCGGGCATGCCCCGCTTCATCGGCGGCGCGGTCGGTTTCCTGAGCTACGAGTACATCCATTGCGTGGAACCATCGGTGCCCATCGCCGAAAACGATGTTCTCGGGATGCCGGTGGGCCACTTCCTGATCACCGACACGCTGGTCATTTTTGACCGCGCCAACCAGACCATCCGGCTCCTGGTCAACGCCCATGTCGAGAATCCCGAAGTGGCCGGCGAGCGCTACGGGGAGGCGGTCAAGGCCCTCCGGGAGCTGGCCGAGCTGCTCCGCAAGGGACGGGCCATCCCCACCCTGCCGGTTCCCGGGGCCGGCCCGATCGAGGTCCCGGAAGGCAACTTCACCAAGGCCCGTTTCGAGAAGATGGTCGAGGACTGCAAGGAGTACATCCGGGCCGGTGATGTCATCCAGATTGTCGGCAGCCAGCGCTTTGAAAAGCCCTACACCCGCTCCCCCCTGGACCTTTACCGCGTCCTCCGGATCGTCAATCCATCTCCCTACATGGTGCTCCTCGATGCCGGCCCCTATGCCGTGGTCGGCGCCTCGCCGGAGGTCCATGTCCGCCTGACCGACGGCCTGGCCGAGGTGCGCCCCATCGCCGGGACCCGCCCCCGCGGAAAATCCTCCGAGGCCGACCAGGCCCTGGAGAAGGAGTTGCTGGCCGATGAGAAGGAACGGGCCGAGCACCTGATGCTGGTCGACCTGGCCCGCAACGACCTGGGACGCGTCTGCGAGTACGGATCGGTCAAGGTACCGGAATACATGATCGTGGAGCGCTACTCGCACGTGATGCACATCGTCTCCCAGGTCGAGGGGCGGATCGCCGGCAACCGCAACGCCTACGACCTGATGCGGGCCACCTTCCCGGCCGGGACCGTCAGCGGCGCCCCCAAGATCCGGGCCATGCAGATCCTCGCCGAACAGGAAAAGGACCAGCGCGGCCCCTATGCCGGGGCGGTCTGCTACTTCTCCTACGACGGAAACCTGGATTCCTGCATCGCCATCCGCACCGCCACCATCAAGGAAGGCACCATCTACGTCCAGAGCGGGGCCGGCCTGGTGGCCGATTCCGTCCCGGAAACCGAGTACCAGGAAACGGTCAACAAGGCCACCGGCATGCTCAAGGCCATCGCCATGGCCGAGAAGCTCCAGGACTAGGCGGAGTCCATCGGACCGGTCGGACAACTCTGACGCGTCCGAAAGGTCGGACAGACGGCTAGGCCACCCGCTCGACGATCAGTTCCGGCGTGTTGGGACGCTTCGGGGCCAGGCGGTAGGCGGCCTTGAGGTACTCGAGGGCGCTCTCCAGCTTGGACTCGTCGTTGTAGTGGATCATCATCAGGGGCTCGCCCTGCTTGACCTGGGTCCCCACCTTCTTGATCTCGGAAACACCGACCGCCGGATCCAGCTTCTTGCTCTTGCCGGAGCCGAGGGCCAGGAGCTGCACCCCGCGGGCAATCATGCCGGCGTTGATGGTGTGCACGTAGCCGCGCTTGGGCGCGGGAAGCTTGCGCACGTACTTGGCCTTGGGGAATTTCTCCGTGTCGTCGAGGCAGGCGGTCTTCCCGCCCTGGGCCTCGATCATTTCCTTGAACTTCTCAAAAGCGGTCCCTTCCTTCAGCGCGCGCTGGACGGTCTGCTTGGCGGAAAGGGTCGAACCGGCCACGCCGGCCAGCCGGACAATTTCCATGCCCAGCTTGAGGACCAGTTCCTGCAAGTCCTCCGGCCCCTCACCCTTGAGGAGCTGGATCGCTTCCTGCAGTTCGAGGCCGGTGCCGACAGTGTCCCCGAGGGGCTGGTTCATGTCGGTCACCAGGGCCACGCAACGGCGTTTCATGGAACGGCCCACCCGGGTGATGGAACGGGCCAGCTGCTTGGCCTGCTCGACGTCGCGGATGAAGGAGCCGTTGCCCCACTTGACGTCGACCACGAGGCCTTCCGATCCCTGGGCCAGCTTGCGGCTCAGGACCGAACCGGTGATCAGCGGCAGGCTCGGCACGGTGGCCGTCTGCTGCCGCATCTCGTAGATAATCTCGTCCACCGGGGCGATTTCCCGCGACTGCTCGGCGATGGCGCAGCCCACGTCGTTGAGCTGCTCGACGAACTTGTCGAGGTCCATCTTCGGATTGAATCCGGGAATGGCGCTGAGCTTGTCCAGGTTGCTGATGACGAATTCCTCGTCCACGCCGTTCATGTTCGGCATGACCACCCCGCAGGCGGCCGCCAGGGGGACCAGGACCAGGGAGGTCTTGTCGCCGACTCCGCCGGTGGAGTACTTGTCAATCTTCGGGCGCGTTATCCGGGAGAGGTCGATGACCTCGCCGGAAAGCATCATTTCCTCGGACAGGACCGCGGTTTCCTGGGCGCTCATGCCCTGGAAATAAATGACGGAGCACAGGGCCGCCAGCTGATGGGGCGGCATTTCTTTATCAATTATGGAATCCACGATGTAGCGGATCTCATCTTGGGTAAATTCTCCGCCATCGCGTTTCTTCTCAATCAGGTAGGCGAATGACGGCTTGACGAACTTCCTCGGTGATACGATTTTTTTTCTCATGCGTTAGGTTACGGGCGCGGGAATTAATAAATTCGTAAACCTCTACGCAATAGATCATTAGGGATCCATTTGTCCAGAAGAATTTACCACCGCCACCCGGGAAAGATTATGAAAATCGTCAGAACACGCGATGAATCGGGCTGTATCGTGCATCTCGCCGAGACTTCCAGGGAGGAAGGCCAACTGATAGAAGGGGACATTTTCGGGTCCTTCAATGTCACTGGGAAGCGGCTTCCGATCCGGGAAAGGCTGGCCCCCATCCGCCCCTCGGTGATAATCGGGATCGCCCAGAACTACCGCCTCCACGCCATGGAAATGGGCGGCCAGCTTCCGGAGCATCCGGTCTTTTTCCTCAAGCTGCCGGGGGCCCTCCAGGATCCCGGCAAGCCGATCCGCATCCCGCGGCACCTGCGCAGCAACAAGGTCGACTTCGAGGCCGAGCTGGCGGTGGTGATCGGAAGGACCTGCCGCAACGTCAGCGAGACGGAGGCCCTGGAGTACGTGCTCGGCTACACCGCCGCCAACGACGTCAGTGCGCGGGACTGGCAGAAGGAATGGGGGGGCGGACAATTCTGCCGCGGGAAAGGCTTCGACACCTTCTGCCCGCTGGGTCCCTGCCTGGTGACACGGGATGACATTCCGGATCCCGGGCAACTGGCCATCCGGGGCTACCTGAACGGCGACCTGATGCAGGAGAGCAGCACCGCCGACCTGATCTTCTCCATTCCCCGGCTGATCGCCTTTATCAGCGGCAGCACCACCCTGCCGGCGGGCGCGGTCATCCTGACCGGGACCCCTTCCGGAGTCGGGGCGGCGCGCCAACCGCCGCGCTTCCTGCAGCCCGGAGACCGCTACGAGGTGGAGATTGAAGCCATCGGCCGGCTCGGCAATCCGGTCGAGGAAGAAGCCTGACCGGATTGTTGGGAACCGCCTCTTTTTCCTCTTGGCAAGAGGAAGCCAGACAGTAAGGTTCGCACCTGTGTCCGGAGTCGTCCGGCACCAAGAATTTTACCGTCTTTAAATGAAATCCTATACCCCTGAAAACATAAGGAACTTTGCCGTAGTCGGCCACCAGGCCGCAGGCAAGACCATGTTAACGGAGGCCATGCTTCGCTGTGCGGGTGTCATTCAGCGACTTGGCTCGGTCGAGGCCGGATCCACGGTCTCCGATTACCACGCCAGCGAGAAGGAGCGGCAGATTTCCGTTCACGCCTCCCTCCTCCACTGCGAATGGCAGGACCGCAAATTCAACATCATCGACACCCCGGGATACCTCGACTTCATCAGTGAAGGCCTGGGCGCCCTCCGGGTCGGCGACTTTGCCCTGGTGGTGGTCAATGCCAGTTCCGGGGCCGAACTGGGGACCGACCAGGTCTGGGAATATGCCACCCATTACGGCATTCCGAAGATGATCGTGGTCAACGGTGCGGACCGGGAAAACGTCGACTTCGAGAACGTCCTGAACGACCTCCGAAGCCACTTCGGGAGCCAGGTTTTCCCGATGACCCTGCCCATCAATCCGGGTCCGGGCTTCAACCAGGTCCTCGACGTGATGCGCAGCGAGGAAATCGACTACGCCGGCGATGGCAGCGGTTCCTTCAAGGAAAAGCCTGCCGAGGGCCAATGGCTGGAGCGGGTCAAGGAGCTCCACCGCGAGCTGATCGAGTTTGTCGCCGAGGCCGACGACAGCCTCCTGGAAACCTTTTTCGAGCAGGGCAGCCTGAGCGAGGAACAATTGCGGGCGGGCGTTCACGCGGCGATCCAGGCCCAGAGCTTCATCCCGGTCTTCGTGACCTCCTCGACCCACAATGTCGGGGTGGCCCGGATGATGGACTTTATCGCCAAGTACGGCAGCAGCCCGGTGGACCGGAAGACGGTGCCGGCCCTGAGCGATAGCGGGGACGACCTGGAGATCTCCCTCAACGACAAGCAGTCGGCCTGCTACATTTTCAAGACCATCAGCGAGCCCCACGTCGGCGAGTTGTCCTTCTGCCGCCTCTACTCGGGCGAAATCCGCCCGGGAATGGAGCTCTACAACACGGACCGCAACTGCCCGGAAAAGATCGGCCAGATCTACACCCTTCAGGGCCACGAGCGGGAAAACATCGACCGGATCGGCCCGGGAGACATCGGGGTCATGGTCAAGTTGCGGGACACCCACACCGGCAACACCCTTTGCAGCCCCGACCGCAAGGTGAAGCTGCCGGCCGTGCAGTATCCCAAGCCGAACATCCACGGGGCCCTCGAGGTGGCCGCCAAGGGCGACGAGGACAAGCTGGCCGAAGGCCTGGCCACCCTGCATGAGGAGGACCCGACGTTCCTTTACGTCAGCAACCAGGAAACCAGCGAGCTGGTTCTTTCGGGCCAGGGTGAGCTGCACCTGGAAGTCATCAAGAGCCGCCTCAAGCGCCGCTTCAACGTGGAGATCCTTCTCAAGGAGCCCAAGGTGCCCTTCCGCGAAACCATCCGTAAGAAGGCCGAGTCCAAGTACCGGCACAAGAAGCAGACCGGCGGCGCGGGGCAGTTTGCCGAGGTCTGGATGCGCATCGAGCCGCTGGCCCGCGACTCCGGGGTCGAGTTCACCCAGTCCCTGGTCGGGCAGAACGTGGACCGCGTGTTCGTCCCCTCCGTGGAGAAGGGCGTCCAGTCGGCCTGCAACGAGGGCATCATGGCCCATTGCCACGTGACCGACGTCAAGGTCGACTTCTACGACGGCAAGATGCACCCGGTGGACTCCAAGGACATCGCCTTCCAGATCGCCGGCAAGGAAGCCTTCCGGCAGGCTTTCATGGAGGCCTCCCCCTGCCTTCTGGAACCGATCATGTCCATCGAGATCAAGATCCCCGAGGACTTCATGGGAGACGTCATGGGCGACATTTCAAGCCGTCGCGGCCGTATTCAGGGAATGGATACCGACGGCAAGTTCCAGATCATCAGGGCCCAGGCCCCGATGATGGAGCTCTACCGTTACAGCACCACCCTGCGCTCCATAACGGGCGGCCGCGGCTTCCACACCGAGACCTTCTCCCATTACGAGGAGATGCCCCGGGACCTTGAACAAAAAACCATTGAGCGGCTCAACGCCAAGTAAGGCAGCCAGCTTTATCAAACTACAAAGCCCCGCCTCCATGTGAAGGCGGGGCTTTTTGTTTGGGGGAACGATCCGGTCGGGATCCGTTATGAAAAATCAATAGGCGACAAACTCGCCGGTCTCGATGACCTCGATCCGGAAACCCTCGAGGCTGCCCGGCAACCGCGAACGGACGCTGGCCGGATTGACGGAGGTGAAAACCTGGATCACCGGTCCGGAACCGTCGTCGGCGAGACCGATCCCGGTCCCCTCGACGCCCGGGATGGCGCGGATCCGGGCCTCGTTGCGGTCGCGCGCGGCGAGGGCCCGGGCCAGGCCCGGATGGTCCGTGTCAAAGCCGCTCTTGGGCTTGCCACCGCCTTTGCCGCCACCGTTTCCATTCCCGGGGCCGCCGGGGCCGCCGCCCCCGCCGCCCCCACCGCCCCCCGGGGCGTTCCCGGCCGAGCGCGGCACCACCCAGACATCCACGTGTTCGGTGGACCTGGCCAGCTCCATCATCATCATCATCCGGATGCGCTGATGCTGGAGGTACTCCACCGCCGGCACCACCCGGCTGCTCCGCCACCCGGATGCGCGCCCGGGGTTCGTCATCTCCTGATCCCGCCCGGTCCGGACCAGTTCGTCGAAGAATACGGCCGACTCCACACCGATGGGCGACAGGTCGGTGGTGAACTCCGGCACCTCCACGTCCACGAGGTCCAGCCCCAGCCCTTCCAGCGTGTCGAGGGCGGCCCGATCGAAGCCCTGCAGCGCCGGATCGCGCCACTCCGCGAAGGCCTGCCGG
>CAJXMX010000228.1 GCA_913056355.1 uncultured Opitutales bacterium
CCTGGTGACGGACATCCCGGAATGGCTGGTCATCGAGCCGCGCATCCTCCGCTGGGGTATCGGCGGCCCGGACGAGCCCCGGACCTTCCGCGTCAAGCTGGCCGATCCCGACAAGATTTCCCTGGAGGACCATCTTCCGGAGCCCAAGTCCTTCTCACTCGACCGGGAGCAGGTCGAACCCGGGGTTTACCTCTTCACCGTGACCCCAAAGTCCACCACCGACCGGGTCACCGAGTTTATCCAACTCAGTGCTTCCGCCCAACTGGAGGACCAGTCCAAATCCCGCAAGTTCGGGGTCCACTGCCTGATCCGCTGAGGCGAAAATTCTTGGTAACACTGTCATGACAAAACGAATACTTGTAACTGGCGGAGCGGGCTTCCTCGGCTCCCACCTGGTGGACCGCCTCATTGAACAGGGGCATGACGTGATCTGCCTCGACAACTTTTTCACCGGGACCAAGGAGAACATTCGCCATCTCCTGGGACATCCCAAATTCGAGCTGATGCGCTGGGATGTCACCGATCACTTCAAGGTCGAGGTGGACCAGATCTACAACCTGGCCTGTCCCGCGTCTCCGGTGCACTACCAGTACAACGCCATCAAGACGGTGAAGACCTCCGTCATGGGGGCCATCAACTGCCTGGGCCTGGCCAAGCGGGTCAAGGCCAGGATTTTCCAGGCCAGCACCTCCGAGGTTTACGGCGATCCGGATGTCCATCCGCAGGTGGAATCCTACCGGGGCTCCGTGAATCCGATCGGGATCCGCGCCTGTTACGACGAGGGCAAACGGGTAGCCGAAACCCTGTTCTTCGATTATCACCGGCAGAACGGGGTCGACATCCGGGTGGTCCGCATTTTCAACACCTACGGGCCGCGGATGCACCCGGGTGACGGACGGGTGGTCTCCAACTTCATTGTCCAGGCCCTGCAGGACCAGGACATTACCGTCTATGGGGACGGATCCCAGACCCGGTCCTTCTGCTACGTCGACGACCTCATCGAGGGCTTCCTGCGCCTGATGAACTGCGAGAACTTCACGGGACCGGTCAATGTCGGCAATCCCGGTGAATTCACCATCCTGGAGCTGGCCGAACAGGTGATTCGGCAGACCGGGAGCAAATCCAAAATAATCTTCAAGCCGCTGCCCTCCGATGATCCCCTGCAACGCCAGCCGGACATCAGCCTGGCCCGGGAAAAGCTGGGCTGGGAACCGACGGTGACCCTGGAGGAGGGATTGAAGCGGACCATCGCCTATTTCAAGGCAGTCCTGGAAAACGAATGATCCGAGGGTGAGTGGCGGTCTCCAGTCGAACATCCCCCTGGCCCCGCTGACGACCTGGAAAATCGGGGGACCGGCCAGCTGGTTCTGGATGCCGGAGAGCGAGGAGGAACTGCTGGAAGCGCTGGCCTGGGCCCGGAAAAACGCCCACCCGGTGCACATCCTGGGGCGCGGCTCCAATGTCCTGGTCGCCGATGAAGGGCTCCCGGGACTGACCGTCTGCCTGCGCAACCTGGGCAGCTCGGGGCATGAAGTCACTTCAATGGCGAACGGGACGGCGGTCCTCGAGGTCCGCGCGGGCCTGTCCCTGCCACGACTTTCCAAGCTGGCCGCGCAACAGGGCTTCGGCGGCTACGAATTCTATATCGGCATCCCGGGCACGGTCGGGGGCGGGGTCACCATCAATGCCGGGTACGGACCCGGGGACGAGCGGCAGACGGCCAACCGCTGCCGGGAAGTGAGGACCGTTTCCCGCGATGGGGAAGCGGCCTGGAAACCGTACAGCCATTTTCATCCGCGATACCGGCACACCGACCTGGTGGATTCCGGACTGGTCGTCACCGCAGCCCGTTTCCTCCTGGAGGAACCCTCCTCGCGGGAAGCCATCCGGGCCGAGACCGCCCAGCACCTGGCCCTGCGGCACGAGCGACAGCCCCTGACCCGGCCCACCGCCGGATCCGTCTTCAAGGGAACGCCCGAGGGGGTGCCGGCGGCCGTTTACATCGACCGCTGCGGTTTGAAGGGGACCCGGGTTGGCGGGGCCGTGGTCTCCCCGAAGCATGCCAACTGGATCGAGAACGAGGGGGGAGCCACGGCGGGCGATGTCCGGGCCCTGATCCGGCATATCCAGCAGGTGGTCCGTGAACGGGAAGGCATCGAACTGGAGGCCGAGGTCCGCCTTCTGGGCTGATCCCCGGCAGGTTCACATTGACCCTTTTGTCGGCGGGCTTATCAAATGAGCTCCGCATGAAAGCTGTCATCACCGCGGCCAGCCCGCAGCACCGAAACCTGCCCGTGCAAACCCTGTCGGATCCCAAGGGAGAACCGGTCCCCCTGATTTCCCTGCATCTCCGCGACCTTGAAGCGGCGGGAATCCATGAAGTGGCGGTCATTCACCATCCGGACGACGGGGACCTCTACCTTGAAGCCGCCAGCCAGTACCGGCAGCGGCTGACCATGATTCCCCAGGATAATCCCCACGGTTTTGGCGACGCCGTGCTCCGGGCGGCCGGGTTTACAGAAGGGGAGCCCTTTGTCCTGCTGGTCTGCGACCACTTGTTCCTCAGCCGGGACCGGGAAAAGAACTGCGTCCAGCAGCTGGTTGAGTTGTACCAGCGGCTGCAGTCGCCGGTTTCCGCGGTGCAGCCGACGCATGAAAGCCAGGTCACCCGCTTCGGGGTGGTCGCCGGCGAGCCGGTCAGCCAGGCCTCCGGCCTGTACAAGGTGCGTGAGGTGAGGGAAAAGCCAACCCCGACCGAGGCCGAGCTGCACATGCGGGTTCCCGGCAACCGGTCGGGCTATTATCTCGGGTTTTTCGGCATCCATGTCCTCGGGGAGGAAATCTTCAGGATCCTTGAATCGCAGCAGGAGGCTGAGTCCTCCCTCGGCCTGAGCCCGGCCCTGAATGAACTCGCCCGGAAGGGGCACCTCCATGCAGCGCTGCTGGAGGGAAGCCGCTTCGACCTCGAGGCGGAGTACGGGCTTCTCCAGGCCCAGCTGGCCATGGCCTTGTCGGGACCCAACCGGGAGATGGTCCTGGCCGACCTGGTCCGGGTCCTGGCCGAAACCCAATAGAAACCCGGAGCCCGATGCCTGTTTCCCACATCAACCGCCCAACATTTTCCGCCCGTGTCCACTGAAGCATCCTCCCCCTTCATGGAATCCCTCCTGAGCCAGGATCCGGCCCTGGCCGACCGCTCCATCGAGTCGCTGGTCCGGGACCGCAGCCTTGACCAGCTGCTTGCCGATTGTCGCGGACTGGAGGACTTCTGGCCTTCCACCGACAATCTCTACCTGCGGGTCCGGGCCCTGGTGTTCCTTTATTACCTGCATCGCTTTACCCTTCCGGAGCTGATTGCCCGGGGGGAACGGCCTTCGCAGGAGGTCGCGGTGGAGGACCTCGAGCCCCGGCCCATTCCCCTGGCCGCCCACCGCGCCCTGCAGCTGCGCAATTTCGCCGAGGCCATCGAGTTGATCCTGGCCGAGGGGCCTGAAGCCCGGCTCAACCTGACCTTGTCCAGCGGCCTGGCCACGGCCTACCAGTCCCTGGCCCTGCAGAACCTGGCCAACCAGGTGCGGAAATCCGTCCGCTCCGAGACCGGCAACCAGTGGATGTTCCGTATCGGCCACCCGGACGACCAGCCCCTGCGGATCCACAGGAAGATGCTGGCCCGGGGAGGGGAGGGGAATCCCTGGCTGATTGAACAGACAGCCGTCCGGATGGACCTTTCCCACAGTTCCTGGTCGGATATCTTTTTCCTCGGAATGGACCGGCCCGAGTTTGCCAAGGTCATCAACGTCTCGGTCGACCTGGCCATCTCCGGCAGCGCCACCGGCCCGGTACCTCCCTGCCTGAGCGCCCTGCGGGTCATCGACCGGCCGGTCCTGCGCCTGGTCAGCCTGGATTTGGAGAGCGTGGCGGAAATAACCGACCTGGCGGCCCTGTTCGATTTTGCCCGCGATTACCTCGGCCTGCTCAAGGCGGCCCTGATAGCGGCGGGGATCGTCCCTCCCGGCATGGAGGGCTCGCGCACATCACTGGACCGGCTGCTGGCCCGGCTTTTGGGACCAGGGCGCGGCCTGGAGCTGGTCAGCTGGGTCCGGGACATTCCCAAGGGGAGCCGCCTGGCGGTCTCGACAAACCTTCTGGGCAGCCTTATCGCGGCCTGCATGAGGGCCACGGGACAGATCCAAAACCTCTCCGGCCCCCTTTCGGAAGAGGAGCGCCGCGTCGTGGCCTCCCGCGCCATCCTGGGCGAATGGCTGGGCGGCTCGGGCGGCGGCTGGCAGGATTCGGGCGGGGTCTGGCCGGGAGCCAAGTTGATCGAGGGCTGTTTCGCGGACGGAAACATCGCCAACCCGATGCTAACACCATCCCCGGCTCCCGGTGAGGAGCAGGCCACGGTGGAGGACAGCCTGGCTGAAGCCCGCGGAGCCCTGCTGCCCCGGCACACCCGCCTGGACGGGAACTATATTCCGGAGAGCTCCATCGCCGCGCTGGAAAAGTCACTGGTCCTCATTCATGGGGGCATGGCCGCCAATGTCGGGCCCATCCTGGAAATGGTCACCGAGCGCTACCTGCTCCGCAACGCCGTCGAGTGGGAAGCCCGGCAGGCTTCCCTCAACTGCACCGGACAAATCCTGGAAGCCCTGCGTTCCGGCAACATCAGGGAGATGGCCCGCCTGACCACGGAACATTTCTTCGGTCCCCTGAAATCGGTCATTCCATGGGCCAGCAACGCCTTTACCGAACGCATGATCACGGAGGTCTCGGAAGAGCTGGGCGAAAAATTCTGGGGCTTCTGGATGCTGGGGGGCATGTCCGGCGGCGGCATGGGATTGATTCTCGACCCCAAAGCCTGCGAGGCCTGCAAACCCGCCATCGCCGGAATCCTGCGGCGCTTGAAACGGGATTACGAAAAGGCCCTGCCCTTTGCCATGGATCCGGTCACCTACGACTTCCGGATCAACCGGAGCGGATCCTCCGCCGTCCTGGCCCAAACCGGATCCCCCGGCAGCCGGGAAGCGGCGCAACCGGATCCGGAGCCGCCGGCGGTCGGGAATTTCCTCAAGGAATACCTGCGTTTCCAGCTGCCGTCACTGGTCCGGAAGCATCCCGCCAGCCGGACGCCGGAGGAACGGGTCGATCTGAACCTGGTGCGCCGGCTCTCCTTCGACCACGCCGGGGAATTCCTGGCCAGCCTGGTCCCGGAGGAATCCGCCGCGACCGCTGCCGGGGGAGCGGACATGTCCCTCGACGAGCTGCTGCTCCGGCATGGCTTCGACCGGCAGCAGCACGAGCAGATCCGGGACGATCTCCAGGCCGGCCGGGTCGGGCTGCGCCAGAACCGCCTGCACCCGAAGACCCATATCGAGGATGTTTCGCGCAGGGAACTGCAACTCCAGTACGATCCCGGGGATTGCCGGGAGGTGGGGGAAAAGGCGCTGGCCGAGGGGCGTTGCGCCATGCTGACCCTGGCTGCCGGAGCCGGCTCCCGCTGGACCAAGGGAGCAGGCGTGGTCAAGGCCCTGCATCCCTTCGCGCCGCTGGACGGCACCTTCCGCAGCTTTCTGGAAATCCATGCCGCCAAGTCCGCCCTGAGCAGCCGGCAGGCCGGCGTTCGCATTCCCCACGTGGTGACCACCGGTTATTTGACCCATCATGCCATCGGACAGTGGCTGGAGCAGTTTCCGGAGCGCTTTCCCGGGATGTCCAGCGGGGTGGATGTCCGCCTTTCCCCGGGGCGTTCGGTGGGCCTGAGGCTGGTTCCCACCCTGCGGGACCTGCGCTACGCATGGTACGAACTTCCCCAGGAAAAGCTCGATGAACAGGCCGAGAAAATGCGCGACTCCGTCCGCCAGGCCCTGATGCGCTGGGCCGGCGAGGCCGGGGAAGGGGCGGATTACCGGGACAATATCCCCATGCAGTGCCTGCACCCGGTGGGCCACTGGTATGAAGTGCCCAATCTCCTCCTCAACGGCACCCTGCAAGGACTCCTTTCGGATTATCCCAACCTGCAGGTTCTCCTCCTGCACAACATCGACACCCTCGGCGCCTCCCTGGATCCGGTCCTCCTGGGGCACCACCTCCTCAGCGGGGCTCCCCTGACTTATGAGGTGATCCAGCGGAAATTCGAGGACGTGGGGGGCGGCCTGGCCCGGGTCAACGGAATCACCCGGCTGGTCGAGGGCTTTGCCCTGCCCCGGGAGGAGGACGAGTTCCGCCTGTCCTTCTACAACACCCTGACCTGCTGGATCGACATCGACGCCGTCCTGCGCCTTTTCGGCCTTTCTCGCGGGGACCTGCTGGATCCGGAAATGATGCCGGACGGGGCCCGCTTCCCGGAGCTGCAGGCCGCCGTTCGCTCGGTGGCGGCCCGGATGCCGACCTACATTACCCTCAAGGAAACCAAAAAGCGCTGGGGACGAGGCCAGGAGGACATCTTCCCCGTGCTGCAATTCGAACGCCTCTGGGGCGACATGTCAGCCTACCTCCCCAGCCAGGGAGGAAGCGCCGCTTCCTTCATCGAGGTGTCGCGCCGCCGCGGTCAGCAATTGAAGGATCCCGCGCAACTCGACGGCTGGGTCCGGGAAGGGACCCTGCGCTGGTTCGAGGAGCATTTGCGGGATGTCTGGAAGTGACCCCGCAGAGACTCCGGATCAAGACTCGTGATGATCCCGGTTGGAATCCGAGGTGAAGAAATTGCCGATCTCGAAGATCCCGATAACGGCAATCCAGGTCCCGATGAAGGCGATAATGGCCTGGTCAATGGGAACATGAAGGATGCTGCACAAGCTGGCTACGGTCAGGGTCGATAAACCGACCAGGATCAGGAGAAACAGCTTCTTGGAAATGGTGATCATGAACCGCTCGGGGCTGGGAATCGGCATATTTTCGCGCCCGGAAAAGTGAACGGTCAAGATTATTAACCGGACCTCCGGGCTTGCCCCTCCCCGAAGATCTGCAATAGGTCCTCACTGGATGAAGCATTCCTTCGCCGCCACCAATCCCTGCCATGTCTACGATATGGCGCTGGCCCTTTGGGAACTGGACGGCCTGGGCACCTACTACAGCGGCTATCCCCGCTGGCGCCTGAAGCCGCCCCCGGGATTCCCGATCGTGGTGAGACCCCTGCGCACCCTGGTGACTTACGGAATGCAGAAACTGCCGGAGGCCCTGCGCATTCATGACAACCTCATGTTCCGCTGGCAGGACGAGGGGTTTGACCGGGCCGCCGCCGCGGCCCTGGCCGGGGACGGCTATATCCACGGAATTCCCGGCCAGTGCCGGGAGCTTTTCCGCCGGGCCCGGAAGCTTGGCCGGCCGGCGGTTCTCAACCATGGCTCGGGTCC
>CAJXMX010000229.1 GCA_913056355.1 uncultured Opitutales bacterium
AGCCCCGGTTTCATGGGCCAGCTCGTGGGTTACATCCGGTCGGATGTCGAAAACGCTGCTGATGGTGTAACCCTTGTCCTTGAGGCAGCGGGCCATGTTGGCCCCCATACGGCCCAGGCCGACGATCCCGATTTTCTTCGCTTGCATGCCCTTGCAATGGGTTCACCCGGGGCCGGTTGTCAAGATCTAGTGGGAGCTTCCCTTGATCATGATTTCCGCTCGCATCTAATGATTCAGACAATATTCCTGCCGTCATGCCCCGGTATTCTGCTGCTGGTTTTCTGAGGAAAACTCGAGGTCTAGTCCCCGCTATTGGAAGGCATCCAATGGTCGGGATTCTGCTTCCCGTCCTGGTCCTGCTTCTGGTCTTGTTCCGCCTGGATTGGACCGATGAGACGTTTGCCGAACCGGCACGGGGCCCGGCGGAGGCGACGAAGCTCCACGGCAAATCCGGAGATGGTAATGATTCAGGTTCCGGGCCCACCGTGAAACCGGCAGCAGCATGGGTCCATTCCCCGGAACGCTCCTCCTCCGGACCGGCCGATGGTCCGGTCCTGGCTGACCGGGAAGAATTGAAATATCCGGTTTTGGTTTCGCAAGCGGAAGGGCATACGGAAGCCTATGCAGCGCGGCACGCCATCGTGCGGTTCAGGGATTTGCCGGACCGCAGGATCCATTCCGAGCTCCGGTCCCTTGGGTTTGTCGTGACCGCGGAGGCGGGTTCCCGGAGAGCCCTTGTTGGCTGGCGCTCGGAGGATCCGGCGCGGGACCATGCGGAAAGGCTGACCCTGCTTCGTGGTCTCTCCTTTGTGGAGTTGGCCGAGCCGGATTTTGTGGTGGGCAAGTACCAGGAAAGCACCCCGGCTGACGACCTGGCCGTCTGGGCTTCCGACCTTCCCCTGTCCTATCTGGATGAAAATGGCATCCGGAGCGACGGCGTTGTCGTGGCGGTCCTCGATACCGGCATCAACACCAACCATGAGGATCTGCAGGGCGTCGCTTATCTGAATCCTGCCGAAACGGCCAACGGCAAGGATTCCGACGGAAACGGATACATTGACGACCTGTACGGATACGACTTTGTCGACCTGGACAATTCCCCCATGGACGAGGACGGGCACGGCACGGCCATTGCCGGAGCCATTGGCGCCACCGGCAACAATGGCAAGGGGATCTACGGTCTGGCCCAGGGCGTCAGGATCCTCAATGTCCGGGTCCTCAACGAGGAGGGCATCGGCTTCACCTCGGATGTGGTCCGCGGGATCGAGTACGCCACTTCATTCGACTGCCCGGTCATGAACTGCAGCTGGGGGAGCTTCTCCTATTCCACCGAGCTGCTGCGGGCCATTCGGGAATACACCGAACAGGGCGGCATCCTTGTCGCGGCGGCCGGCAACAACGGCCTGGACATGAGCCTTTCCGGAAACCGGGTTTACCCGGCCTGCTACCTCCTGGAAGGCATCCTTTCCATTGGCAGCACCCACTACTCCAGTTCCATCGCTTCCTTCAGCAATCGTTCGGAGAAGTACGTGGACTGGGTTTTCGACGGGACTTCCCTGAACCTGCCAGCGCTTGGCGACACGGAATACCGGCCTGTCTCCGGCACTTCCTTCTCCGCCGCCATCATGAGCGCCTACCTGGCCCTGGCCCGGGCCGGGTATCCGGAAAGGCCCTGGCCGGATATACTGGACGACATGCAGCGGGCAACAGAACCTGTCTCCGGATTCAAGGGGCATGTCGCCGTATATGGCAATTTCAGGTATCCCTGGTTCCATGAACGGAGCTTCTTCCAGCCGCCGGTCCTCGGAATCCAGTCCGCTCCCGCGGATTACGTTTACGGCCAGCCGGTCCAGTTGACCCTGACCGGCTTGAACCAGCATGCCGGCGACTGGGAATGGTACCTGGATCCGGAACACACCGTCCTGGGGACCAACGTGAAATCCATCACCGTCGACGCGCATCCGGAGACCCTGCAGCAGGGAATCCATGTCCGCTTCACTTCCTATTACGGCGAATCCGACTTCGGCCCCTACTTCCTGCACCCGGTGGCCGAGGACCTGCAGCTGAAGCCGGAGTTCCAGGACAGCTACACCTTTGCCCTCGGCGACCCGGTGGCTATCGAGGCGGCGGTTACCGGCCTGCAGCCGATTGGCATCAACTGGTACCGCAGCGACGGGACCCTGGTGGACAGCGGCAGCACCCTTGAGATCCCCGATTTCAGCCCCTACCATGAAGGGGGCTACTACTTCGTGGCGGAGAATTCCATCGGCTCCCTGAAGAGCCCTCCAATCCGCCTGGATCTCGCTGCCTTCAACCTCGTCAAGGCTTCATTCGGCGAGAGCAACTACGGCTTGATCGAATGCTACGGAAACGGGGTTTACCTCTCCCGCGGTTCAAAAAAGGACCGCTTCTCCATCTCCGCGGACGGTATTCACTGGCGGGACACCCCCTCCACCGGGCGATCCGATGTGTGGATGCCGGTCTTCTTCAAGGGATGGTTCTATTCCTATGACAAGAAGGAGGTCTTCCGTTCGCGCGACGGCATGACCTGGGAAAGCGTGCCCATCCCGTATCCACTCAGCGGATACTTCAGGATGTATGCCGCGGGCGACTTCCTGATCCTGGCAGACTACGAGAACGGGGTCGGCACCCGGGACGGCACCCATTGGGATCCCTGCCCAGCCTACCAGCATGCTGGCGGTTATTATTACATGAAGGACGAGACCGGATGGAGCCAGTATTCCCCGGACACGGTGGTCTGGAATCCCGTCCAAGGCACCGCCCCGGACGGGAGCCCGGTCCTACAGCTGCTCAAGATCCAATACGCCGGGGGCCTCTACATCGCCGGCGCCGGGAGCCATATGTACGAATCCACCGACGGGATCAACTGGATCCAGATCCCGGACCAGGGTTGGACGGAATCCAAATTCATGGTCTACCGGGACGGGAAGCACTACCTGTACGCCTCCTCCAGTTTGCTGATCCGGGATGCGAGCGGCAACTACTCCTCCCTTAGCCTCAGCATGCTTAATTTCACCATCAGTGTGCAGCAACTCCCCACGGGTCACCTGGTCTTCTACCACAACAGCCAGCTCGAGGGGACATCGGTGTACTTTGAACCTGTCGAGCTGACGGGCAACATCCGCTTTGTCGATTGGCCGGATGTCTCGGATACGGAACTGGTCCTGGGGGACGGGCTGGAGGTCGATTTTGGCATTCCCGAATCGGAAATCGACTCCATCCAGTTCTATCTCGACGGGTACCCGGTTGAACGACGCACCGAGCCCCCCTTCTACGAGCCGTGGTATCCGGACTGTGTGGGCGAGCTGGAGGCCTTCGCCGTCATTCGCGAGCAGTCGGGTAAAATCCACTACAGTGCCAACCTCTCACTGGAGGTGACGCTCCCCGAGGAGAGAATTCCGCTCCCGAGCCTCCATAGTGGATTTACAGTTGTGGGCCGGGGAGATCAACTGGGCCTGCTTTACCGGGAAGTCGATGAAAGCGGCGGATCGACGCAATACCGAAATGTCTGGCTGCCGGAGCTGGGCGGCGATGCGGAACCCGTCATTATTCCGGGAGGCGGCGGATTCATGCTCCGCGACAGCAAGGATGGCAGCGTCTATTTTGTCCAGTCCAGCACTACCGCCGCCACCATTCCGATCCACCACTTAAGCTCTGATGGTGGCATAACCACTGTTGAAGTGGACAATTCCCCATACCTCTACCAGATCAAGCTCTACGGGGATACCCTGTATGCCCTCCGCCGGTATTCCAGCACCGCCACGGAAGCCTGGATCTGCTCCTTCGACGGGGAGCGATTCAACGACCTTGCCGCAGTCCCCTATCCGGGAGGCTATTGTCCGTCCCCGGATGGGGATTGGTTGGATATCCCTGTTTCAAACGGCGAACTACATCGTGAAATCCGGGAATTGTTCCTGGTGGTCAGGGACAAGAAGACCATCCAGAGCCTGACCGATGGCCGCGAGTGGCCAAACCTGGACCGCTACCAGAATCCGGATCCCAGGAATGTTTTTGGCGATACTGTTTGGTTTCGCGAGAGTGGTTCCGACCGGACAAACGGAGTCCTTGTCGGCCTGGACGGCAACCGCGAGCCGTTCGAGCTGGGATACTATACCTTACCGGTGGACTTCGAGGATCCGGACGGCCACTACATGATGGGCTACACCTATTATCCGGATCACCACGCCCTGCTCTGGCCGCGCAACGAGGTTCTGGCCCAACCGGCGAAGCAAACTCCATGGGTCACCACCTCCGCCGAGGGGCTGGTCCTGAATGTGCCGGTTTCCCTGAGGCAGCTCTGTGTCGGCCCGCCCAATCCCCTCCCGGTCAGCTTTGACGTCTACCTCTCCACCGAGGTTGAACCGGAACTGGCCGGCTCGACCTATATTGGCAGACAGACCCAGTCACTGATGCTGACCCGCGGGGAAAATCACCAGGTGGTGGTCCGGGTTCCCCTCCCCGGCGACCTGGCCCCGGGCACCTACCAGGTGGGAGTGATGGTCAATCCGGAGGCCCGGGATTTCCCCGACCGGACACATAACAACCTGGCCTGGAAGGAATGGACGCGGGGAACTCAATCCAAAGTCAGCATCGGCACGTCCCCCTGGGGCGTCATCGCAATGTCACCTGAAGTGGAGTCCCCCGTCTTCGGAAGTGAGGCCAGCTTCAGCTTCACCGCCAATCCTGGCTTCAGCTTCAGCGGCTGGGCCGGCGACCTGTCCGGACGGGACAACCCGGCAATACGGCTGCTGCCCGGTAACCTTTCCGTACAGGCGGGAGCCCTTCCCTCCGAGCTGGCCGTCCTTCTGCCGGATGCTGAGTACCGTGGCCCGGGCGGCTGGCACGAATCCGCGGAACTTGGCTGGTTTGATTCCGGCCGTTACCCATGGTTGCTGCACGACGGCCTGGGACAGGTCCACGCGGATGTTCTTGCCGGGACCACCGCATTACTGGTCCACGACAATAAACTGGGCTGGTTGTACCTTGAGCCGGCCGTATTCCCGTGGCTTTACCATTTCAACAGCAGCACCTGGATCCATTACTCGGAAGGAACGGAAAACCCGCGCTGGTTTTACGATCCGGCGACCGGGGAATGGATCCCACGCTGAGTGGATAAGGTTTTACAGCAGGAAATTTTCCCCGCAAACTTGTGGCGAGTTGCAAATTTCCGCTGGATAATCAAGCCACACCTCTTCCGACGAATGAACCCTGCCGCCCTCCGTCTTCTGGTCCTCCTCCTGCCATTGGCCCTTCCCTTTATGGTTAGCTCCGCACCACAAAACAATCCCGAAGCCCGACACCCCGTGAATCCCGCTGCCTCCCGGGAGGCACGCCAGCTGCTGGAACTGGTCTACTCCGTTTCCGGCCACAAGGTCCTCTCCGGCCAGCACAACTACCCCAGCAAGATCGACGGCTACTCCCGCATGATAGCGGAGGAACAAAAAGCCTGGCCGGCCATCTTCGGGCAGGACTTCGGATTCAGTCCCCGCGGGACCCTCGACGACTATACCCTGCGGCAGGAGATCATCAATACCTGCATCGAGCAACACAAGGCCGGCGCCATCATTACCCTGATGTGGCACGCCGTGCGCCCTGTCGAGGACGAGCCGGTGACGTTCAAGGAAAGCGTCCAGGGGGAGCTGACGGACCGGCAATGGAAGGACCTTGTCACGCCCGGGACGGAAATCCACGAGCGCTGGAAGGCCCAGGTTGATGTCGTGGCCTGGCACCTGCGTCAACTGCAGGACGAGAACATCCCGGTTCTCTGGCGCCCCTACCACGAGATGAACGGCGGCTGGTTCTGGTGGGGCCACAAGGAGGGCCCGGAGGGATACGTGAAACTGTGGCGGATGCTCTACGACCGTCTGGTCAACTTTCATCACCTCGACAACCTGCTCTGGGTCTGGAATGCCAACGAACTGGGCATCGGCAAGAAGGCCTACGATTTGTATTTTCCCGGTCATGACGTGGTCGATATCCTGGCCACTGACGTCTATCACGGAAAATACGCCAAAAAGGACTACACCTCCCTGCTCAAGCTGGCCGATGGCAAGCCCGTCGCCATAGGGGAATGCGGTCCGCTCCCGACCGCGGAGCTGTTCGGGAAGCAGCCGCAGTGGGCCTGGTTCATGGCCTGGTCGGAATTTCCCTGGGACCATAATACCCGGGAGGACCGCGACGCCGTCTACGCGATACCGCGTCTCCTGACTCGCGAGGATGCGCCCTACGACTGGTAGTCCCGTGGGGGCTTACCGCCAAAGGGCTTGAAAACAGGCCCCGGATTTGTCATAAAAGCCGTTCATCTCTCTTTTGCGGAGGAGCCGGCTGCAACCCCCCGGTGCAGCACTGCGTTCGATGTCCGCATCCACCTGAACCTGTCTCAAAATTGCCATGATCATGAATGAACGAATCCTTTTAGCCACCCTCTCCCTATGCCTGACCCTGCCGGCCCAGGCGGCCCTGAACAATGCCGAAGAAATCCTTGAAGCCATGATGGACAAGCGCCAGGAGCTCTGGAGCGACCTGGGTCCACGGAAAGAGGGCCTGATTATCTGCAAGACCGTCATGGACAACAAGACGGTCGCCTACATGGAACCGGTCAAAAGCGAACATGCCTGGGTCATGCGGCAGGTCCCCCCGCAGGAAATGCAGATGCGCATCGAGGCGGATGAAGGCATGACTCCCGAAAGAAAGCGGGCTTTCGCCGAGGGATACGTGGAGGGCATGGAAATGCTGGTGGAAGGCCTGCGCAGTGAGTTGGGAAGTAATCCCGAGATCGATGGCGCTTTATTCATGGGCATGATGGGCCTCGATTCGTTCATGGACGCGGCTGCGCCTTCGCAAGCCGATATAGCACGCATGAAGGCGGCGGAGGCCGCCAACAAGCAGGACATGGTCATGGACTACGCCCAGTTTATGGGCACAGCCAGGCTGGTTGGCCGCGAAACCGTGGAAGGCCGCGAGGCCTATCACCTGCGCTCCACCGATGCCGGGGACGAGGTTCAGCAAAACGGGGACATCAGGTTCACCCCGAAATCGGCGGACCTCTGGATCGACGTTGAGGAACTGGTCGAGCTGAAGATGAAAGTCGTCGGCGATGTCGAGGGAAACGGCCAGGAGCGCGAAATGTTCTTCGAGCTGGTCAACTCGGACTTCGACCACGTGGGCGACCTCTTTGAGCCGAGGCGCCAGGTGATGCGCATGGGCGGCGTGCTGAGCCCGCAGGAGGAAGCCCAGCTTGAGGAGGCCCAGGCCCAGATGGCCGAGGTCCGTGCGCAGATGGACGCCCTTCCCCCGGCCCAGAAGGCCATGATGGAGAGCATG
>CAJXMX010000230.1 GCA_913056355.1 uncultured Opitutales bacterium
GCAGGAGTCCCGGGTCCATGTAGGGCTGTATCTGGAAACGGACCATGGCTATCTTTTCCGCGGCTTCCTGGATGACGGTGATCCCTGTCTCAATCGAGGGGGCCGGGGCAATCTCCAACTCATACCACAGAGTCTGCCAGGGAAGACCGATCGTGATGCGCGTACCCTCGCCATGCGGCTCCACGGTCAACTCCCCGGAACGGGCTCCTGTCGGGTCCAAAGCCCAAGCCCGGACGCGCTCCGGTCGCACCGGAAGGTCCACCGTTGCAGGGATCACCTCCACAAGGGAGGGACTGTGCCCCCAGTCGTTGGCGGCCAGGGTGGTCCTCTCCGCATTCCACTGCATGCCCGCGTTGCCGCATTCGCCGGTGGCGACCAGGAGGCAGCGGGAACCGTCGGCGGCGAGGATGCCCTTCCCCTCCATGGCCACCAGCCCGAAGGTCAGCCAGTCGAGACGGTTGGACCGGGGAGAGACAATAATTCCGCCGAGGTCAAAGGCACGACCGTCGACAAATCCCACCAGCGCCTTTGTCATGGCCGTGTCGATACGGACGATTCCCTTCCCCTCAGCTGAATCGTCCCAGACCAGTTCCCCGGTGTCGCTTGGGATGACGGATCCGTCAATATCTGGAGGGAACAGGCCGGACTCCCCGTTAACGTTCTCCCGGTCAATCCCCAGGCGGTGCACCAGGGCGTTGGACGCGTCAAAGTCAAACTCGTCGACCGCCGAGATCCAGAAGCCGTCGCTGTTGCCCAGCATTTCCGAAAAGAAGCGCTCGGAGGGACTGGAATATGTGTAGGCCGTATTGGCAGGACGTACATCCTGCCTCCGGAACAGGGCCGCGCCGAGAATCATGTTGGCCATCGCTGCCGGGTGCACGCTGATGTCGAAGTAGGTGTTGAAGAAGCCGCGATCCCAGTCGTCCCTGGTATTGCCATAGTTAAAGAAATAAATCCCGTCCCAGTTCTGCAGGGCGGCATAAGCCCCTATCAGCACGGGGGCCTCCGCCGCATGGACGTTCGGGTAGGCGTGCTGGTACTCGCTGACCGTGTAGGGGATGCCAGCGACCCGGCGCATGGCCAACTGGCCCAGCGTGCCCGGGGGCGAGTTGACCATGGACTCGTTGGTAATGGACCAGTTGTAAGGATCCCAACCGCTGCCCGGGAACTGGGGATGGTCCCAGTAGGAATGGCCGTCCGCGGTGGACAGGCCGGCAAGGGCCTCAACCGGGGCGTATCCCGTCTGGGTGCCGAGGACCAGCCCGGGATAGCCAAGGGTCTCCCTTACATGCGCCTCCATTTCCGAAATGTAGTGCTTCTCCCGGTACAGCAGGAAGCGGAACCAGTCGCGCATCATTTCCCCGGGAGCCGCTCCCCCGTTTTCGGCCAACCTTGGCCAGGGGATATTGCCCGCCTCAAGGGAAGTGCCTTCCGGCAACTCGCCCATGGTGCCGCCCGGTCGCAGGCTCAGGCCGCAGATGTCCGCCCAGCCCTGCGACGTGGCAAATCCATTACAGGCGATGCGCAGGTTGTGGTCGGTGATCCCGGCCCGGAAGGTCAGTTCGATATTCTGCCATTCGGGCGTTAGCGTCAACGACTGCTGCACCCCGACTGAGGTCCACGGGTCGTAGTCGCGGGAGATGTTGAGCGAGAAGGGCTGCCCGTTGCTCCCCCGGGCCGCGAAGCGAAGCGTGTACAACTGCCCCTCGACCAGCTCCACCGGGGTGTACTTCGGCTGGATGTGCCAGCCGGCTGACCCGGGCTGGATGACGGTGATCCGCAGGGCCGGCTGGCCGAAATAGGCGTTCTCCAACAGCTCCATGGTGCCGGTCGCTCCCTCGTGCTGCTCCAGAAACCACCCGCTGGTGTCACCGAGGCGGAGATCGCCATTGGTCAGGACCTGCGGGCCAAGGGGCTCATCGACGAATCCCCATCCCTCCTTCAGTTCTGCCGTCGAGCCGTACTTTTCGGCCAGCCAGGCGTTCCAGGCCGGCGTAACCTCGTTCTGGAAGATGGCCGGCCAGCCGTCCAGGTCCCCGCTGAACCAGGCCTTGAAGAGGCTGTTCTCGTTCAGGATCTCCACCACCGCCACAGCCGGGTCGTCCTTGTAGGCCAAGCCGGTATAGGGATTGACGTGGCTCAGCAGCTGGGTGGCGAACTCCTTCTGCAGGGCCAGGTGCCGGTCATTGAAATAACCGATGGTGTGGCTCTCCTTCCAGCCCACTTGGGCTATTTCCCCGGGCAGGCCGTCGGCCTCGAAAAACACCCGGGAGACGAGGAGGTTTAAATTCGTGTAGATCCCGTTCAGCTTCAGCTGGTAGACCAGGTAGTCGAGTCGGTCCAGGGTGGAAGCCCGCAGCGAGCGGCTGTTGCCCTGGGAATAATCGATGAGGGTCTCACTGCCCGACCAGTTGGCGTTCATGTGGTGGAATCGAACGATGTTGATGCCGAACTTGGCCATCCGGGCGGCTATGCGATCGGCATCCTCATGCGTGGGGAAACAGGCCGACGAGGTCAGGTTCACCCCCCAAAGGCGGCAGCGCCGGTTGCCGGCCATCAGCTCCCCGTCCTCGTTGGCATGAAGGTACCCGTACTTGCCCGCCGGCTGGTGCGACCAGTCCGCGAGGCTGATCAGGGTGGCGCTGGAATCGTCCCAGGGCAGAACCATGGGCACCATGTCAGCGGCCTGGATGGCAGTCACAAAACTGCTCAGCAGCAGCGGAATATATCGGGATATAAGGTCATGAAAACGCCTCATTGCCGGAGGCATCATGGCCCCTCGATTTATGGAGTCAATACGCAGTCGGGCCCGACCTACCCAATCCGCTTCTCCTCGATGTCGTAGACGTCGAACCAGACATACACCGGGGGATACTCGGGAAGGCACTCGGGGATGTAGCCCTCGAGGAACTTCTGCAGCTTCATCGGGAGATCAGTGACGCGCTTGGCCCGCATCCGGTTGTTCCAGGCGATGCGCTCCGATTCGTCCATCTCCCGGGCGTTCTTCTGGATCCAGTCGGCCACTTCCTCGTCGCTGGCTCCGGTGGCCACGAATTCCTTGAAGTCATCGGCAGTGATTCCGGTGAAACCGAAGAAATAATTATCGAGAGGACAATCGTAATGGTACTCCCCGTTGGTACCGGCGATGCTGGCCCGGCACTTGTCCAGGGTCCGGCAGACAACGACATAACCCGCCAGCATGGCCCGGGGGCTGCGGGGAAATTCGGATTTCAGGTCGGGGGCGAGGTCCTTGATATTCATATCCCAAGATAGCCCATAATGCCGCCGCGTCAAAATCGGGCCTAATCGGATGCCGTATTGTCATCCCGGCTTTTTGGCATAGATTCTCCCTATGGAAGGAACGCGAAAGCTGGCCGGATTGTCACTGGCCTCCCTGGGGGTTGTCTACGGTGATATCGGGACCAGTCCGCTGTACGCCTTTCGGGAATGCTTTGTCGGGGAAGAAGGACTACAGGCCACGCCGGCCAACGTTCTCGGCGTGCTGTCGCTGATTGTCTGGTCGCTGATCCTGGTCATATCCATCAAGTATCTGGTCTTCATCCTCAAGGCCGACAACGACGGTGAAGGGGGCATCCTGGCCCTGATGGAGCTGGTCCAGAGGACCGTCAAGGGACGGCAAAGGAAATTTATCCTGATCATCGGTCTTTTCGGAGCCGCCCTGCTCTACGGCGACGGCACCATCACCCCGGCCATCTCGGTCCTGAGTGCAATCGAGGGGCTGAATGTGGCCACGCCCGTCTTTTCATCCTATGTAATCCCGATCACGATCGTGATCCTGGTCGGCCTGTTTTCCATCCAGCGCCTGGGCACCGGAAAGGTCGGGCGGCTCTTCGGGCCCCTGATGCTGGTCTGGTTCAGCGTCCTGGCCGTCGGCGGACTGTATGGCATCATCCGCGAACCGGGCGTCCTCGCCGCCGTCAGCCCGCACCACGCCATCGCCTTCTTCGTCGACCATGGCCTCGGCGGTCTGGCCATACTCGGCATCGTCTTCCTCGTGGTTACCGGCGGCGAGGCGCTTTACGCCGACATCGGGCATTTTGGAAAGGCTCCCATGCGCCTGGGTTGGTACCTGGTGGCCCTCCCCGGGCTGCTGCTGAACTATCTCGGCCAGGGGGCCCTGCTCCTCTCCAGCAAGACCGAAATCACCAATCCCTTCTACCAGTTGACGCCCGAATGGTCCCTCTACCCGATGGTCGTGCTCAGCACGGTGGCCACGGTGATCGCCTCGCAGGCCATCATTTCCGGCATCTTTTCCCTGACTTACCAGGGCATGCACCTCGGCTATCTCCCGCGTATCGAAATTCGCCATACATCACACGAGCAACGCGGGCAGATCTATGTCCCCCTGGTCAACTGGGTGCTCATGGCGGCCACCATCGGGCTGGTCATCGGGTTCCGTGAATCCGGCAACCTGGCCGGAGCTTACGGCGTGGCCATCGCCATGACCATGGTTATCACCACCGTCCTCTTCGCCTATGCCGGACACAAGGTCCTGGAATGGCCGCTCTGGACGGTGGCCCTGCTGACGTTCGGATTCCTCCTCGTCGACCTCCCCTTCCTCGCCGCCAACATGGCCAAGTTCCTCGATGGCGGCTGGTTCCCGCTGGTCGTGGCGGGGGTGATTTACCTGTTCATCAATATCTGGCGCCGGGGTTATGCCAGCGAGCGACGCAAGAGTCGCAACCAGGACCTGACCATTCGCGATTTCCTGGCCCGCATCGGCGGAGGCGGAACCTACCGCCGCGTGCCCGGACAGGCCGTCTACCTGGCCGGCAACGCCCGCGGGACCCCCCAGGTCCTGGAACGCAATATCCGCTTCAACCGGGGCCTGCACGACAAGGTCGTGATCTATACCGCCGTCAATATCAAGGCCCCGCGGGCCAAAGCCGGCCAGCACCTCAAGGTAAAGCGGCTCCGGGATGACCTGATCCGCGTCGTCTCCTACAACGGTTACATGGAGGCCGCGGACGTGCAGCGTGACCTGGCCGAGGCCAATGAAACCAACCAGCTTGGCCTCGACCTGGATAAAGTGGTCTACTTTGTCGGCAACAAGATCCACCAGGTCAACAAAAGCTACGGACTCAGCGGCTGGGAATCCTGGCTCTACACCATCATGGCCCGCAACGAGATGCGTGCCACCCGCTACTTCAACCTCCCCCGGGAGCAGGTCATGGAGATTGGCACAAGGATTGATATTTAATCCCGAACAGAAGGCCTTCAAATGAAAGTTGAGAATTGGAAAGGCACCATCAGCTACCATCCGCATTCCGTGGAGAAGGTAACTGCCGTTGAGGACATTGTCAGGATAGTCCGGGACACCACGCGCTACCCTTCACCGGTCCGAGCCAAGGGCTCTCATCATTCCACGACAAAGTGCATCGTCGCGGAGGGAGGAACGGTTCTCGACATGACCGCGATGAACCGGACCCTTCACATCGACAAGGAGCAGATGACGATCACCATGGAGGCGGGGAAGCTTCATCTTGACGCGGCCAGGGAGCTGGAAGCGGCGGGACTCCAGTTCTATGTCAATGTCGAGATCGGCAACATGACCGTCGGGAGCGGGGCCTGTTGCGGAACCAAGGATGCTTCATATTTCTCCGGCGGGGCATGGGAATTCGGCCAGGTTGCCTCCTATGTGGTCGGAATGAAGCTGGTCCAGGCGGATGGCAGCATTCTGGAGGTGACCGAGGAGAGCGACCCGGAGTTGATGGTACTGCTCCGCTCGAGCTACGGGATGCTGGGAGTCGTCTATGAAGTGACCTTCAAGGTGAAACCGCTTCAGGCCATGAAATTCGAACACCGGGCGTACCTCGTGGATGAGTTTGCCGACAAGCTGGATTCGCTGGTGAAACAGGACAAGTCCATGATGCTCTATCTCTTTCCTTTCAGGAACCGCGTGGTGGTCGAGTACCGCTCCGACGGCGAGGGGTCACCACGGTCCGGAACGTGGCAGTGGGCCATGAGGAATTATTCATGGAAGACCATCAGTCCCGCCTGGGGGAAGGTGGTTACCCGTTTTATTCCCGGGAAGTGGCTCAAGTCCAAGCTGGTGAATGTATTCAATTTCTTCGTACAGCTGATCCTGGTCCGCCTGATCAGGGGAAGCGCCGTCAGCCCCGCCGACCAGATCATCCGATACCCGGAGAAGGCCGGCTTCGCCTCCTACACCTTCAGCATCTGGTCCTTTCCGATGGAGGAGTATCCGGAAACGATAAAGGCCTACTTCAAGTTCTGCCGGGACTACTTCCAAGAGACCGGCTACCGGTGCGACATGCTCAATGTCGGGTACCACATCGCGCAGGACAACTCCTCCCTGTTCTCCTACACCCGGAAAGGTCCGGCCCTGACCCTGGACCCGGTTTCCACCGGATCGGCCGGATGGCCGGAGTTCCTCACCGCCTACAACGAGTTCTGCGGTTTGCACCACGGCACGCCCCTCTTCAACCAGACCCGCGGCATAACGCCGGCGCAGGCCAAAATGGCCTTCGGGGAGGAAATCGGGATTTTCCAGAATCACCGGCGGCAAATGGATCCGGGCGGGCGGTTTTATACGCCGTATTTCCAATATCTGTTTGAATAGGGAAAATCGCCCCCAAGGGTTTGCTTCTCGCTCAAGGACGGTTTCCATGCACCATTGAGAGTCCTGCATCGATCCCCTTCCATCCCTGTTCATGCGCGTCCCTTTTGTCTCCCATCCCCACTACCACTGCGAACTGCCGCCGGGCCACCGCTTCCCGATGGGCAAATTCCGGCTGCTGTATGAGACGCTGATCCGCGAGGGCGTTGCCCAAAGGGAGGACTTCTGCCTGCCGGCGGACTTGCCGGAAGAGACGCTCCTGCGCGTGCACGAGGCGGGCTATGTCGGGCTCTGGGAATCCAACGCCCTGGATGTGCAGGCCATCCGCCGGATCGGCCTGCCCTGGTCGCCGGAGCTGGTCCGGCGGACGCGTATCGCCGTGGCCGGCACCCTTCTCACGGCCCGCCTGGCCCTGCGGCATGGACTGGCCTGCAACACCGCCGGCGGGACCCACCATGCCTTTCCCACCTACGGCTCGGGATTCTGCATCTACAACGACATGGCCGTGGCCGCGGCCCAACTGGTCCGGGAAGGAAAGGTCCGCCAGGTGCTCATCGTCGACCTCGACGTTCACCAGGGCGACGGGACCCACTTCATCTTCCGAAACGAACCGCGCGTATTTACCTTCTCCCTACACTGCGAGAAGAATTTCCCGGTCCGGCGCCAGCCCGGGGACCGGGACGTCGAGCTGCCGGAGGGGACCGGCGATGAGGCCTACATGGAATGCCTGCGGGAGGA
>CAJXMX010000231.1 GCA_913056355.1 uncultured Opitutales bacterium
GCCGCCGGTTGCTGCCTCGCTGATCAGGCGGTCGACATCATCGCCGGCATGGGCCCGGGCGAAGGTCCGCAGGGTGGTTGAGCGCGTGCCGGTGCGGCAACAGGCGAGGACCTTGCTGCGGCCGGCGATGGCCTCGTCGAAAGCATGCAGGTCGGCATGGGAAATGCCCTCGCGCCCGATCGGGATGTCGACATAGGCAATTCCGGCAGCAGCAGCGGCGGCGGCGATCTCGGCGGCCGGTGGCTGGCCGGGTTCCTCGCCATCGGGGCGGTTGTTGATGATCAGGTCGAAACCGTCAGCGACGGCAGGGGCGACTTCGTCCGCGGTAATTTGCGGGCTGGCGAAGAAGCCGTCGGTCAGGCGATTGAATTTCGGGTTCATCATGGTCTCCCCCCAAGGGCGCTCAGGCCGGGTCGTCGCCGAGCAGGTTGAACGCGCCGGTGTCCGGATCGCGCAGGCGCAACTGGCCTTCATAGACGCTGTACCACAGGCCGTGCAGGGCCAGAGTGCCGGCCTCGAGGGCATCCCGCAGGTCCTGTTCCTTGATCAGAGGCCCGCGGGCGGTGTTGACAAGAAAGGCTCCCGGCTTGCAGCGCTTCAGCAGGGCGGCATTGACGAATCCCTGGTTGGCCTCGGTCAGCGGGCAGTGCAGGGAGATGACATCGGCCTGCTCAAAGAGCGTCTCGACGGAGACAAATTCAAAACCCTCCCAGTCCGGGGCGTTTTTCGGCGTCCGGGTGTGGGCGATGATGCGCATCCCGAGGGCCCGGAAGAGGGCGGCCGTGGCCCGGCCGATCTGGCCGAAGCCGATGATGCCGGCGGTGCGGCCGGCCAGTTCATGGATCTGGTGGTGCCAGTAGCAGAACTGTCGGCTGCGGGTCCAGTCGCCGTCGTGCACCGTGCGTGTGTAGTGGCCCGTCCGGTTGGCCAGCTCCAGCAGCAGGGCCAGGCTGTGCTGGGCCACCGACCGGGTGCTGTAGGCCGGCACGTTGCGCACCGTGATGCCGAGTTCCCGGGCGGCGGCCAGGTCGACATTGTTGGTCCCGGTGGCCAGGATGCAGACCAGTTTCAACTCCGGCAGCTGCTTCAGGGTGGAGGCCATGAGGGGAACCTTGTTGGAGAGGACAATCTGCGCCCCGGCGCAACGTTCGAGGATCACGGATTCCTCCCGCGGGGTGAACTCGTGGCGGATCAAATCACCGAACGGGTCCAGGGCGGCCCACTCCGAATCCGGCAGGTCCACGGTTTCACTGTCCAAGGCTACGATTTTAGGCATCCACCGATCCAATTCTCAAAGGACCGGTCAAGTCAAGGCGATGGGGGCGACAATGATCAGGACCAGCCCGCCCAGCACCAGGGTGGCCAGCAGCCTCAGCTTGTTCATGGAATGCAGGGAAATGTCTTCCGGAACACGGCTCCCGAAGAGGGCGGAGACAATAATGAAGTGCAGGTGCCAGGCCAGCTGCCCGAGGACACATCCCGTCGAGAAGAGGAGGGCCGCCAACAGCCCGGGGCCGCGCAGGTGGACCCCGATGGAAATGATCAGCGTGGCCCAGAGGGGAAAGCGCCAGGGCATGGCCAGGCTGCGCAGGAAACTGGATTGGAAGATTCCCCAGTGGCTGCCTTCGATCCCCAGCCGGATGGAGGCAACAGGCCTGGCCCGGGCGCTGCGGATGGCCATCCAGACCAGGAAGACCACCGCCAGGGCCCGGATCCAATGGTCCGCGGCCTGCCAGAAGGATGGAAACTGCAGGAGCAGCACGCTGGCCGCCAGGCACCAGGGAAACTGGCCCAGGGCCAGGCCCACCCCGGCCGCCAGGCCGCTGCTCCAACCGCGGCTGACCGTCAGCTGGATAACCCAGACCGTGGCCGGCATGACCGCCGCCGAGTAGAGCAGGCTGAGCCAGATTCCGCCCAGGATCGCCACTTGAATCAGTTCCACAGCCTTATAGTAGGCGCGAAATGCCCGGCAGCGTCAAAGCCAAGATGTGGCTTGAAATGTCCCGGCCTTTGAATCACTTCTCCTTGTCATGATCATTGACGCAGAAGTTCGCAACCAACTGGAGGAAATCACCCGCCGGGCCGGATACCTGTGGAGGTATCTTTGACGTCCCGAAGCGACAGGAAAAGATAGCCCGCCTGGAGGAGCAGATGGCTGAGCAGGGTTTCTGGGATCACCAGGAGTCCGCCAACAAGACCGTCACCGAGACCAGCCACCTCAAGTCCAGCATCCAGCCGATCATCAAGTTCAATGCCCGGATCGAGGACGTGAAGACCCTCATGGAGCTGGTCGAGGACGCCGAGGGCGACGAGGCGCAGGAATACATGGCGGAGATCAGTGACACGGTGTCCAAGCTCCGCAAGGAACTGGACGAGCTGGAGATCCAGAGCTTCCTCAGCGGCAAGATGGACGCCAACAACGCCATTCTTTCCATCAATGCCGGGGCCGGAGGGACGGAGTCCTGCGACTGGGCCGACATGCTCTACCGGATGTACGTCCGCTGGGCGGAGCGCAACGGCTACACCGTGGAGACCGACGACCTGGCACCCGGGGAAGAAGCCGGCCTCAGCAGCGCCACCATTCGCATCATCGGGCCCAACGCATACGGCTACGCCAAGGCCGAGCGCGGGGTGCACCGGCTGGTGCGGATCAGCCCCTTCGACAGCAACGCCCGGCGCCATACTTCATTCTGCGCGGTGGACGTCATCGCCGAGGTCGACGACGACATCGACATCGATATCAAGGAGGAGGACCTCCGGGTGGACACCTACCGGGCTTCCGGCAAGGGCGGCCAGCACGTCAACAAGACCGACTCGGCGGTGCGCATGACCCACCTTCCGACCAATATCGTGGTCCAGTGCCAGAACGAGCGTTCCCAGCACAAGAACCGCGCCACCGCCATGAAGATGCTCAAGTCCCGGCTCTACGAGCACTACGAGGACCAGAAGCGGGCCGAGATGGAGAAGTTCTACGGCGAGAAGGGGGAAATCGGCTGGGGCAACCAGATCCGTTCCTACGTCTTCCAGCCCTACCAGATGGTCAAGGACCTGCGCACCGGCGTCGAGACCTCCAACATCCAGCAGGTCATGGACGGCGACCTCAACCGCTTCATCCATTCCTGGCTCCGCGCCGGCTGCCCCAAAAGCCGGAACAAGGAGATCAAGATCGAGGATTAGGGTTACGGGTTGCGGGTTACGGGTTACTGGTTACTGATAAGGTGCAATGACTGGCACTTTGACATACGAGGGCCTCAAGGCGGCCTTTGCGGATCAGACCCTCTTCGAGGACAAGACCTGGCGCATTTCGCCGGAAGCCTGGCCCTTGACGAAGAAGCAGGTCCGCGAGATCGAGCAGATCGGGCAGGCTTGCCTGGAGTTTTACCGTGCCTCGGAGCTGCTCTATACGCGATCCTTCGAGAACAAGAACATCCTCCGCAACGCCGAGCTGACCGTGCCCTGGGTGGCCGATTACCTCGATCGCGGCAAGCCGGAGTTCCTCATCCGTCATGCCCGCTCCAAGGCGGTGCGCCGTTCGCATCCGATGATTATTCGTCCCGACCTGCTGGCCACCGACGAGGGATTCGCCCTGACCGAGATTGATTCCGTGCCCGGGGGAATCGGCCTGACTGCGTTCCTCAACGAGTTGTACGGTGACCAGGGCGGGATCATCGGCCAGGACCAGGCCATGGTGGAGGCGTTTTACGAATCGATGGCCTCCCTCCGCCCGGACAAGGAATATCCCCTCATCGCCATCGTTGTCTCCGATGAGGCCTCGACCTATCGTCCGGAAATGGACTGGCTGGCGGCCCGGCTGCAGGAGCGGGGCAAGCGGGTCTACTGCCTTCACCCGGGGGACCTGATCCCGATGGGCGAGACCATCTGCGCCGATATCGACGGCGATCCCGAGGAGCTGGATGTGATCTATCGCTTCTGGGAACTTTTCGACCTGGAGAACATCCCTGTTGCGGAACATATCTTCAAGATGCTGGAGGAGGGCGCCCCGCTGGCGGTGACCCCGCCGATGCGGCACTTCCAGGAGGAAAAGCTGAACCTGGCCCTCTTCCATCATCCCCGGCTGGTCGACTTCTGGCGGGAGAACCTCAGCAAGCCGAGTTGGAAGCTGCTCAACCGGATCATCCCCAGCGGCTGGATCATGGATCCGGTCGACCTCCCGCCGAATGCCGTCCTCGACGCGCCGCTGGTCGGCGGCCGCCCGATCTACAAGTGGGAACAGCTCGGGGAGGCCTCGCAGAAGGAGCGCAACCTGATCATGAAGCTGAGCGGATTCCACGAGAACGCCTGGGGTGCGCGCAGCGTCCTCTATGGCAGCGACGCCTCCCGCGAGGAATGGATGGACGGCATCACCGAGGCCATGGAGGGTTCGAAGGAGAATTTGTATTTGCTCCAGGAATACCGGAAGCCGGCCCGCCTGCCGCACCCGGTCTATCGTCCGGACGGCCAGCTGGGCCAGATGAACGGGCGCCTGCGCCTTTGCCCCTACTATTTTGTCAAGGGCGATGAGGCCCGGCTGGAGGGGGTCCTGGCCACCTTCTGCCCGGCCGACAAGAAGATCATCCACGGGATGCGCGATGCCGCCCTGCTGCCGGTGAGGCGGGGGGAGTAGGACAGGGAGCTTAGTTAAAGGGAAGACTAAGATTAAGATTGAGCTAGAGCTTGGGATTTTATGAAGACGCTGGTTATTGGAGCGAGTGAACGGACGACCCGGTATTCCAACCTGGCCATCCGCATGCTGCGCGATCACGGGCATGAAGTGGAAGCTGTCGGGCTGCGGGAGGGAAAGGTCTGGGACGTGCCGATCCAGACCGGGAAACCGGACCTTGAGGGGGTGGACACGGTTACCCTCTATGTAGGGACCGGCCGCCAGGGCGACCTGGTCGATTACGTGGTCGGGCTGAAGCCCCGCCGGGTCATCTTCAATCCGGGGACGGAGAATCCGGAATTCGAACAGAAACTCCAAGCCGCCGGGATCAAGACCGAGGAGGCCTGCACCCTTGTCCTGCTCAGTACGGGGCAGTTCTAGGGTTGCTGGCCTGCCCTGAGCTTGTCGAAGGGTTCTAGCCCGTGACCAGGGTGATGATGCCGGCCAGGATCAGGAGGGTGGGGGCCAGCTTGGCCCGGATATTGCGTTCCTTGAAGAGGAGGATCCCGCCGGCGAAGACGACCAGCACGCTGCCGCGGCGGAGACTGGTGACGATGGAGACCATGGCGTCGGGATCGGCCAGGGCCATGAAGTAGACAAAGTCGGTCAGGAGCAGCATCAGGCCGATGGCGGGAATGCTCCAGCGCCAGTGGAAAACTCCCCGCGGCCACCAGTTGAGTCTCCAGCCGAGGGCGAAGGGGGCGAAGAAGACGACCAGGTAGATGGAAAACCAGGCCTGTACGGTTGCCGGCGTGTAGCCGGCCCGGCCCAGCAGGAAGCGGTCGTAGAGGGCGCTGCCGGCCCCGAGCAGGGTGGCCACAATGAGAAAGGCGATCCAGCGGTCCTTGTGGAAGACGATGCCTTCCTTCTTCCCCGCGGTGGAGAGGAGGATGAAGCCGCCGAGGGTGATCAGGATTCCCAGCCATTGCTGCGGGGTGGGGCTTTCATGGAAGATCAGGACGGCGCCCAGCAGGGTGAAAAGCGGGCTGGTGGAGCGGACCGGACCGGCGATGGAGACCGGCAGGTGCTTGAGGGCGAAGTAGGCGAAGATCCAGCAGGTCCCGACCAGGAAAGACTTGCCGGCCAGGAAGAGGTGTCCGCGCAAATCAAGGGGTTGCAGGTGGAGGATTTCCGGCAACTGCCGTTCCATGGCCATCAGGACCAGCCATACCGTGGCCGAGGCCAGGTTGCTGATGAATAGCACCGGCAGGACGGCGTTACCTCCGACGGCGTGCTTTTTGCACAGGTCGTAGATCCCGAGCAGGACCGCGGCAATCAGGCTGAGGAGGATCCAGTCCAAAACTCCTCCTGCAGGATCTTGTAGTGGACCTCCTCCACGGGCTGGACGGAGAGCCGCATCCCGCGCTGGGCCACTTTCATTTCGGAGAGTTTCGGGTGGGCCTTGATTTCCTTCAGGCTGACCGGGTGTTTGAGGGATTTCTTGTAGCGAACGTCCACTACAACCCAGCGGGGATTGTCCCTGCTGGCCTTGGGGTCGTGGTAGTTGCTTTTCGGATCAAACTGGCTCGGGTCGGGATAGGCCTCCCCGGAGGCGATCTCGGCCAGCCCGACGATGCCCGGCTCCGCGCAGTTGGAATGGTAGAAAAGGACAATGTCCCCCTTCTTCATCTCGTCGCGCATGAAGTTCCGGGCCTGGTAGTTGCGCACCCCTTCCCACAGGGTGGTCTTGTTCTTCGCCGTTTTCAGGTCCTCGAAGGAAAAGACGTCGGGCTCGGATTTCATCAACCAGATTTTCATTGGACTAAGGACTAAGGACTAAGGACTAAGGACTAAGGACTAAGGTTTGGGCTTGGGGCGGAAGAGGGAGGCGGTGTGGCCGACCTCGCCGCAGATGGTTGAGCCGGTGGTGGAGGCGATATGGTGGAGCCAGACCTTGCGGGTCGGCTTGTCGGGGGCCTCCAGGCGGAGCTTGATCAGGCCGTCGCGGGACAGGGCCGCGTCGACCGCCTCGAGGACGGTTTTGCTGGGGCCCTGTCGACCGACCATGACGGCCGGCTTGAGGTTCATGGCCTGCCCGCGCAGGGTCTTGCGCTCGGCGGAGGAGAGTTCGGGTGGGTCGGGTAATTCCATCGGGTTCAGGAAAGGGTGTTGAGCCAGTTGTTGAGGACCTCGGCCAGCCTGGTGGGCTCGGTGCCGCCCCCCATGGCGAAGTCCGGCTTGCCGCCGCCCTTGCCGCCCAGCTCGGCGGTCAGGCTGCGGATGATGTCGCCGGCCTTGTGCCCGCCGGCTATGGCGGCCCCGGAGGCCATGGCGACGAGGGTGACCTTGTCCCCGAAGACCCCTCCGGCGACGAGAAGGCCGTTCTCGAGCTCCTTGAAGGTCTTGGCGGCGAGGTTGCGCAGGTCGTTGGGGTTGTCGGCCTGTAGTTGCTTTGCCAATACCTGCAGGCCGTCAACCTCGCGGATCTGGTCCTTCAGGGCGGCGGCCTGGCTGGCCTGGGCGCGGGACTTGAACTCCTTCAGGCCGCGCTCGGCCTCCTGCAGGCGGGACTGCATGTCGGCCACCCTCTCGGGAAGCTCCTCCGGTTTGGAGGAAAAGGCGTGGGCCAAGTCGGAAAGGATGGCGAAGCGCTTTTCAACGAGGCTGGCCGCGGCCTCGCCG
>CAJXMX010000232.1 GCA_913056355.1 uncultured Opitutales bacterium
GAGGAGCAGCATGGCCAGCACCGGGAGCCAGACCACGAGGGTCCCGGCCAGCCAGCCGAGAAGGGGCATTCCGGTGGCTTCCAGGCCGGTCTGGGCGACAAAGATGGAGGCCGTCCCTGAACGGCCCGCCTTGGACACCTCCAGGACCGGCAACAGCGCGGCGGCCAGGAAAAACCCGAGGGCGGCCAGGGTCCAGGCCAGCCCCGACGCCGGACCGGTGCGGGAACGGGCCTGCAACATGGCATCGCAACGACTGCAGCGCGCCTCCTCCCCCGGCGCCAAACGGACGGAACGGTGCTTCCGTCCGCATTCGCGGCAGGTCCAGTCTTTTGCTGAGGGGGAGCGGCTCATACCGGAAAATCAGCATGGGCACGATGCCCGGAGCCGGCAAGGCAGAAGCCTGCGCGGGGCCTTAGCACTTGACGCCACCGGCTTGCCGGGAGTATTTCCGGGAGATGGAATTGACGGGCGGGAAGATGGCAGGGAACGGGCTGGTGACGGCCCTGGAGGAGAACCTGTGGAGCCTGTGGCGGCGGTACGGACTGGGCTACGGGTGCAAGCTGCACGAGGAGCCGGACTGCATGTACTTTGACACCCCGATCAGCAGCCTGCCCTACAATGCGGTGATGCGCTTCCGGGCCGGGGAGGCGGAGGCGGAGGCCAGGATCGACGCCCTTTTCCAGCATTACCACAAGCGGGGCGTTCCCTTCCTGTGGCTGGTTCACCCCTCCTCCCGGCCGGCCGACCTGGACCAGCGTCTGATTGCCCGGGGCTTTACGGAGGTGGAATCCTGCCCGGGCATGACCCTGGACCTGACGGCCTTGCCCGACAACTACAAGGAAACGCCATCGTCCATCCATATCCGGGAGGTAACGACCAGGGACGACCTGGAGGCGATTTATGACCTGATCGCCTGGCGATGGGAAGTGCCGGCCGAAGCCAGGACCCTCCTTCCGGAGGTCTCCACCGAGTTCGACGTGACCAGGCCGGGATCCGGACTGCGCTGCTGGATTGCCTGGATGTTCACCGAGCCGGTTTCCAAGGTCCTTTTGAACATGGACAAAGGCGTGGCCGGTATCTACGGTGTCGCTACAAAGCCGGAGGTGCGGGGCCTGGGCCTGGCCCGTAACATGACCCTCATGGCCTTCCACGCCGCCCGGGAGGCGGGATGCTCACTCGGCGTTCTCCATTCTTCAGAAATGGCGCGCAGCATGTACCAGAAAATCGGGTTCGAGGACCAGGACGCGCCCTTCAGGATCTTCTGCAAGTCAGGCGGATTCCGCTTGTGAGGCCCGGACCGGACTAGCCGAAGACAGCGGTGACCTGGATGTCGACGAGGTCGTTGACGAGATGCATGCCGAGGCGCTCGAAGAGGGATCCGGAGCCGTACACCGCGCCGTGGGCGACACGATCCACTTCCAGCCGGGCCTGGAAGGAGACCCCGCCCTCAACCGGATAAAGCATGGCCGGAAACTCGACTTCGCGGGTCACCCCGCGGACCGTCATCCGGCCGGTCACCTCATAGTTGGGCCGGCCGGGAGAACTGCCCAGGATGGCCGTCTCGCCGGTCAGGCGGAAACCGGCCTCGGGATGCTCGCCGACCTTGAAGAAGTCGGCACTATTGAGGTGGGCGATGAGCCCCTTGTTCATCTCCTTGTCTGCCAGGTCGGCACAGCTGATCCGGGTCATGTCGACCACCAGCTCGCCGGCCATGGGCGCCCCGTTGCCGTTCAGCTCCAGCCAGCCGGACTTGATGGCCACCTCCCCGTGGTGCTGGTTGGTCAAGTTGCGTCCGGTCCAGCGGACATGGCTCTTGTCGGCCACCAGCTCCATTCGTCCGGCCGACAACCGGGGCGTTTTCTCCCTTGATTTCTCCACCCGGCCACCGTCCAGCTCCCAGGCATGCAATCCTCCCTCGAGGACCTGCACGTCGGTGTAGCCGGCAGCCTTCAGCCTCCCCAAAGCGACCTCCGCCGCCTTGTAGGATTTGGATTCGCCGTAGACGATGATGCGTGTGTCCCTGGCGGGGACGGCCTCCGAGACCTTGTCGGTGAAGGCGGATTCATAAACGCACAGGTTCAAGGCATCCGGGACATGACCCTCGGCAAAGGCTTCGCCGGTGCGGACATCAAGCAGGGCGTGCCCGCTGTCGTGCCTCAATTGACGGAACTGGTGAACCGACATGTAGGAGAGAGCGTCTTTATCGGGAATCATCCACCACAATAAGCGGAAATTACGGGTTGGCAAACGACCGCCTGCCTTCCGGAGCGGCCCTATTTCACCGGAGCCAGGCGGTAGACACCGCCCCGCTCGTTGCTTCCCCGGTGGTTGAGAATCAGGTACAGGCAGCCGTCCGGGCCGCTGGCCACGTCACGGACCCGGCCCAACCCGCGCAGCACCACCTCGTGCTCGACAACCTTCGTTCCCTCCAGGCGGATGCGGTCCAGTTGCTCGGTAACCATTCCGGAGACAAAGAGGTCGTTCTTCCATTCCGGGAAGGCCTCTCCCTCGTAGAAGTCAATTCCGCAGACGGCGATGCTCGGGGTCCAGTAGGTGACCGGTTGCTCCATTCCGGGGGCGGCCGTCTTGCCGGTGATGGGGCGGCCGTCGTAGTTCATGCCGTAGGTGATGACCGGCCAGCCGTAATTGAGTCCCGGCCGGATGAGGTTCAGCTCGTCCCCGCCCCGGGGTCCGTGCTCGGTCTCCCAGAGCTCGCCGGTGACGGGATGCAGGTCCAGTCCCTGCGGGTTCCGGTGGCCGTAGGACCAGACTGTCGGGTAGGCCTCTTCATTGTCGGAAAACGGATTATCATCGGGGATTCTCCCGTCGTCGTGGACCCGGTGAATCTTGCCATTGGGGAATCGCAGGTCCTGGGCCAGCTCCCGGGCGCCTCTGTCCCCGATGGCAAAGAAGAGATAGCCATCCTTGAAGACAAAGCGCGTCCCGAAGTGGTAGCTGGTACCCGAGTAATACTTGGGATCGGCCCGGAAAATGTCCTCCTGGTCCACCCACATGCCGTCCCGGATCCGGCCCCGCACCACGGCTGTGAGGTAGCGGTCGCGTCCATTATCATCCGCCACCCGGTCATTGAAGCTGATGTAGATCCAGCCGTTCTGCGCATAATCCGGATGCGGCATGACTTCCATCAATCCTCCCTGTCCGTGCGGATGGATTTCCGGAAGCCCGGCCACCGGCTCGCCCAGCTTGCCGTCGTGGAACCGATAGAGCCTGCCCGAATGTTCGGAAAGCAGCATGGATCCATCGGGCATGAACTCCACGGCCCAGAATTTTGCGCCGGGAAGCTCCACCACTTTCTCCAGCCGGAAACGGTGATGGTCGCTCTCAAGGACAAGGCCGTCCGGATCCTCCACTTCCCTTTCGGACCGGCGTTGGGCCAGCTGCCCCATTTCCCGCAGGTAGATCACCATGGCCCGGACCTCATCGTCCGAAAGGACCCCCTCGAAGCCAACCATGCCCTCTTCCTCGACGCCTTCGCGGATGATTTTCGCGATGTCCTCGTCACGGCTCCCGTGGACCCACTCATCGTCGACCAGGCTGGGTCCCAATCCGCCCCCTTCCAGTTTTTCGCCGTGGCAGGCGGAGCAGTACTGCTCGTAGGTCTCGGCCACCATGCCGGTGCCGATACGGCTCTGGGCGTGCAGGAGCGGAAGGCTCAGGATAAGGAAAAACAAGGACAGGAAATGGCGCATAGATCAGGAAATGTAGCCCAGCCATTTCCGATTTCAAGTTGGCCCGGCGGCATTTCAGGGCCGGGAATCCCAGTCGGTGGCCAGGCTCTGGCGGATCCGATGGTCGATCGCTATTCGGCCGGTACGGCAAATTGCTCCAGGAGTTCCCGGTCGACGAACTCCAGCACGCTGGCATGGGTGGCTTCCAGGCGGACCCGCGGCGCCACTCCGGCCTGGTAGGCCTCGATCCACCGCGGCAGGCAGAGGCACCAGAAGTCGCCCGGCTGCAGGCCGGGAAAATTCCACTCCGGAACGGGCCGGGTCAGGTCGTTTCCCCGCTCCGCGGAGAAGAGCAGGAACTCCGCCGTCATCTCCGCACACACCGTATGCATTCCCTGGTCATCGGCACAGGTGTCGCAATGTCCGTTCCGGAAAAATCCGGTCAGGGGGTCCATGCTGCAGGGAATGAGGTCGTTGCCGAGAACGTTGCGGGCCATGGGTTGACTATACACGGGATCCGTCAAAAGGAAAGCCGGCCGGGGTCCCCATGCCGGAATCCGAGGCTCGTCCCTTCAGGCCATCCAGCTGCGTTCGCGCGCTTTCGCTCCGGCCAAGGCCTTGAGGGCATAGCCGACATCCTCCTGGACCTGGAAGTCGAACATGCCGGCGGCCACGAAGTCGGCCCCGTTGTCGAAGGCGAAGGGGAATCCCTCGCGGGGATGGACGGCCCCGGCGGCCATGGTCTTGAAGGCCACCCAGGGTTTCTTGACGGACTTCATGAAGGCCATGGTCCTGTCGGGATAGAGATCGAAGATGTTGTCGTGGAACTTGTCGTGCTCGGCATGGCGGGCCGCGTCGACCTCGAATTCCTCGCGTTTCTCGACCGGGTGGGCCGACCAGTACTGGTCCGGGTGGAAAGTCTTGACGTAGTAATCCTTCGCTACACCGAGGCGTTCGCACTCCTCGACCACGGTCAGGGCATGCCCCCCCACCCCGCCCGGGCAGCCGGTCAGCTGGATCCGCTCGACCAGCTCCGCCAGGAGATCCATTTTCCCGCCCTTGACCAGACGGTCCGCCGCCGCTCCCTGAATATACATGGTCTCGGCCCCGAGGTCGAAGGCCTTGTCGATTTCGCCAAACGGATCCTTTTCGTCCGGCCAGATTTGGACCATCGACTGCAGGTGGCCGCCGAATTCGCGGTTGTAGCGGGTGACAAAAGGAATCTCGCCGGGGGTGACCAGGACCGTGTTGATGCCGTGGTTCTCGGCGATGCGGAAGGTCTCCATGATCCGCTCCGGGGTGTTGTAGGCCTTGAAGAGCCGGGAAACATAAAGCAGGTCACGGGCGTGAGCCCAGCCGCCGATCAGGTTTCCCCCGAGGATCAGGCGGGAGATCTGCAGGTCCTTGATTTTACCATTGGGCATCGGGGTCTCGGGATCCCGGCGTTCCGGCAGGCGGGTGTGGCCGGTCTCGATGGCGTCGGCCAGGGCCTGTTCCTCGGCACTGGCCAGGAGGAAGCTGCCGCCCAGCAGGCTGACCGAGGTTTTCCGGAGGAGTTCGCGTCGGCTGAATTTGGAGCTCATGGGGTATTGAGGGGTGGGACCCGGTTGCGGCCGGGCCTATTTCAGGTGCTTGATGGTCTGGAGATCGAGACTGCCGTTGAAGAAGGTGTCGAGGGCCTGGCGAAAGACGCCGCCCGAATCATCGACATCCTCGAACAGGGTCATGCAGGAGTGGAACTTGAGGTTATCGGGAAAGCTGAATATCTCCTTCACCGGCTTGTCCTTGTGCTTGAGGACAGCGAGGGTGCACTCCCGCAGGCGATGGCCCAGCACGGGGTGATCGAGGTAGGCCCGGGCCTCCGACCGGTCCTTGATGGCGTAAAAGACCGAGGTCGAACTTTGCCCGAGTCCGGCCACCTGGGGAAAGATGTACCACATCCAGTGGGTCTCCTTGTGGCCTTCGCGCAGTTCTTCCAGGGCCGTCGTGTAAACCCGTTCCTGGGCGGTCAGGAAACGGCCCAGTTCGGAGGATTCAGGATGAGCCGACTCGTTCATAGCAATCGGCGGTGATGTTACGGGGGATGGCTTTGAATGTCACGCCGGAAAGGGGGGAACATGGGCGCCAATCCCGGGTCCAAGGAAATGTCCCCCCACGCGACTTATTTCATGACCAAATACCATTTTTTCACTTCTAATTCATGAACTGTTGTAGTAATTCGTCTGGTTATTGCAGTTCATTTCCCTTGAGTTAAAGTAGCCAAAAACAGCTCCAGGTCACCGCCACGAACAACCGAGGACCTCAGGCAGAATCTCCAAAATTTTCTATTTCATGAATGTATTCCACACCAGCCCGTTCCGGACCTTAACCACCCTGCTGCTGGCAGCCGGCAGCCTGGCCTCCTCCCAGCTGCCGGGCCTGACCATCAACTTCGATGTCAACACAGGGACCAGCCCGACCTGGAATGGAACCGGAGTGGCTCCGGACACGGGTACAAGCTGGAATGGGCCACCCATCACCGGCACCGGCAGCAACCTCCTCCTGACAACGGTCAAGGATTCCTCGGGAAATACCGTTGCCGGCGGCATTATATACCTGAACGAACTGAACAGCCAGAACTTGAACGCCATCAGCGAGGCTAGCCTGGGAAACCCCAACCCGACAGCCTTGATGCAGGATTATCTCGATGGAGGGTTGTACCAGGTTGCCGTCGGTGGCATTCCGGAGGGATCCTACCGGCTTTACGTCTTTGCCCATGGTGAACAGGCTGAACAGGCCGGGACCGTCACCATTGCGGAGGCCAACCTGGGAGGATCCGCGACGGCCGGCACCGCCGGAGACCAGTACCGGAACATTTTCGGCGAAGCAGCGGAAGGCTCCGCCTACCTGGTCTTTGATGACCTGGCTGTCGCAGCCGGTGGGGGCCTGGCCTTCACTGTGGATGGCTACCTGAACGGTTTCCAGCTGATCCGGAAGCAGCTCCCGGTCATCCAGACCCAGCCCCCCGCTGAACAGACGGGCTATACCGGGCTCGCCACCACCCTCTCCGTTGAGGCCACGGGCACCCCGGACATGACTTACCAATGGCAGAAAAGCACGGACGGCGGTTCCAGTTTCGGGAATATCGATACCGGGGCCAACCCCTCCGCGGCTACCGCTGACCTGAGCTTGACGAACCTGGTCCTGGCCGACTCGGCGTTGTACCGGGTGATCCTGACCACGCCGTTCGGCAGCGAGACCAGCACCGCGACGGACCTCACGGTCATCTCCAATCCGGCCCCGCTTTTTTCCCTGCAGCCAACCGACCAGACCGGAGGCTACGGCAAGACGGTCACCTTCAGCGCCCTGGCGGTGGCCGATGCCGGGGTCGAATACCAATGGTACCGGGACGGCCAGCCCATCAGTGGCGCCACCGGGGCGACCTACTCCATCGACGAACTGAATCTGGATGATGCCGGCAACTACTGGGTCGTGGCCAGCAATGTCTACGGCTCCACCGAGAGCGAGACCGCCACCCTGTTCATCAGCCTGCCGGCTTTCCCGG
>CAJXMX010000233.1 GCA_913056355.1 uncultured Opitutales bacterium
GGCGTGCTTGAGGCAGTCGTCCGGGGTGATCCGCCCGTCGGTCCAGATTTCCAGGATCAGCTTGTCATAGTCGGTCATCTGTCCGACACGGGTGTTCTCCACGGAATACTTGACGAGCTTGACCGGGCTAAAGAGGGAGTCGATGGCGATGACCCCGATCGGCTGGTCCGGCTGCTTGTTGTCCTCACCGGAGACGTAGCCACGGCCGACCTTGATTTCCAGCTCGGCCTGCAACCGGCGCTCGTTGTCGAGGGTGCAGATGACCTGCTCCGGGTTGATGATCTCGATATTGGCGTCGGCCTGGATGTCGGCGGCGGTGATTTCCCCCTTGCGGGTGACATCGATCATCAGGCTGACCGGGTCCTTCTTGTGGGAAATGACCAGGATTTTCTTCAGGTTGAGGATGATGTCGGTCACGTCTTCCACCACGCCGTCGATGGTCTGGAACTCGTGCTGCACGCCCTCGATTTTAACCGAGGAAATGGCGGCCCCTTCAATGGAGCTCAGGAGAACCCGGCGCAGGCTGTTGCCGATGGTGTGTCCGTAGCCCCCTTCAAATGGTTCGGCGATGAACTTGCCGTAGCTGTCGTTGGAGGAGTCCTCGTCCTTGGTGAGACGGTTGGGAAGCTGAAATTTGCCTAAGCGTATGGCCATAATCTTTCAGGATGAAGTGTGGATGCGGTTGAATGATGGATTGCAGTCGAAACAGGACCGAAGTCCTGTGCTTTAGCGGGAGTAGAATTCAACGATGAGCTGAACGTTGATTCCGGTCTCGATATCCTCGGCGGTCGGCTCCCGGTTGACGGTGGCGGTCAGCGCATCGTCGTTGCGGGTCAGCCAGAGCGGCACGTTGCGGATGCGGGTGTCGTCGAGGGCGCGGGTTGCCAACTGACGGCTGGAGGTCGCTTCCTTGACTTCAATGGTATCCCCGGAAGAGACCGAGTAGCTCGGAATGTCCACCTTGTGGCCGTTGACCTTGACGTGTCCGTGGGTCACGAACTGGCGGGCCTGGCGGCGGGTCTTGGCGAAACCGAGGTTGTAGAGAACCGCGTCCAGGCGGGTTTCCAGCATCTGCAGGAAGATCTCGCTGGTCACCCCGCGCTTGCTCTTGGCGCGCTCGAAGGTGCGGCGGAACTGCTTCTCGGTCAGGCCGTACAGGTAACGCAGCTTCTGCTTTTCATTGAGGCCGATGGAGTAGTCCGAAAGCTTGCGGCGCAGACGCGGGCCATGCTGGCCGGGCGGATGCGGCTTGCGTTCCTGCGCCTTGCTGGGCGGGAAAATGGACATGCCGAAGCGGCGGTTGATCCGGGTTGTGGGTCCAGTGTAACGGGCCATGATAAATGCTTTCTAAGGTAAGTTCGAGAAGTTCGGGTTAGACGCGGCGGCGCTTCTTGGGGCGGCAGCCATTGTGCGGGACCGGGGTCACATCCACAATCGAGGTGACGTTCATCCCCAGGGACTGGACGGCGCGGATGGCCGAGTCGCGGCCCATGCCGGGACCCTTGACCCGCACTTCAACTTCCTTCATGCCGTGGGACAGGGCCACCTTGCCGGCGTCCTGGGTCACCACCTGGGCGGCGTAGGCGGTGCTCTTCCGCGATCCGCGGAAGTTCATCTTGCCGGCGCTGGACCAGGAAATGACGTTCCCCTTCTTGTCGGAGAAGCTAACCTTGGTGTTGTTGAAGGTGGCCAGGATGGTGACCACCCCGCTGGTGACGTTCTTGCTGCCCTTGGCCTTGCGGACGGTCAGGTCGACTTCGCTCTTCAGCAGGTCGGCGGCGGTCGGCTGGCTGGACTTCTTCTCTTCTTCCTTGGCGGTTTCAGCGCCTTCGGCAGCTTCCGCTTCCGGGGCGGCCGCGGTGCCTTCTTTCTTTTCCGCGGCGGGAGTCGCAGGCTTGGATTGCTCCTTCTTTTCTTCTTCGCTCATGGTTTGACGGGTAAATTATTTCTTTTTCATGACGCCGACAGTCTTGCGGCGGCCCTTGCGGGTACGGGCGTTGCACTGGGTGCGCTGGCCGCGCACGGGCAGACCCCGGCGGTGGCGGATGCCGCGGTAGCACTGGATGGCCTGGAGGCGCTTCAGGTTACCGCTGACATCACGGCGGAGGTCACCCTCGACGAGGATGCCTTCCGAGACGATGGCTTCCGAAATCTTGTTGAGCTGCTCCTCGTCCAGGTCATTGGCCCGGACATCGGGATCCAGCCCGGCATCCTTGACCAGACGGTCAGCAAGCGTGGGCCCGATTCCGTAGATGTAACGGAGGGCAAAGGGAATCTTTTTGTTTCCGGGGATATCGACACCCAATAAACGTGGCATAATTACAGATCGTGTTGATGTTGAAGTCTTAAGATAAACGTGCCGACCCCGCGATTTGGGATGGCAGAAAAAGAGTTGACGGAATTTAGATGGGAAAGGCTTGTCAAGACTTTCCGAGAAAAAGCGCTTATATTCCCGAATCCGGGATAGTCAGGATTTCCGGATCCCCTCCGGTCACCAGGACGGTGTGCTCGAAGTGGGCGGCGGGAAGGCCGTCCACGGTCAGGGCCGTCCAGCCATCGTCGGCCATGACCACCTGGGAACGACCCTCGGCGATCATCGGTTCGATGGCCAGGGTCATGCCCGGCCGGAGGCGTTCCCCCCGGGATGCGGGACCAAAGTTCGGAATCTGCGGGGCCTCGTGCATGGACCGTCCCACCCCGTGGCCGACAAAATCACGGATGATACCGTACCCGAAGGGCCGGACGGCCCGCTCCACGGCATTGGAAATGGCCCCCACCCGGTTTCCCGGACGGGCTTGCTGGATGCCTTTCAGGAGGGCTTCCTCGGTGACCGTGAGCAGCTTTTGCCGGGCGGGAGCGATGTCCCCCACAGCCACAGTCCGGGCATTGTCCCCGATAAATCCTTGATACTCCACACAGACGTCAACCGAGATGATGTCACCATCCTGCAGGACCCGCTTCAGGGTGCCGATACCATGGACGATTTCATCGTTCACGGAAAGGCAGGTGTAGGCGGGAAACCGCTTGCTGCCGACCTGGTAACCAAAACAGGCGCTGCGGGCATCGTAGCTGCCCAGCAATTTGCGCCCCTCCTGGTCGAGGTCGTACGTGTTGACGCCCGGAGCAACGAGCCGGCAAAGACGATCCAGCACCGTGGCCGCGATGCGGCAGGCGGTGCGCATGATCGTTATTTCAGACTCGGATTTAATCGGAATCATATATTTCCGAGGACTCCATCCTTCTTATTGGTCCCGGCCCATTGACCGGGAGGCGTGTTGCGCTGTGTAAAAGAACAAGGAAACGGCCATTTGGCAACAGCCGTCAGAAAAGGTAAGCATTCAGGCCCCAGGCCAGCATGCCGCTGGCGAACATGATGATCAGCCAGCGCCAGAGGGTCTTGCCCTGCTCGAGGCCGACGGTGTCCACCAGTTGCCGGGTCCGGCCCTGGCTGCGGCCCTTGATCCGGCCCTTCTTGAGAAAGCCGTCGTAGTGGCGCTGCAGCAGGTAGGTCTCGATCTGGCGGAGAAAGTCCAGGAGCACGCCGACAATGATCAGCAGCCCGGTGCCACCAAAGAACTGGGCGGCCTGGTAGGGTACGCCGGTGCTGTAGAGGACCATGTCCGGCAGGAGGGCGATGCCGGTCAGGAAGGCCGCGCCGGCCAGGGTCAGCCGGGTCATGGTGAAATCGAGATAGCGGGCGGTCGGCTCACCCGGACGCACCCCGGGAACATAGCCGCCATACTTTTTCAGGTCATCGGCGATCTGGACCGGCTTGAACATGACCGAAACCCAGAAGTAGCTGAAAGCGAAGATGAGGAGACCGAAAAAGAGGTAGTAGGTCATGGTCCCGCGCTGGAACAGCAGACCCGAATCCCGCAGCCAGTTGGCCTGTAGGGCCGCGCCGAGCTGCGACAGGATGGTCGTGAAGAACATCATGATGGCCGAGGCGAAGATGATCGGCATCACGCCGGAGTAATTGACCTTCAGGGGAAGATAACTGCTCTGGCCGCCGAAGACCTTGCGGCCGACAACCCGCTTGGCGTACTGGACCGGAATCTTCCGGGTGGCCTGGGTCACCATGATCACGCCGGCAATGACCAGGAAAAGGAAGAGCAGCATCAGGATGCCTTCCCCGAGTCCCAGTTGGGCCGTTTCCCCGACCGGAGCGGTAAAGAGCTGGTAGGTCAGGGCGAAGGCGGCCGGAAGGTCGGCCAGGATGCCGACCGTGATCAGGATCGAAATGCCGTTCCCGATACCGCGGCTGGTGATCTGTTCGCCGATCCACATCAGGAGCATGGTCCCGGTGGTCAGGAAAATCACCGAGGTGATCATGAACCAGCTGTGGGAAACCAGGATAATGTCGCCGTAGCGGGCAATGTCGTAGTCCGGGAAGAGGCGCGTCGGATTTTCCAGGGTCAGGATCAGGAGCACCGCCTGGACCAGGCAGATGATCAGGGTCGCATAACGGGTATACTGGGTCAGCTTCTGGCGACCGACTTCCCCTTCCTGCTGCAGGCGCGCCAGGCTGGGGACAACCGCGGTCAGCAACTGGAATACAATGGAGGCGCTGATGTAGGGCATGATCCCTAGGGCAAACAAGGCCCCGCGGAGGAGCGCCCCCCCGGTGAACATGTTGTACAGCCCCAGCAAACCGCCGCCGCCGGCGCGGCTCTGCGCTTCAAAGAAATCCTGCAGCGGGGTCGGATCCAGTCCCGGCAGGGGGATGTTCGCTCCGACACGGGCGATGAACAGGAGGAACAGCGTGAGTAGGATCTTGTCCCGGAGTTCCGGAATCTTGAAGCAGTTGACAAAGGCGGATATCATTTCGCTTGGCTGGGTCCTGGTTTATTCGAGCTGGGGATGAAGATCAGGCGGTTACTCCGAGGCGGTTTCTTCGGAGGCGGCCTCTTCCGGCTCCGGAACGATGACCTTGCCTCCGGCCTTCTCGATCTTTTCCCGGGCGCTGGAAGAGAACTTGTCAGCGGTCACCGTGAGGGCCTTGCTGACCTCCCCTTCCCCGAGGATCTTGATCCGGCTGCTGCTGGCACGGGCCAACCCGGCCTGGATCAGCACATTGCGGTCAATTTCCTCGACTCCGGCCCGCTCCAGATCGCCGACATTGACGATACTGTACTCGGTACGGAACTTGAAGTTGCTGAAGCCGCGCTTGGGAAGCTTGCGGTAAAGCGGTACGTGGCCGGATTCGAAGCCGGGACGCAGGCCGAAGCCGGCGCGGGCCCGCTGGCCCTTGTGTCCCCGCCCGGAGGTCTTGCCGCGGCCGGAACCTTCACCACGACCCACGCGCTTGCGGTCCTTGCGGCCGCCACTCTTGATCAAATTGTGTAGTCTCATTATCTCTTTTCCTAATTAACCGTTCTGGATCAACAGGGCCTCAGGCTTTGCGCAGGGCCTTGATGGTTTCCAGGCTGCGGAGCTGCTTGAGGGCGTCGAGGGTGGCGAACACCAGGGCTCCGGGATTGTTCGAACGCAGGCTCTTGGTCAGCACGTCCTTGATCCCGGCAGCTTCCAGGACCGCACGGACACCGCCGCCGGCGATGACACCGGTACCCGGAACAGCCGGACGGATCAGGACCCGCCCGCCGTCGTGCTCACCCAGAGCTTCATGCGGGATGGTGTTGTTCCGCAGGGCGATCGGCATCATGTTCTTGCGGGCCTGTTCGGTCCCCTTGCGAATGCACTCCGGCACTTCCTTGGCCTTGCCGTAACCCACGCCCACGTTGCCGCTCTGGTCCCCGACCACAACCAGGGCCGAAAAGCTGAACCGACGACCGCCGGCCACAACCTTGGCACAGCGGTTGATGTGGACCACTTTCTCAAAAAGGGATTCGCCCTCTTCCTCCTGGGGCTGCTGCTGGCCGAAGCGGGAACGTCCGCCGCGGGGTCCGCCGCGGGGTCCGCCCCTCTGGTTGCCGCCCCGGTGTCCTCCGCGACGCTGTTGCGGCGGAGGCGTGGGGCGGTCGACCTGGCCGATGACGGCACTCTGGCGTTCCTTGGTGTCCGGCTTGGAAGCGACGATGTCGGAATCACTGTCCTCGTCGATGCTGGGAACGGTGATCTCCGGGGTCTCCGGCTGGGAGGCTTCCTGCTCAGGGGTTTCCTTGCTGGAGGCTTCCTGTTCGGGGGTCTCCTGTTCGGGGGTCTCCTGCTCGGGAGTTTGCTTCTTTTCTTCTTCGCTCATGAAAAAACCTGTCCTTAGAATGTGAGACCGCCTTCGCGAACGGCTTCGGCGAATTCCTTGACCCGGCCATGGTAGGGCCGGCCGTGACGGTCGAATACAACCGATTCAATGTTGGCCGCCTTGGCCTTTTCAGCGAAGGCCTTGCCCAGCCGGACCGCGCTTTCGCGGTTGGCACTGAGGCTCTCGCCCTTGAGGTCCTTGCCGAGACTGGAGACCGAAATGAGGGTCCGTCCGGTCTGGTCGTCGATAGCCTGGGCGTACACGTGCTTGTTGGTAAAGGAAACGCAGAGGCGCGGCCGCTCGGCGGTGCCGGCAACCTTCTTGCGAATGCGCCAGATACGCTTCTGGCGCAGGGTTTGCTTGTGCTTAAGTGACTTCATTATTCTCGTCTGATCTCTGTTTACTTACGGGAGGGGAAGGCCTCCCTCGCATGATTATCAGGATTAACCCGCCTTCTTGCCTTCCTTGCGGCGGACAAATTCACCTTCAATGGCCACGCCCTTGCCCTTGTAGGGCTCGGCCGGGTAGAACTTCTTGACCCGGGCGGCGAACTCGCCGACCAGCTGCTTGTCGAAACCCTCGACCTTGATCTTGGTCTGGTCCTGCACCGTCACCGTCAGTCCATCCGGAATCGGATGCTTGATCGGGTGCGAATAACCGAGGGCCAGGTCCAGGACCTTGCCCTGCACGGCGGCCTTGAAGCCGACGCCGTTGATGGTCAGGTTCTTCTCGAAGCCCTTGGTGACCCCTTCCACCATCCCGTTGATGATGCTGCGGGCGGTGCCGTACATGGACCGGGACAACTTGCTGTTGTCGACCGGGGCCACGGTGACCTGGCCGTCATCGACGGTCAGGGTCACGTTTCTGGGATTAAATGAACGGGTCAGGGATCCCTTCGGGCCCTTCACCTGGATGGTGGTCCCGTTGTCGACCTTGACTTCTACTTTGGCCGGAATCTCGACCGGCAAT
>CAJXMX010000234.1 GCA_913056355.1 uncultured Opitutales bacterium
GAGCGGATTGGGCAGGTACATCTTCCCGTAGCTGAAATCGAAGCGGCAGGCCTCCGCAAATTCCCGGGTGCTTTCCAGCACCTCCGGAACCCGGCCGAAACGGGCATCCAGGAACTTCCGTTCGACCAGGCCGTAGTCGCCCTCCGGCAGCTTGTCCGGATGGGCCTGGCCGATCCGGGTCAGGGTCCCCATCGACTGGAGCAGTTCCAGCAGCTCCGCCCCGCCGGCGGAACCGTCGTGCCGGGCCCCGCCGATGACCACCCAGCGCGTCCAGCCGCGGCGCCTCAGCTCGCTGAAGGCCCGGCGCTGGAGGAGTTGTTCCTCCTCGTTGTGCCAGCACAACTCCAGCCACAGGTTGTCCCAGCCCCGGCCCAGCAGATCCTCCCAGCAACTGCGCCAGCGCGGCCAGTTGCCGATCCGCCCGCCGTAGACATGCTCCACCCGGATCGGGCAGGAGATCCAGACCTCCCCGGCCGCCGTGGCCTGCATTTCCTCAAGGGCTTCCCATTCCAGCTCCCCACCGTTGGCCCCGCTGACCAGACGGCAGACCGCCGCGTAGCCGGCCGCCGACCGGACCGTCAACTGCAGCCAGCCGGGGACAAAATCCCGCACCCGCATCCGGCAGCCCAGGACCATCCGCAGGCCCGCCCGGTCACAGGCCTGGGAAAACTCCACCGCCCCGTAGAAACCGCCCAGGTCGGCCAGCCCCGCCCCCCGGTATCCGGCCGCGGCCAGCCGCTCCACCAGGCGGCCCACCGTCCACCCGGCCCCGTAGAAGCTGTAGGCGCTGAAATTTCCCAGACTGAACACAAGGGGACTATAGTAGTGTACATACGTACACCATCAAGCGCTTTTGGAGAAATCTGACAAGCCGGATATGCCTGACATGTCTGACCAGCCAGACTGGTCGGACAAAAAGCTACCGCTGAACGGCCCAGCGGGTATCGACGGGGGTGGGCAGCTTGCGGGGGAAGTCGAGGGTGTAGTGGAGGCCGCGGCTCTCGCGGCGCTGGAGGGCGCAGGTGATGATCATCTCGGCCACCTCGACCAGGTTGCGCAGCTCGAGGAGGGAGGGATCGACCTTGAAATTCCAGTAGTAATCGTGGATTTCCCGCTTCAGGTTCTGGATCCGGGTGTGGGCCCGTTCGAGGCGCTTGGTGGTCCGGACGATGCCCACGTAGTCCCAGAGGGTCCGCTTGAGTTCATCCCAGTTGTGGCTGAGGATGACCCGTTCATCGCTGTCCTGCAGGTTGCCGTCGACCCAGTCCGGCAGGCGGACCTCGGGACGCCGGGCGGAGGCGAGGTATTGATGCACCTGTTCCGCCCCGCGGTGGGCCATGACCACGGCTTCCAGGAGGCTGTTGCTGGCCAGGCGGTTGGCCCCGTGCAGGCCCGTGCAGGCCACCTCGCCGCAGGCGAAGAGCCCGGTCAGGCCGGTCTCGGCGTGCAGGTTGGTCCGCACCCCGCCACAGAGGTAATGCATGGCCGGGACGACCGGGATGGGCTGCCGGGCCATGTCGATCCCCTCCTTCAGGCAGCGCTCGTAGATGTGGGGAAACCGCTGCCTGACAGTCTCTTCCGGTTCGTGGCTGATATCCAGCCAGACATGCCGCGAACCGGATTTCTTCATCTCGCTGTCAATGGCCCGGGCGACAATATCCCGCGGAGCCAGGTCCTTGCGGGAATCGTACTGCGCCATGAAGGCCTCGCCCTTCATGTTGCGCAGGATGGCTCCCTCGCCCCGGACCGCCTCGCTGATCAGGAAGCGGTCATCGGAACTGGTGTAGAGGGCGGTCGGGTGAAACTGGATGCATTCCATGTTGCGGATCTGGGCGCCGGCCCGGAAGGCCATGGCGATTCCGTCCCCGGTGGCGATGCCGGGATTGGTCGTGTAAAGGTAAACCTGGCCGATGCCGCCGGTGCAGAGCATGACCGCCGGGGCGGCGAAGGTCATCACCCGCTGAACCTTGGTATCAAAGCCGTAAAGCCCGAGGATATGGGTCCCGTCGCAGGGAACCTCATGGCCGGTCAGGGCCAGCTTGCGGTTGGTGATCAGGTCAATGGCGTGGACATGCTCCAGGAGGGTGATGTTGGGGTGGGTTTCCACGGCATGGAGCAGGGCCTCCTCGACCGCCTTGCCGGTCAGGTCCTTGACGTGGAGGATCCGCCGCTTTGAATGCCCGCCCTCCTTGTGCAGGGAGACCCGGCCGTCGTCGAGCTGGGAAAAGGCCACCCCCAGGTCGACCAGTTCCTGGATCCGGGCCGGGCCCTCCTCGACAATCGTCCGGACCACGTTCTCCTTACAAAGCCCGTCGCCGGCGGTCAGGGTGTCCTGCACGTGGAGTTCGAAATCATCGGTGCTGGAAGTGACCGCGGCAATCCCCCCCTGGGCGTAGTTGGTGTTGCTTTCCGCGCGTTCCTTTTTGGTCAGGATACAGACCGAATGACCCAGGTCGGCGACCTTGCGGGAGAAACTGAGGCCGGCAATGCCACTGCCCACGACGAGGACATCAAATGAACGCTGCATGATTGTTAGAGGGAATTGGGGAATCGCCGCCGGGCTAGATCAGGATGTTGTCGATGAGGCGGACTTCATCGCACCAGACCGCCGTCATGACAAGGGTCTTGCCGGGGGAAATCTGGGAACGCAGGGGCTCCATGGTCTCCGGGTTCACCGCCGCCACGTAGATGACCCGCAGGCGCCGGCAAAGGGAAATGTGGTGGGTCACCTCGGCCAGGATGCGATCGACGTTGGTGGTCCCGGTATCCACCAGTTTCTTCCCCTCCAGGAGCGCCTTGTAGAGGGTGGCGGCATCGCGCCGCTGGAATTCGTTGAAGTAGGCGTTGCGGGCATTGCAGGCCAGGCCGTCCTGCTCGCGGACCGTATCCACCGTCGCGGTTTCGATCGGGAAGTGCATCTCGCGGATCAGATTTTTGATAACGGCCCCCTTCTGGGCATCGCGGCGGCCCATGACCAGGAGGTGCGGCTGGACCAGGACAAAAAGGATCGCGTGCAGGGTGCAGACGCCCCGGAAGTAGTGGGGACGGGAGACGCCGCAGAGGGAGGTGCTGAGCTGGTCCTCGGAAACGCTGATGGAAAAGTTGTCGGGATAGATGTCCTCGACCGCGGGACGGAACAGGATGTCGACCTGGTGGGTTTCGCAAAACTCGGCATCTCCGGAGGCGTTGCGCGGATAGCGCTGGTAGTCCTCATTGGGTCCGAATTCACGGGGATTGACGAAGGTGCAGACCACCATCACATCGGCGCTTTGGCGGGCTTTCTCAACCAGGGCCCGATGCCCCGCGTTGAGGGCTCCACTGGTGGAAACGAGGGCTATCGTCTTGCCGTTTTTCCGGAGGTCGGCGGCCTTCTCCTGAATCGCTTTGGGATCTTCAATTATCTGCATACAGCCAGACTCTTGCATAGCAGGAAGCGCTTTGCTCTCAAGGCTTTTTGGCAGAATTAACCGGCGCCCGGATTTTGCCGCTTGTCTAGGAGCGAAATCCTTGTTCGCTTTTGCCCCTTATGGCACAGATCAACGACAACTTCCAGAAGCTCAAGGCCTCCTACCTCTTCAGCGACATCGCCAAGCGCGTGAACGCTTTCACCGAGGCCAATCCGGACAAGCGAGTGATCAAGATGGGGATAGGCGATGTCACCGAACCCCTGCCGGAAGCCTGCGTCAGGGCCTTCCACGAAGCCATCGACGAAATGGGAACCCGGACCGGATTCCACGGCTATGGACCTGAGCAGGGCTACCCGTTCCTGCGGGAGGCCATCGCGGTCAACGAGTACCAGTCCCGCGGATGCGACATCGGGGCGAGTGAGATCTTTGTCTCCGACGGCTCCAAGTGCGACAGCGGGAACATCCAGGAAATTTTCGCCCGCGACTCGCGGGTGGCGGTCCCGGATCCGGTCTATCCGGTCTACGTGGACACCAATGTCATGGCGGGCCGGACCGGCCCCAACCGCGACGGTCGCTACGAGGGACTGGTGTACCTGGAATGCAACGCGGGAAACGGATACATCCCCTCGCCCCCCGACCGGGACGTGGACCTGGTTTACCTCTGTTTCCCGAACAACCCGACCGGCGCCTGCGCCACCCGGCAACAGCTGCAGGAGTGGGTGGACTTTGCCCGTGACCGGGAGGCCATCATCCTGTTCGACGCGGCCTACCAGTCCTTCATCCGGAATCCCGATATCCCGCGCTCCATCTTCGAGTTGGAAGGGGCCCGCGACTGCGCCATCGAGTTCCGCTCCTTTTCCAAGAATGCCGGTTTCACCGGTACCCGCTGCGCCTTCACGGTTGTTCCTGAAAACCTGACCGCCAAGTCCGCCAGCGGCGAGGAGGTCAGCGTGCACAAGCTCTGGAACCGCCGCCACAGCACCAAGTTCAACGGGGTCTCCTACCCCGTGCAGAAGGCTGCCGCGGCCATTTACAGCCCGGAAGGAAAGACCCAGGTCCAGGGCCTGATCGATTTCTACATGGAAAACGCGAAGGTCATTGTGAAGACCCTCGGGGAACTGGGCTTTTCCTGCGTGGGAGGCATCAACGCCCCCTATGTGTGGGTCAAGACGGACCAGCCTTCATGGGAATTCTTCGACCGCCTGCTCAACGAGGCCGCCATCGTCTGCACGCCCGGCGCCGGCTTCGGGACCTGCGGGGAGGGACACTTCCGCCTCAGCGCCTTCAATTCACGGGAGAACGTGGAGCTGGCCATGGAGCGGATCCGCAAGGTCTTCGCCTGAGCGCACAGTTCTGCCGGCGCGCCGGCCGCCTGCAAATTGTCCACAAGGACCCGCCCGCAGGTTGTCCTTGGCGCGGGGACTACTTTTCGCGGTTCACGGCCCGCATCCCGGCGTAGAGGCCGAGGGCGCCCATGATGAACAGGGCCAGGGCCATCATGCAGGAACTGGCGGAAAAGGCCCCCAGCATCATGACGACCGGCGCCAGTATGAGGGCCGCCGCGGAAAACACCAGGAGCCACCTTGCCGTCTGCTCGAAACTCATTGTCGTCCTTTATTCACTACAATTTCCCGTTCAATCTACAGCTCGGTGTACTTGCGGGAATTACCGCGCGCCTTTTCCACCGGATACTTCCCGGCGTTCTTGACCATCTTGCTGCGGATGGCCGTGGCCAGGTCGATCCCCGAGATGTTGGCAAACTCGATGGCGTAGATGATGATGTCGGCCAGCTCGTCGGCAACCGCCTCCCCGGCGGCCCGGCGGTGGCTCTCCGTGTCGTCGTCCCAGAGAAAATGCTCCATCAGTTCCCCCGCCTCGGCGGCCAGGGCCATGGAAAGATTCTTCGGGGAATGGAATCGTTCCCAGTCCCGTTCACGGACGAATGCCTGCACCGCTTCCTTCAGGTCGGCCAGGGTGGTGGCCTCGTCGCCCATGGACGGAGGAGGCGTCATCGTTCAGGACTTGGGCTTGGGAGGAGTGTCGTTGGCAGCCTCCTCCGGCTTCTCCCCGGCTTCGGGCTGCTCCTCCGGTTCGTCCGCCTGCTTTTCAACGGCTTCAGCCGGTTCAGCGGGTTCGGACTCTTCTTCCCCGGCCTTGGGTTCGTCATCGGCCTTCGGTTCTTCCTCGTCGGTCTTGGACTCGTCCTCAACATTGGGCTGTTCCCCGGCCTTCGGTTCTTCCTCGCCGGCCTTGGATTTGTCCTCATCGGCCTTGGGCTCTTCCGCAGGAGTGGTCTCCCGGGAAGCTTCCGCTTCAGGCTCCTTCCCGGCCTCCGTTTCAGGGGCGGCCCCGGCGGCTTCCGGTTTGGCTGTCTCCTCCACCTGCTTGGGGGACGCTTCCTGTCCGGCGGCCGGTTCTGCTTCCGGTTTGTCGTCCCCGGGTGTTGAGGATTTCTCGTCCCCTTCGCCCTCCTCCTCCTGCTGCCGGGCCAGTTCCTTTTCATGGTGCCGGATTTCATCCTCCCGGATGGGGGGAACGAAGAGGCGGCCGTCGCTGTACTCGATGAGATAACCCTGTGAGACCAGGTAATGCAGGTCGGTTTTGAGGGACCGGAGGGAATCCTGGTCCTCCTTGGACAGGGCCGGAGGTTCGGCCGCCGCGGGCTCGGGCGCCTTTTCGGCCTCCGCCTCGAGACCTTCCACCTCCTCCAGGGGAATCGGCTTGGCCGGAGCCTTGCTGCCTCGCTCCGGATCAATTCCAAGGTAGGCCTTGGGCAGGTCCTTGGCCGGGAAGTTGGGATGGTCCTCGATGAACTGGATCAGCTGCAGGAGGTTGTCCGCCATCACCTCGTCCGGTTTGCGGAAGCGGCGCTTGACCGCGCAGACGTAGGAGATCCCCTTGGACCCGCGCTTGTAGACGGCGAAATGCATCCGGCGCAAACGACCGCGCAGGTGATTGGCGGTTTCCAGCGGAAAACGCTTCTGTCCCTCAAGCAAATACTCGACGGAGCGGCGAATCGGATCCTGCGGGTTGAGCAGGGCCAGGACCTTGCCGGAAAAGCGCGCCGAATAAGCCGGCCGGACCAGCTTCTCGCGGGAATGGGTCAGGAGGAAAAGGCGCGCATCCTCCAGATTGTCGAAGACCATTTCCGGATTTTCCTTCGAAATGTAGCGGGTCTGGACCTTCATCTTGTCCAGCCAGGCCTGGATATCGGCTTCCTCGCGCGAGCTTTCAATCCGCTGCTCGAAGCGCGAATACGGCATATGACTCAGCTTGCTGGCATGATGCTCCCGGCAGATCGCCTGGAAGCGATGGTAGTTGGGAGGGCCCAGCAATTCACCGGTAAAGCCGCATTTGTGGACCATCTGGAACGAGCCATGGGGCGGTTCCACTTCAACGGATTCCACGGTGAAAAAGTCCTGCAGGTAATGCCGGAAGGCATGGGTCAGGGCTTCCTCCTCGCTCTGGAAGGGAAGACCATCCGGCACGGAAGCGTGCAAAATAGCCGTTTCCCCTTCCTTCTGGGCCGGATCGCGAACGACACAGACAAAGCGGTCCGGCTTGTCGAGGATCAGGCGGGCGATTTCAAAAAGCTCAAAAGTACGGAAGGAATTGCGGATGGCCTGGGCCAGGACCTTGAAGGGTTCCTCCTCGGGATAAAAATCCACCTCCACGATCGGCTGGAAAGGCTCCTGGCGGGCCGGCCGCTGTT
>CAJXMX010000235.1 GCA_913056355.1 uncultured Opitutales bacterium
CAGGAGGGCCTCCACGATTTCACCGACATGGGCCGCCTGGGCTCCCGTGGTCTTGTGCGGGCGGTTCTTGCGCAGGGCGTCGGCCAGGTCGCTCAAGCCGCGGGCAAACTCGATCCCCTGAGAAGGGAAGTCGTCCAGGACGACCCGCTCGGTCTGGTTGGCGGTGGCGGAATTGGCCAGGTAGACCGGGGAATCGAAGCAATCCCAGCGGTCCATCCGGATGACCCCGTCGTCCCCGTGCAGCTCCAGGCCCTTCTGCGTGGATTGCCACCCGACATAGAAACTGGCGGTGATGCGGGCCCGGAGACCCGAGGAAAAGCTGAGGACGGCACTGCCCCAATCCGGAGAGCTTACCTGGAAGGGTTTCTGTTCCTTGGTCAACCGGTCCGGATAGATGATCCCTCCGGCCGCCACGACGCTCTCGACCGGACCGAACCATGAGGTCAGGAGAGTCAGGGGATAAACGGATACATCGTAGAAGGGACCCACCGCGTAGAATGGGGCCGGATTGGGATGCCAGGACTCGATCCGGCCCCAGTTGACCTCGGCGTAGGCCACCCGGGGCCGGCCGATGGCCCCTTCGCGGACCTTGCGCAGGGCCGTCATCTGGGCCTCGCCGAGCCAGGTGGTCGGGGCGCTGCTCAGCCGCAGGCCCTTGTCCTCCGCCATCCGGACCAGTTCCCAGGCGGATTTGCTGTTCAGGGTCAGGGGCTTCTCGGTATGGACGTGTTTCCCGGCCTGCAGGCATTTCCGGATGATCTCCTCGTGGACCTGCTGGATGGTCAGGTTGACCACGACCTCCACCGCCGGATCGGCCAGCACCTCCTCCAGGGAGGCGTAGACCTTGCCGCCGAATTCGGTCGTCAGTTTCTCAGCCCGGCTGCTGTCGATGTCCTGGGCCCCCAGCAGCCGGACGTGCGGATAGGTCAGGATCTGGCTGGCGTAGCGGTCGGCAATGTTTCCGCAGCCGACAATGGCCACGCCGACCGGATCCGGAGGGGTGATGACCTTGATGGCTCCCCGCAACCAGCCTTCCACGGCGGTCCGGGATGCGCGGCAATCCTCCCCGGGATCGAAATCCTCGGGTTCGTGCTCGATGCTCAGGGCGCCCCGGTAGCCGCTGGAAACCAGAAATTGGATACATTCCCGGACCGGTACGGTACCCGCCCCGAGGCGGCAGGTTTCATGTCCCATGTCCTTGAAGGAGAAGCCCGTCGGCTTTTCCGGCTTGGGCAGGACATCCTTCAGGTGGACATGCCGCAGCCTGGGGGCGAGGGCCTTCAACTCCTGGAGCACGTCGGCGCCCTGGGTGGCGAACCAGCCGGTGTCGACGGCGGCCCCGAGGACGTCCTCATCCCCTTCGCCCAACTGCGCCAGGACCTCCCCGGCGGAGGGTTCCGGATGGTTTTCAAGGGCGAAGACCAAACCGTGCCGGCGCAGGATGGCGACGGCCGCGGCGCGGTCGGTCCGGAGCAGGGGCAGACCGCCCCCGAGAACCGGAATCTCCAATTCGCGGCAGATCCGGCAGGCGGATTCCAGTTCGGCCGGGGTGGCGGCGAACCAGCCGGCATAGCTGACGGCCCTCAATCCATGCTGTTCCAGCAGGCGTTTGGCGATTTCCAGATGGCCGGGCGTGGCCCACTGCGGGTGCAGGTGGGCGGTCCAGAGGTCGATGGCCTGGAAGCCCAGGGCGGAAATCCCGGCCAGCAAGGCATTGAGCCGTTCCTCGTAGGTGTTGAGGGGCGAGAACGAGGCAATGGTGGCTTTTTCTCCCTGTTGCCAGCCTTGGTCCATGCGCCAGTTCAGTTCACGGGCCACGAGGTTGGCGGTCATGAAGGAGATCGTGTTCATGCAATCATTGACAATCAGGCGGACAAAACTGTCAACCAGCAGCGTGCGGCCGGGCTGCTTGATTCTTCACCTGTTGCCAGGCGGAGCGGGCATTACTTTCCCGTCCTCCTAGTGCATGAGGCGGACCACCATGGCATAGATGATCATGGCCAGGAGGATCAGGCCGAGACCGAAGAAGCCGTAGCCGAAGGACTTCATGATCTTCTTCCAGCGGTCCCACTCGTCGCGGACCCGGTGCTCCTCGAGACGGCCCTCGGCGACCAGGCGGTCGTACCAGCGCTTGCGCTCGTGGAGCATTTCCGCCTTGGAGATGCGGCCGGAGAAGATAACGGTGTCCATGGGCAGCTTCTCAAGGCGGAAGTGGGTATTGAAGAAGTGGAAGGTGAAGATGAAGCCGGCCGCCAAAAGGGCCTCGTCAGAATGGACAATGAGGGCGATGTTGATGATCCAGCCGGGGAGAAACTTGGAGAAGAAGATGGGGAACCACATGACGAGCCCGGAAAGGCCGATGATGGCGACGCCCCAGAAGACGGCCAGGTAGTCGAACTTTTCCCAGTAGGTCCAGCGGTCGAACTGCGGTTTTTCGCCCCTTCCGAAGAACCACTTCTGGTGGGCAATGAAGTCGTGCCAGTCCTGCTTGCAGGGAAGCATGGAGTCCGGACCGAAGGCGATGTCGATGACCCGCCTGAAGCTGAACTTGCCGGTTTCCGGATTGTGCAGGTTCCTGCGTCCGCGGAAAATGGCGATGAGCCGGTCGCTGAGATGCAGGCCGAAGTAGAGGAAGGTGATGATGGCCCCGAAGTGGTGCAGGGAGCGGGCCACGTCGACCCCGCCGATGATACGGAAGAAGGTCTGGGCCCATTCCGCGTAGTAGAACTTGAGGGGCATTCCGGTGACCACCAGGAGGAGGAAACTGGTCACCACGAGGAAGTGCAGGAAGCGCTCGAAGGGGACAAAGCGGGTGAACCACTCGTCATCCTTCTGCACGTGGATCCGGGTCTCGTGGAAGGTCTTGGAATCGTTGAGGAAGAGATAAAGGGAGCGGAAGAGCCAGAAGAAGGTATGGATTCCGAAAATGATGAAGACGCTGACCAGGAGGCTGGTCATGAAGAGGAAGGCGTAGTAGAGGCTAGGGTAGTCCGCCTTGTCGGTGTGGTCGGCATGGGGCACATACTCCGCGAAATTGGCGTTGGCCCCCTCGTGGCACTGGGCACAGGTGCCGACAATGTTTTCCGGGGAAAGCCTGGACTCGGGATCATCGGCGGGAAGGATGTCGTGGTGGCCGTGGCAGTCATAGCAGGCCGCCACTTCCGGCGCCTTGTTGGTGGCCCCCAGGACCATGGCCTTGCCGTGATAGGTCTCGTGGTAATTCTCCAGCCGGTCCTCGTGGCACTTGCCGCACTTTTCATCACTGGTGGCCTTGAAGTGGGCGCTTTCCGGAACCTCGATGTCGTGGGCGGTGTGGCAGTCATTACAGACCGCGACCATCTTGCCTTCATCATCGAGGTGCTGGCCGTGGACGCTCTGGGCGTAGACCTCGGCCACCCCGACGTGGCATTTGCCGCAGGTCTCGTCAATATGGGTGTGGTGGACCATCGAGTTGGGATCGATGGCCCGCTTGATGTTGTGCACCCCGTGGCAGTCGTTGCAGGAGGGGGCGACAATCAGGCCGTACTTCATCAGGGCCTGGCCATGGATACTTTCCTGGTAATGGCTGCCGATTTCCGGGAAGCGCATCCGGTATTCCTCGGTCAGCCCCGGATTATCATGGCACTTGGCGCAGGTATGGGCCAGGTTGAGCTTGAAGACCGGGGATTCCAGCGAGTCCACCGGTTGGATGTCATGGCTGCCGTGGCAGTCGCCGCAGCTGGCGGCGTCGCCGTTGCCCATGATCTTCATGGCCCCGTGGATGCTCCTGCTGTACTCCTCGGCGACATCGTCGTGGCAATCCGCGCAGGCGGGCGGTCCCAGCTGCTCGGCGTGCGGGACTTCCTCGATGTCGGCATGGCAGTCGATGCAGTCGAAATCGCCGTGCAGGGAATTGGCGAAGACCTCCGGGTCGACATGCATGGAGACCTCGACCCCCTTGCGGGTCTCGGTCCAGCCGGGATCATTGTGGCAATCGAAACAGCTGTCGTTGGAAAGGTCGTCCTGGGCATGCAGGATCAAGCCTGCCAGGAACAGGAAAGCGAGGAGCGATGCTTTCTTCATGAGGGATTTAGTCTGTAGGTTAAGTGCTGGAATTTTGAGCTGGGAGCGGACCCTTTCCGGGCCTTGCTTGGCGCACAAAATGATGTCTTCAACTGCTAATGTCTATAAAATTATCTGTTTCGATTTTATTTTATATTAAGATAAACTTATAGGCTAGTCGGTGCTGTATTCCCTTTCCCCGAAGTAGTCATCCTGCGTGTAAACATAAAACCAGCGGTTCCCCCAGTGGGTGGATTCGAGGTAATGGACCCAGGTTTCGAATGGAGCGAAGAAGTAAAGGTCCGGGTAGGCCTCCAGGGACGACCAGGCCCAGAGGGAAAGGCTGGCATCGAAATAGTGGAATCCGCCGTTGGTGGATGGCGCCTGGAAAATCCAGCCCTGGTCCCGGTGGTAGACCCAGACAAAATCGTAGGTCAGGAAACCGGTATTGGCGACGAGTGAGCCGTTGTTCTGGAAATCGGCGAAGTCCAGGTCGCTGGCGCTGTTGCCTTCGGTCTTGAAGATGACACCGTCATTGACCAGGGCCGTGCCGCCGGTGCCGGACCAGTCGGCGTCGGATCGGAAATTGACGATCCCGTCCGTTGCGTTGTGCAGGCTGGCCCCATTGGTGAGGGACAGGTTGCCGTTCCCGAGATGGGTGATCATGCCATGGTTAATGAATGGCCGGTCCCGAATCGTGTGCACAGCGTCCCCGACGATACGGAAATGGGCATTGCCGGCCAGGGTGGTGGTTCCGGTTCCCTTGAATTCCCCCGAGAACCAGTGCCAGGTCCCTTCCAGGGTATGGGTCCCGAGGATGTTGGCTCCGGCCAGCTCGACATTGCCGGCGGAACAGGTGCCGGAAAGGCTGATGTCGCCCCCGGTCAGGCGGGTGCTGCCGGGTCCGGCGAAGGCGACGTCGGCCAGGTCCGATGAATTCTCAATCTGGAGCACGGCTCCGCTGGCGGCATGGAGGGTGCCGCCGCCGGTGAGTCCCGAGACCAGACGCAGCGTGCCAGTGTTGCTGGCAATGGTACCGGTGGATTCATTGACCGGCTTGATGTTGGAGATCCGGGCCTCGCCGGTTCCGGCGGTTTTTTGGATGGTCCCTTCATTGATCAAGGAGGGGGCCGTGCCGTAATTATGGTTCCAGGTTACATCCCCGGCCAGCTCGATGACGCCTTCCGGTCCGGTCCGGACGGAGCAGCCGGATTGCAGCCAGAGATTGCCCGTCCCTTCGTCGACAAAGGTGCCGTTGACCTGCAGGGTACGTGTATGGATGGCCCGGTCCGCGGCACCCAGAAGATAGAGGACGGCTCCGGCGTCGATGGTGGTGGTGCCTTCACTGTTGAAGTCGTTCCTCAACCACTTCCATTCTCCCTGCAGGGTTTGGGTGCCCTGCAGGGTGGCCCCGTTAAGCTCGACATTTTCGCCGAAACAGGTGCCGGAAAGGGTCAGGTTGCCCCCGGTAAATTGCTTCAAGCCCGCACCCGTGAAGCTGGAGTCGCTCAGGCTGGTGGTGGTGGGGAAGCTGATGGTGGCGCCCTCCGCGGCGTCGAACGTCCCCGATCCGGTGGCCCCGCTGTTCAGGACGATGCCGCCGGTCAGGGCTTCCATGGTCAGGTTGTCCAGGGTCGGGAGGTAATTGGCCAGGGAGGTGTTGCCGGTGCCACCGCTTTTGCGGAAAGTGCCGGCCAGGCTGACCGTGGGTCCGGTCCCGTAGTTGTGGTTCCAGGTGGCGTCGGCCTGGAAATCGACCAGGCTGCCGGGCGCGGTTACAATGCTGCTCCCGGACTGCAGCCAGAGGGTACCTGTTCCCAGGACATTGAAGCTTCCCTCGATCTGCAGGGTGCGGTTGTGGAGGCCCTTGTCAGATCCGCCACTCATGGTCAGTACCGCGGTTGGGGCGATCACGGTGGTGCCGTTGCCACGAAGCTCGGCGTTTCCGGACCAGTCCATCCATTCGGAGATGCGGACCGAACCGTCTCCGTTCATCCAGCCGGCGCTGATCCCCAGGCGGGGTATGGAGACATCCGCGGCGAAGTTGACTTGCGCCCCGGTGATCCACCACTCCCCGGTTCCCCCGAAAGCAGCTCCCTCGGCGATGACCGGTGAGCCGGAGGCAAAGCTAATGGTGGTTCCTTCCGCGGTGTTGAACTGGCCCGTGCTGGTGCCGCCCCCTTTGAGGAGCAGCGACCCGCTGTCGACATCAACTGCGCCGGTGTTGTTGAAGGTGACATTGGAGGTGGTCATCTCCCCGTCGACCAGTTGGATCAGCCCCTCGTTGGTCAGCGGCAGGTTGGAAAGGGTGAGGAGCCCGCCGGCGGTTTTTTCGATGGTGCCGAGGTTGGTAAAGGTGGGAGCGGTTCCGTAATTGTGGTTCCAGACAACGTCTCCGGGAAAGGTGATCGTCCCGCCGGCTCCGGTCTGGATCTTGCAGCCGGATTGCAGCCACAGGGTGCCCATGCTTTCATCGACAAAGGTGCCGTTGACCTGGAGGGTCCGGGAGTGGATCCCGTGGTCGCTGCCGCCCATGAGGCGCAGGGTGCCGGCTGGATCGATGGTGGTGGTCCCTTCACCCCGCAAATCACCGGCCAGCCATTTCCATTCTCCCTGCAGAACATGGGTCCCCTCCAGGTTGGCGCCGTTGATTTCGACATTCTGGCCGGGGGTCGCTCCGGTGAGGGTCAGGGTGCCGCCGGTGAACTGCTTCAGCCCGGCACCTTTGAAGCTGCTGGCACTCAGGCTGGGGTTGGTCGGGAAGGTGATGGTGGCTCCCGGTAAGGCATCGAAAGTGCCGGAACCCGTGGCCCCGCTGCTGAGGATGATGGTGCCTGTCCGGGCCTCCATGGTCAGGTTGTCCAGCGTCGGGAGGTAATTGGCCAGGGTGGTGTTTCCGGTGCCGCCGGTCTTTCGGAAAGTCCCGGACAGGATCACCGTCGGGCCGGTCCCGTAATTATGGTTCCAGGTGGCGTCGGCCTGGAAATCGACCAGGCTGCCGGGCGCGGTTACAATGCTGCTCCCGGAGA
>CAJXMX010000236.1 GCA_913056355.1 uncultured Opitutales bacterium
TCAATTCCTCTTTCCACCTCTCCTCGCAGTTCAAGAAAGTCTATGGGGTATCCCCCAGGAAGTGGCGGGAACAGCGCATGGGGCAGGGTGTCGGGTGATCCCCGGCCAGGCTGGCGGGATATATCTTTATAGAAAATGATCCCGGACAAGATTTAACGATCAATCTGTGGCCGGACTGAGCATTATTTATATGCGAAAGATCAATACTGCAATTTCCGGAAAGAAACAGATGGGCTAGAATGATGGATTCAGCGCCGTTTCAGGCACCACTCCAACAACCCCACCCGAGAGATGAAAAAACCGGAAAACCCCCTAGCACGATTTACATTCTTAGCGGCTGCTTTTGTGGCCTGTGCGACAGCCATGGCGGAATCCACGGACTGGGAGTCCGGATTCCGCGAACCGCCATCCGGGGCGCGGCCGCAAACCCTGTGGTTCTGGATGAACGGCAACGTAAGCCGGGAGGGGATCGACCTGGACCTTGAGGCGATGCGGGAAGTGGGCCTGGGAGGAGCCATGATGTTCGACGGGGCGACAGTCCTGCCGGAAGGGCCGGCCCGGTACCTGGAGCCGGAATGGCTGGACCTGCTGGAGCATGCCATCGAGAAAGGGGGCCGGCTGGGGCTGGAAATCGGGATGCACAACGCGCCGGGCTGGTCCAGCACGGGCGGTCCCTGGATCACCCCGGAGCTGGCCATGCAGCAGATCTCCTGGGTGGAGAGCACCGTCCGGGGCCCGCAAACGCTGGAACAGGCGCTGCCCCGGCCGCAGGAGAACAACGGCTATTACCGGGATGCGATGGTCATCGCCTTTCCGGCGGCCCCGGCGGAGCAGCTCCCCTATGCTGAAGCCATTGAGAAAATCCCCGCCCCCGACGGCGGCAGCCTGCCGGTCGATCTCCTCAGTGACGGGCGGCTGGACACCAGCGTTTCCCTGGAGGAGGGGGATGTCATTGAGATCGAGTTCAGGAGTCCGCTGGAAATCCATTCCCTGACCGCCAACAGCGTCATGGGAGGATCGATACCGCGGATGGTCCTGGAAGCCTCCGGGGACGGGCGCAGCTATGCGCCGGTCTGCCCGGTGCGGGACCCGGGACACCATGGCCTGCGCACCCCGGCCGGGATCAACTTCGTTCCGGTCAAGGCGCGTTATTTCAGGCTCGTGGCCGAGCGCGGGGGCGACCTCTCGGAGTTTGTCCTGCACCGGACGGCGCGCATCGAGGACTGGCACTACAAGGCCAATTTCGCCTATCGCCTGGGGAACCAGGTCAACCTGCCGGACGTGCCGGGAAAAGTGCACAGCATCGACCCGGCCAGCGTCATCGACCTGACCGGGAAAGTGGATGCCGCGGGCGTGCTGAGGTGGGAAGTGCCGGCCGGCAGCTGGACCATCCTGCGGCTCGGCTACACCCCGACCGGGAAATTGAATGTCTCCGCCTCGCGGACCGGGACCGGACTGGAATGCGACAAGTTCAGCCGGGAGGCGGTCCGTTTCCATTTCGACCACGTCCAGGCCCGCATTATGGAGGAAGCGGGCGACCGGGCCGGCGCCTTCAAGAACATCGAGATCGACAGCTACGAGGCGGGGATGCAGAACTGGACCAGCCGGTTCCCGGAGGAATTCGAGCAGCGGACCGGGTATTCGATCCTCAACTACCTGCCGGCCCTGGTCGGGCGCTATGTGGGCAGCCCCGGCCAATCCGAACGCTTTCTCTTCGACTTCCGCCGGGTCCAGGCCGACCTGATGCGGGACTACTATTACGGCGAGATGCAGGAGCTGTGCCGTGAAGCCGGGCTGAACCTCTACATCGAGGGATACGGCTGGGGACCCTTCAACGAGCTGGAGGTCAGCGGCCTGCCGGATTTCCCCATGACCGAGTTCTGGACCCGCTCACCCTGGACCCCCAACCGTCCGGTCAAGATGGTGGCCTCGGCGGCCCACGTCTACGGCAAGCCGGTCGTGGCCTGCGAGTCCTTCACAGGCGAGCAGGTGACCTCCCGCTGGCTGGAGTATCCCTATGCCCTGAAGGCGCTTGGCGACACCATGTTCGGCTTCGGCATGAACAAGATGCTCTTCCACCGCTTCGCCCATCAGCCCCATCCCAGCGCGGTGCCCGGAATGGCCATGGGCCCCTGGGGAATGCATTATGACCGGACCAATACCTGGTTTTCCCGCAGCGGTCCCTGGATCGATTACCTGACCCGCAGCCAGTACCTGTTGCAGCAGGGGCATTACGTGGCGGATGTCCTCTATTTCATCGGGGAGCGTCCGCCCGACGTGGCCCAGTTTGCCATGCCGGTCCTGCCCTACGGGTACAACTACGACCTGCTCAACGCCCAGGTCCTGCTGAACCGCCTTGAGGTCGACAAGGGGGACCTCGTCCTGCCGGAAGGGGGGCGCTACAAGCTCCTGGTCCTGCCCCCCAATCTCCGGGGAATGACCCCGGAGGTCATGGCCAGGCTGGAGGAACTGGTGGCCGGCGGGGCCACCATCCTTGGCCCCAAACCCTCCTTTTCCCTGACCCTGCGGGGCTGGCCGGAAAGCGAGAAGGCATTAATGGAACAGGCGGAACGGCTCTGGTCGGCCGGCAACGGCCTTCCCGGCACCGTGGCCGGGGAGGGCGGCATTCCGGACATGCTGGACCAGCTCGGGATCGAGCCGGACTTCCAAGTTACCGGCCGGGCGGCCGACGCCGCGGTTTCCTGGATCCACCGCCAGGACGGCATCCATCACCTGTATTTTGTCGGCAACCGACAGCGCCGGGCCGAGGAGCTGGTCTGCACCTTCCGGGTGGCGGGCATGCAGCCGGAAATCTGGCATCCGGAGACGGGTGAAATCGAGGAGGCGGCCCTCTTCGAGACCGTTCCCGGCGGCACCCGGGTTCCCCTTCAGCTCGATCCCTCGGAATCGGTCTTCGTCGTCTTCCGCCGGCCCCTTGGCAGGAAAGCCCCCGGACCGTACGAGGCCAGCCTGGACGGGGTGCCGGTGATCAGCACGCGCCTGGCCGCCCCGGCCGGTCCGCTCCCCGTGCACGGCAGCTTTTCGATGTCCCTGTGGGCCCGTCCGGATATCGACCTGCGGGTCTTTCCGAAGGAGGCGACGGAGGGCCGGATCGATGAGACCTCGATTTTCTACGCCATTCCGGCAGGGGAGGGGGACCGCTATTTCGGCCCGGACCACGCCATGGCCGGCCTGGCCGTGGGGCGCAACGGCGCCTTCGTGGTGGAGCGGAGCGGGGATGCCGCCCCGGCCGTCCTGGCGGCCCGCTTTCCCGTGGCCGGATGGAACCATTTCTGTGTGGTCTACGACCGGGGGCGTCCCAGCCTCTACGTGAACGGCGAGCTGGTCCGCGAGGGGCTGGTCTCCGGGAAAGTCGTTCACCCCGGCGTGGGCTCTCCGCCTCCTCCGATGGAGCAGGTCTACCATTTTCCGGCCCTGGACCGGATGGTCGAGGCCTCGGGCCTGGATTATCCGCATTCCAAGGGCCGGGTCTTCTACTTCGAGGGTAACCTGAGCCCTCCCGCGGTTTACGACCGGGTCCTCTCGGCCGATGAGATCCGCGCCCTGGCCGGGGCCGGCCTGCCCGATCCGGAGGCGCCGGCAGCGCTCCAGCTCAGCGGCAATTCCCGGGGCGGCATCCAGGGCCTGGCCTGGGAATCCGGGACCTACCGGCTTTCCAGCGGTGCCACGGTTTCGGTCGGGATCGAGGAGCCCCGGACCGTGGAGGGGGCCTGGGAGGTGCGCTTCCAGGAGGGCCGGGGAGCACCGGAGAAAATCGAGCTCCCGCAGCTGATCTCCCTGCACCGGCACCCGGATGACGGGGTCCGGTACTTCTCCGGCACCGCCACCTATTCCAAACGGATGCAGGTCCCGGAATCCTTCCTCCGCAGCGGCCGGCGGGTCTTCCTCGACCTTGGCCGGGTCGAGGTGATGGCCGGAGTCCGGGTCAACGGCCGGTCGGCCGGATCGGTCTGGAAAGCGCCGTATCGTCTCGACATCACCGACCTGGTCCATCCCGGAAACAACGACCTCGAAGTCGAGGTCACCAATCTCTGGGCCAACCGGATGATTGGCGACGAGCAGCTGCCTCCGGAAAACGAGTTCGGGTTCAACGGCCAGGACGGGATCTCGGAAATCCCCGACTGGTACCGCAACGGGAAGCCCAAGCCGGATGGGGGCCGGATCACCTTCACCACCTGGAAATTCTACGACCAGGACGAGCCGCTCCTGCCTTCCGGGCTGCTGGGACCGGTCCGCCTCTACAACCCGGCTGAGGTCTCCTTCGATTAATACCTGATCGTAATTGTATTCAATTTATCGCACGGAGACACAAAGTCACGAAGTGAAATAATAAGTCCGGTTTAATGAATACCTGATCGGGATTATTTTCAATTTATCGCACGGAGGCACGGGGGCACGGAGTATAAAAATTCCAGGGGTCTCCGTGCCCCCGTGGCTCCGTGCGAGATAAATTCCGAATCGGTTGAGCAAGTTCGCCTTACGGGCCGCCTATTTCGGCGGGATGTTCTGGTTCCGGCGGAAGAGATTGTCCGGGTCCCATTTGGCCTTGATTTTCCGCAGGCGCTCGTAGTTGGAACCGTAGGCCGACGGGATGCGGTCCGCCTCATCCTCGGCCAGCAGGTTGACATAGACCGAACCGTTGGCGTGCGGCTCCATGGCGTCGTGGAATTTCCGGGTCCATTCAAGCGCCGCCGCGTCCTCCGCCGCTTCCGGCCAGCCGGCCAGGATGTGGAAGCCATAGGCCGCCTTCCGGTGGGGAAAGGCCGTCGCCTCCGGAGGCACCAGGGCAATGGCCCCGCCCAGGGGCTCCAGGTAGACAAAGCTGAAGGCCCCCGGCATGTGGATGACGTGTTCGAGAATGGTGGAAATCGCCCCGTCCGACAGGGCGTCCAGGTAATGGGCCCGGCTGAACCAGCGCTGGCCGTCCGGTACGCCGGCATCAAAGAATTTCTGGACCTCCAGGTAGGACCTCGGTCCGACCGACTTGAGGATCGGCTGGCCCAGGTCCAGGAACGGCCGGGCCAGGGCTTCCCCCTCGACGGTGTCCCCGACATGGCATAGGATGTAGGCAAAGCCGAGCTGGCCATGCCAGACCTCGGGGAAGGCGGGTACCGGGGGGATCCGGATGATTGCCGGGTAGCAGGTGAAGGCGTCCGGCAGGGAGGGCATGACTTCCCGGTATAATTCAAACCCGCGCCGGGCTTCACTGAAGGGAAAGATCGCCTGCCCGGCGAAGACCTGCTGGGGAATCTGGTGCAGCTGGAATTCCATCTCGGTGACGACCCCGAAGTTGCCCGCACCGCCGCGCACGGCCCAGAATAAATCCGGATGCCGGCTCTCGTTGACGGAGCGGATTTCCGCGTCCGCGGTGACGATTTCAGCAGCCACCAGGTTGTCCAGGGAGAGGCCGTGCAGGCGGGCCAGCCATCCCGTCCCGCCGCCCAGGGTGTAGCCCCCGATGCCGACCGTGGTCACGGTACCGGTCGTGGTGGCCAGGCCGTGGCGCAGGGTTTCCTCGCAGACATGTCCCCAGCGGGATCCGGGCCCCACGAGGGCCCGCTGCGCGACAGGATCCACCTGCACCTTCTGCAACGGCGTAAGGTCGATCACCAGTCCCCCCCTGAGGCTGCTCAAGCCGGCGTAGCTGTGCCCGCCGCTTCTCACCGTGACCGGGACCTGGTGCTGGCGCGCCAGGTTGATGGCCATCGAGACGTCGCCTTCGCCTTCGCAGCGGAGGATCGCTCCCGGGACCCCTTGCAGCCGGCTGTTCCAGATACTGGACGCCTTGGCGAAGGTCGCCCCGCCGGGAACCACCACCTCGCCCAGGGCCTGGGCCCTCAATAATCCGATCAGCTGCTCGTTCATGACCTCAAGCCGGTCCTGACGGAATTGTCACAACCGCTGAGGGAAACGTACCAGCATTAGCGGGGGTTATGCAACACTTTAGGGATGATTATGGTAAAACTTTCGCAGAATCAGGCCAGTTCCTGAATCACCTTCCGGAGGAGGCCCTGGACCTCCTGGGCGATCTCGCCCAGGTCCGGGTTCTGGATGGCCTGCATGGAAGCCACGGGATTGATGGCGGCGACCTCGATCCGGCCCGGACCGTGTTCCTGGACAATGACATTGCAGGGCAGCATGGTGCCGACCTTGTCCTCCTTGGAGAGGGCCTTGTAGGCATGCCGCGGACTGCAGGCGCCGAGGATCTTGTAGCGGCGGAAATCGACATCCAGTTTCTCCTTCATCTTCTCCTTGATGTCGATGGTGGTCAGGACGCCCATGCCGTTCTGCTTGAGGACGTCCGTGGTTTTCTCGATGGCCTCATCGAATGAACATTCCAGTTCCTTGCTGAAGTAATAGGTCATGGGTTTCATGTTAGTGAGGATTGCCCGGAGTGCAATGCTTCTCGCAAGGCGGCGGGCGACAAGAACCGCTAATACCAGCCCGATCCGGTGCAGGAATTATTGCCAGCGGCTCCCGCAGCGGGTAGCGTACAGGGCAGCCGAAGACGCACATTCACCCAGAAGGAAAGGTAACCCATGAACTCCCATGAACATCTCGAGGCCCCGGCCCTTCCGCGCAGACGACTCTTTCCGGTCCTTGAGGGGCTGGTCTGCACCACGCTGGTTCTGCTGGCGCTGCCGGTCAGCCAGTGGATCGGTGACCTTGACAAACCCCTTCCCCCGGTCGTCGAGCCGGGTCCCGTGGTCCGGCCTCCGGTGCTCCCCGAGGTGAAGAAGGAGGAGCCAAAGAAGGAGAAACCGGATATCGACAAGTTGAAGGAGGAAATCCCTCCCCTGACCCTTACCCAGATTGAAATCGCCCTCAATCCGGTCCTGGTCGGCATTGGCGGGACCGGCACCGCGGTGGTCCTGCCGGGCGGATCGGTCATCGATGATTTTGTGCTCCCGGAATTCCTGACCGAGGCGCCCAGGGCCGTCAGCCAGCCCCGGCCGGTCTATCCGGCGGAGTGCAGGGCGATGGGCCTGCAGGGGGAAGTCTACCTGATGTTCAAGGTCCGGTCGGACGGCACGACCGCGGATTATGA
>CAJXMX010000237.1 GCA_913056355.1 uncultured Opitutales bacterium
GCGACCACCTGAGAGGCCGCAATCCCGACCTCTTTGCGCAGGTAGCCGCGTATCTCCCTGTAAGCCGAGAATTCGGCACCGCCCCAGAAAAAGATGCCGTAGCGCGCGGAGGGCAACTCGACCCGACGCACCGCCTTCGCGAGCTGCCGCGTCGTCCCAGGCGCCGCATCGCCGCGATGCAGCCAGTGCACCTCAAAGCCCGGCGGAGCGTGAATCGCCTGCTCTTCAGCCGTGCCGGCGACCTCGATGAGAGCGACCCCCCGTGCGGCGGCAGGCAGGTCTTCCAGAATGCGGGCGATGCCCGGCAACCCCGTCTCATCCCCGGCCAAGAAATACCAATCGGCCGGCCGCGGACCGTGCGCCGCGGGGCCCACAATGCCGGCCACATCTCCCGGCACGGCTGCCGTAGCCCAGCTTATGCCGGGCCCGGCCCCCCCGTGCATGACAAAGTCGATATCGAGCCTGCCGGCAGCGGCGTCGATCCTCCGAATGGTATAGATGCGCGTAGCGAGCGCACCCGCGCGCGGCCACTGGACGCGGCCGTCGTCCCCCAGCTGTGGCCATTGCGGCTCGCCTGTACCTTTTGCCTGGAACATGAGCCGGCAATGGATCTGGTCCGGAACCGCAAAGCGGTCGAGCCGCTCCCCCTCAAAGCTTATGCGCCGCATGCCCGGCGTCAGGTCGCGCACGTCGCGCACGGTGAGGACGCGCAGGTCCGGCGGCAGCACGGCACCTGCCGCGTCCCCCTCCCACGCAATCTCCAGCGCTTCCTGCCGGGCGACGAAATCGATCAGGCTGGTCAGGTCGTGCTTCAGGCGGTTCAGAGCAGCCGGGTTCGGCGCTTCGACGGCAAGATGCAGCTCTCGCTCCGCTGGCCGCACGCGGCCCACGCCGCCGAAGGGCGAGGTCACCACAATGTCGTCGCCCTCCAGACGAAGGGTGAGATTGTGGGCGCCCAACGATTCCACGATGGCGCCCATATAAGTCGCCACCTTGGGGAAGGGGATAACCGCCCGTGCCGCCAACTCAACCATTGCCGGTCTCCCGGTCCAGGCTCAGCCAGCATGGCGCCTCCAGCGGCTTTGCGAGGAAACGCCGGTTGATCTCGGCCAGCGTATCCTCCGGCCAGGTCCCCTTGAAGACGTCGGGATGCAACCACTTCGCGGCGACCTCGACGAACAGGATGTTGAGCGGCTGGATGGCCACCAGGCCGCTCCAGATGCCATGCACCCTGCCGCTTCTCACAGCCGGCAGAGACCCGAACCCGGTTCGCTTGCAGAGACGGCGCAAGCCTTCCCGCCCCTCATCCGGGTCGTGTCCGGGGCCGATCGCCGGCCTCATGCCGCTGGCGAAGGCGCCTCCGGTCGCGATATAGGCGTCCGGCTTTTCCGCGATCAGCTGCTCGATCGCAACTTGCGCATACCAGGGGGAGTCGACGGCGGACAGGTTTTGCCCTCCGGCCAGGGCAAGAAGATCGCCCCAGATCCGCGTGCCGGCCGCCCAGCAGCAGTCGTCATAGGTTGACTGGATTTCCAGGTAGGTCTTGCACGGCGCCACCACGCCCAAGCGCTCTCTCACCATCGCCAGGCGCCCGGCCGCGAAGTCCGTGAACGCGCTTGCCTGCTCTTGCCGGCCTAAGACGGCGCCCCACATCCGCATCAGGCGGCGGAGGTCGTGCAGCGGACCGCCCTTTCCCGCATCCTCCGCTTGCCGGTTGGAGGAGACATTGCTGAAGATCACGGGAATGCCCGCCGCTTCGAGGTGGCGGGTCAAAGCGCTTTCGCCCTGTTCCGGATCCATGTGCGTGGTGGAGACCACAAGGTCCGGCGCGAGAGCGAGGATGGACTCGACCGAAACCGTTTCGGCGGTGCGGCCGCCGACAACCGGAATGGCCCCCTGGCCTCCGGGGCGCGGTTCGTACTGACTGCGTACCAGGTCGCTATCGAGCGTCTCGGGCGCTGCCCAACCGGCGACGAGCCGCGAGGGCTCCGCATGCAGCAGCGCCATGGACAGAATGTCCCGCGCATCCAGAAGAACGATGCGTTTGGCCGGAAGAGAAAGCCGGATCACGCGGCCGAGCATGTCGGCCACCGTTCCCTGCCCGGCGGCCGTTCCGCTGCCCGGCCCCACTGCCACGCCGGCAGGCAGGGCCGCCGCCGTGGCGAGGAGCAGGGAGAAACGCCTGCGGTCGAGGACCATCCGCCGCGTCACCACTTGTAGCGCAGGCCGGCCAGCAACTGGAGCCCGTCGCCATACTGACAGTAGAAGCCGGAGGTACAGCTTGCGTAGTAGTCGGTGTCGAGCAGGTTGTTGGCGTTGAGCGTCAGTTCGGCGCCGGCCAGCGCCGGGCTGAACTGCTCCAGGTCGTAGTTGAGGGCGGCATCGACCAGCGTGTATCCGTCGGCTTTCACGGTATTGGCGTCGTCGGCATAGCTGCTGCCGACGAACCGCAGGCCCGCGCCCAGACTCAGGCCGTCGAGGAAGCCGAAGTCGATGCCATAGTTGGCCCACAGCGAGCCGTAGTACTGCGGCGCGGCCTGCGGGCGTTTGCCGATGGTTGACGCATCCGTTGACTTGGTGACCTCGGTTTCAAGCAGGGTCAAGGCGCCGATCCCTTCGAGGTTCTCGGTGACGTTGCCCCGCGCCTCGAACTCCAGGCCGCGCGGGCGGGCAAGCTGGTGGCGGTCCGACGCATTCTCGAGGGCAGGGACTGACCGATGGCCGCCCCCGCCGCCCCCGCCGCCTCCTCCTCCGGAGGTGGGCGGCTCTGCGGCAGTGATGGCTGCCGGGGTTCCGCTGTAACCGAAGGAGAGGGTGGTGTTGCCACCCAGCTCCGCTTCCAATTCGCTGATGACCAGCCCGATGGGATTGCCGATGGTGGCCGTGTTGCTGCCGGCAAAGAGGAGCGCCACCGGAGCTTCCACGCCGGTACCGGTGCTGGTGACGATCAGGGAACCGGAGTCGCCGCTGTCGCTGAATTTGCCCTTGCTGCCGGAGAAGACGATCTGGTCCACGAAATAGGCCGACCCTCCTTCATAGCCCACACTTACATTCACCCCGATACTGCTGACGACACCCTGGGTGAGTCCCGTGGTCCGGCCCGTTTTCTGGACCGGGTCGCCGAGAAGATTCGAGTCCGCGGGAACCAGGCTGTTGCTGACATAGTAGGCGACACTTCCGTCATCGGCCATGTGCCCGACCTGGTCATCGCCGTTTACGCCGGGCACCACCGCGTCCGTAATCTCCGCCAGGGCGGCGTCGGCATAGTTGCTCCCGCTGAAATCGAGGGGTACCCAGGCCGACAAGGTGCCGACATGGAGGGCACTGGGATCACAGAGGTAAGCCGCCACATGCAGTATTTTTTCAGGAGCCGGGGGCGTGTTCCCCCGGGACCGGGCAAAGACGTGATTGTTGCTGAGCAGGTAGTTGACGGTTCCGTCATTGACCATGCTCCCGATGGTGCCGATAAAGCAGCCGGTGGAGGAATAATCCGCCTCATTACCGGCCTGGGCGCCCATCAGGCCGAGGGGATCCTGACGCTGGGTCTGGGCCAGGGCGACAGGCTTGGCGGCCTGTACAGCGAGTGAGGAAAAAAGCAGGAGACAACCTGCGAAAAGCCCGGTGCGGGCGAATGCCATTCTTTTCATGATCTTATCCTTTTGCAGCGATTTGAGGGCCGGAAGACCCCGGGATTAACACGTCTAATTACCTATATTAGCACCCGGAGAGCGTCAAGCACCCGGCCGGAAGTATAAGGATTTTGCATGCCGGAGAGACGGCATTGACGGTTGCGGGGAAAGTAACTCCAATCGGGCACGAAGGAATATGCCCAGCCCGTCCCGCCACCAGAAGACACCCGCCTACGAACGGCTCAAGCAGCCGGGCAACGAGCAGTTTGACGGTGCCGGGCGGCTGCAACGGCTGCACCGGAAGTGCCTGGAGTCGCTGGACCGGCTCAAGACGGGAGACCTGAAGCAGCGGATGGCCTTTATCGAGCGGGCCACGGCGGACCTGGGCCTGCATGCGGACCGACTCCGCGAATCGGCGGACGATGTGGGCACTTTTCGAATGGACTTGTATCCGCGCATCCTGCCGCCCGGGGAGTGGGAACAGGTCCAGTCGGGGGTGCTGCAAAGGGCCCGTGCCTTCGGCGCCTACATCCAGGACATCTACCGGAACCGGGAAATCCTGCATGACGGAATCGTTCCACCGGAAATTGTCTTCGAGGACCCGGCCTTCCACCCGGAATTGCACGGCGTCCCGATGCCGGAATCCGGGCCCCTTGTGATCGGGGCGGTGGACCTGATCCGGACCGGGAGCGGCCAGTGGCAGGTCCTGGAAAACCGCCTTTCCACCCCGACGGGGATCTCCTATGTCATCCAGATCCGCCGCATCCTGGCCCAGGCCCTGCCGGAATTGTTCGAGCAGATGCCCGTCTTCCCGGTGGCCTCCTTTGCCACCCGCCTCTCGGAAGCCTTTGCCGAGCAGGGCCGGGCCCGCTCCGGAGGCCAGCCGCTGGTGGTCCTGCTTTCAGAGGGGGAATCCGGACGGCACTTTTTCGAGGAAAGTTTCCTGGCCCGGCACATGGGAATTCCGCTGGCCCGCACCGCGGACATCGTGGTGCGGGAAAGGAAGGTTTTCCTGAAGACGATCCACGGCCTGATCCGGATCGATGTCATTTATCGCCGGATGGAACCGGCCCTGCTGGATCCCGTGGCCTTCGCCACCGGCTGGGAACTGGGCATTCCGGGCCTGATCCAGTGCGCCCGGATGGGCACCGTGCAGGTCATCAACGCCATGGGCTGCGGCGTGGCCGACAACCGGGCCCTCCTGCCCTACTCCGATCAGATCATCCGCTACTACACCGGCCAGCGGGCCATCCTGAAGACGGTGCCCACCTACCACGGGTTTGATCCGGACCAGCGGGAATGGATGCTGGACCACGCGGAGGAGGCGGTCCTGAAGACAGTCTGCCATCCGGAAACCCTGGCCCGTTCGAATCCCGAGGCCTACCGGCTCTTCAAGGAGGGAAAACTGGAGTCCATTCTGGACCGGGATGCCCGCAAGGTGGTGGCCCAGCGGCTGCCGGAGGCGTCGCGTCTCCCGGTCTACCGGAATTCGCATGTCGACCTCGAAGGCATGGTCATGCGGGCCTACTTCATTGGCGGCCGGCAGCCCTATGTCCTCCCCGGAGGACTGACCCGGCTCTTCCATCCGGAAAACGAGCGGCTACCGGTGGGGCACCGTTTCCATGCCCTGAAGGACACCTGGATCCTCCGGGAGCGGCAAGGCTCCCGGGGCCGCTCAGGCCGCCTCGAGGCCCAGATCAGCCCCACTGAGTTTCCCCTGACCAGCCGGGCCGCCGAGGCCTTTTACTGGATCGGCCGCTACCTGGAGCGGGCCCGCGGCACCGCCCGGATGCTGAACACCCTCGGGGAACTCCGCTGGGGCGAACTGACCCCGAAGGAACGCGCCCTCTACAAGCCCCTCCTGGACGCCATCATGGCCGCCACCAGCCAGAATCTCCGCCTGCGAAAGGAGGCCCGGGATCTCAGCCGCCTGACCAGCCCCCTCCTGTTCGACGCGGCCAATCCGGCCTCTGTTCGATCCTGCCTGGCGCTGGTGCGCTTCAACGCGTCCAGTATCCGTTCCTTCATTACACCTGAATTCTGGAGGAGCATCGGCGCCGCCCACCAGTTGCTGGACCTGCCGCCGCGCCGCAAGCCGCGGGGCACCGCCCTGCGGGATATCCTGGAACAACTGGTCGATGCCGGCGACCACATCTACGGGGTCGGGCAGCGGACCCTCCTGCACGACGCCGGCTGGCAATTCCTGCGCATCGGCCTCCTCCTGGAGCGGGCCCTGAGCCACGCCACCATCCTCTCCAAGGTGCTGCCCCGCCTGGCCGAGCGTCAATGGGAGCACCTCCGCGATGACACGGACCTGACCGCCCTCCTGCGCCTCCTCGGGGTGCTTGACGCCTACCACCGCAAATATCGCTCGCGGGCCTACCTGGACCGGGTTACCCAACTTCTCTGGCAATCCCCGAACTGTACCGGTTCCATCCTCTTCGCGGCCCGGGAAATTCATGGCGCCCTGCTCTCCGTCGGGAGGGAGACCGGTCCCAATGCGGGTCTGGAGGAACTGGTCCGGGAAGCGGACGCGCTGGACCAGTGGCTGGTCGAGTTGCCCATGGAGAAGATCTTCCCGGCCCGGACGGTTGAACTGGACCGGGGATTGACCCGCAAGAATGCCTTTTCCGCCGGAGCCATGAAGAACTGCCAGGCCTGCATGGCCCACATGTCCAAAGTGCTGGAGAAGTTGCACGACCGGCTGGAGGACACCTTTTTCAGCCATCACCCGGATCCGGAGGGCAAATGATGCGGTTCCGTATTTCGCATGAAACCCAGTACCGCTACGCCAGCCCGGCCTCGGAATCGGTCGGTGAAGTGCGCCTCTATCCGAAGGACACGCCGTGGCAGAAAATTTCCAACCGGCAGCTTGAGCTGCGACCCGAGGTGACAGTCGATTCCTTTACCGACTTCTTCGGCAACACGGTCGAGTGTTTTACCATTCCCTATCGACATTCAAGCCTCCGGATCCGCATGACAGCCGAGGTGGAAACCTTTCCCGTCCCGGATCCCGGAGCGGCCGCGGACATCCCCGTCGGCGAGGCCCGCCGTCTCAACCGGCATCGCCGGATAGACCTGTACCAGTTTCGCCTGCCCACCCGGGCGGTTCCCCTGGGCAGTGTCCTGGCTCCGCTGAGGAAGCGTTTTCTCGAAGATTCACAGGTTCTCCGCGGGGCGCTCCTGGGCCTGAACCAATGGATTTACCGCCGCTTCCAGTACCGGCCCGGGGTCACCGATGTCTCGACTCCGCTTTCCGTGGTCATCGCCGAGAAAAGCGGGGTCTGCCAGGACTTCGCCCACCTGATGCTCTCCATTCTCAGGACCCACGGGCTGGCCGCCCGCTATGTCAGCGGATATATCGAACCCAACGACCCGACTGTTCCCGGAGGGGCGGAATTGACCGGGGCGGCCGC
>CAJXMX010000238.1 GCA_913056355.1 uncultured Opitutales bacterium
CGTGGGAGGTGTTCCTGCCAAATTCATTTCCCCCAGGTTCAGTAAAGAAGAAATCAAGGTCCACGAGGCTTCGCTGAATCTGGAAGCTTAATGTAAACCCAGTTTCGTTATCTTGAGTTTTACTGACACCGCAAAGCGCCTCAGGTTGTTCCCGAACCAGCGAAAGTTGATGAAACTGGTTCAATATCGAATCGCAAGGAATGTGGTACCCTTGAGCGCTGCATCCAAGAATGCCAAAAGCAAGGGCCGCAAGGTTCTGGCCAATAGTTTTCCAAAGGCGGGAACCAACCTGTTGAAGTCGATTTTCAATTGCCATCCTCTTTTCGTAAGGGATTGGAGCTATCACCTGGATGATTCCTACAAATACTTCGATGCCCAATTAAGGAGCCAGAAACCTGGCCAGCTGATTACTTTACACTCCTACTGGTCCGAATGGTTTTCACGTTATCTTGAGGAATCCGACCAAAAAATGGTGTTTATTTTGCGTGATCTGCGGGACATGGCTGTCTCCAATTTCTTTTACATCACCTACAAGGATCCAAGCCACCGGTTGCACAGCTATTTCCAGTCCCTGAAAGATGACAAGGAACGGCTTAAAGCAGCAATTTTGGGTGTCGAATCCACTGAGCTGGGCGGGATGGAAGCCTCCCGGAGCCTTGCAGACCATGCCGAACAATTCAAGGGATGGATGACTGAGCCGAACTGCCTGGTGGTCCGGTTTGAGAACTTGATCGGCAGCTTTGGGGGCGGAAGCGAGGCCGTCCAGATTGAAGAAATCCGGAAAATGTTTGATTTTGTCAGGATCAAGGCAGATGAGGCGGAGATGGCGTCGATAATCCGTTCAGCAATTACACCCCATTCAAGAACATTTCGCAAAGGGCGTATTGGTGACTGGCGGAACCACTTCGATGAGGAAATCATCGATCTCTTCAAGAAGGAGTGTGGAAGCACTTTGATTGAATATGGGTACGAAGAGACTAATGACTGGCGTTGAATGCAGCCCACTTGACTGAGCATATGGATATTCGCCTTTCCTCTCCCATAACTGGTTACAAGTTCTCGACCCTCACTTTCGATGAGAGCATCGCCCTGCTTTGTCAGTGGTCGAGGGAGCCATCTTCGGCAACGCGTTATTTTGCCTGTGTGAATCCACATTCCCTGATGGTGGCTGGGCGGGATCCCGACTTCTCGAAGTCCATTTCTGATGCGGACATGATTACTCCCGACGGTACCGGAATTGTCATCGCATCCAGGATCCTCAATGCCGGTGTTCCCGAGCGCGTATGCGGTCCGGATATATTCCCGGCCTTGTGCGCAACCTTGAATCTTGAGATTGCGGGCACACGCATGTTTTTTCTCGGTTCGAGCGAGGAGAACCTAGCCGTACTGAAGCAACGTTTTGTGAAGGAATTTCCAAATCTTCATTTCGTCGGTAGTTATGCACCACCATTTCGAAAGGTATTTTCTGAAGATGATAACCAAGAAATAGTTGAGAGGGTAAATAACGCAGGGGCCGACATTCTTTGGATAGGTCTTGGGGCTCCTAAGCAGGAGAAATGGGCTCATCAGAACCGGCATCGACTGAATGTAAACCTGATTGGTCCCGTCGGCGGGGTCTTTGATTTCTTCACCGGCCGGGTCAAGCTGCCACCAAAGTGGGTCCAGCGCTTCGGAATGATTTCCATTTACCGGCTGATGCAGGAGCCACGTCGGCTCTGGCGCCGGAATCTGGATTCACCGATCTTCCTCTACCGGGTATTCGGGCAATTGCTACGCGAGGGTCGTTCCTCCTCAAAGCATTGGACATGACCCAAAAACCAATTGTCGTCCTCGATCCCTCATCGACAGGCCACCATCCGCAGTTTTTACGGTTGTTGTTTGAAGTGGCCGGCGGAGGAGGCAACTGCACGTTTTATGTCGACGAGGGCTTGGTCGAATCACTTTCAGTCAGCGAAACGGGTCGCGTCCAGTCCATTCAGGAACTGGGGAAGAATCCCGCTGCCCAGTTGAACAATCTTGTACGCCGGAATAAATCACTCAATCACATCTTCCTCCCCCGAATGAACACCTACCTGCAGCCCCTCCTGCAGACGTCCCTTCCGGGGATGCGCGTCTCCGGCATCTGGTTCAGTCCGCAGAGCGCGGCCTGGGTGCATGGGGGAGGGTTGAAGAAGCGCATGAAGGGCCTGCTGGAGATTTTGCGAATGAACCGGATGGTCCGCCAATGCGGACTGGAAAAGCTGTTCATTCTCAACGACCCGGCCACTGCTGCATTCCTGACCCGGCAGACCAGGATTCCCCTCGGCGTGGAGTCCCTGGCGGATCCGGTTCCGGAATTGCCTTCCCCATCCGCACCGCGTGCGGAGCTGCGTCGCGACCTGGGCATTTCGGAGGAGAAAACCGTTTTTGGTCTCTTCGGAGCCCTGCGCGAAGGGAAGGGGATGGAATCCGCCATCACGGCCTTCAGCGACTTTCAACCGGAGGCCCGCCTGCTAATCGCCGGCGAGGCACTGCCGAATTTCAAGCCGCGCCTGGAGAAGCTTCTGGATTCCCATTCAGGGATGGTCTCTGAAGGCCGACTGATGCCTCGGGTGGAAAAATTAACCGATCAGCAGCTGGCCGACTACCTTGAGGCGGTCGACTACATCCTGCTGCCGTATGAGAACGTCTGGGGCTCGAGCGGATTCCTGGGCCATGGCGCCCGTTCGGGGAAGCCTGTCCTCGCCGCCCGGCAGGGCTTGCTGGGAGCCCTGGTGAAGCGCTACCGCCTGGGACATGTCTTCGACCCGGGTAACCCGGCCTCGTGGAGGGCTGTTCTGATGGAGTCCATGGATGGCCTACCCAGCCAGGATCCGGACGGAGTAAAGGCCTACCTGCATGACAACTCCGAGGAATCCTTCCAGGACACCCTGACCCGTTACTTCCTGAATCCATGACCGCACCCACCTTCCTCGTCATCGGCGCCCAGAAATGCGGGACCACCTGGTTGGAAAGCAACCTCGGGGCGCATCCGGAGGTGGGGACGCCGGCGCATAAGGAGCTTCACTTCTTCGACAAGGCAGACCGGTTTGCCAGGGGAAAGGAATGGTATGAGGAGCAGTTTCCGGCGGGGTCGGGGCTCCGGGCCCGTGGCGAATTCACCCCGAACTACTTCTGGATCCCGGCAACGGATGAGGAGGCTGCCGAAAGCGGCCAGCTGCCCGACATCCCGCAGCGGATACGTGGACTCTACCCGGATATTCACCTGATCGTCATTCTTCGGGACCCGGTGGCGCGGGCAATTTCCGCCTATTACCACCAGATTCGCGCTGGCCGGATTGCACCCGGGCAAAAGTTTGAAGCGGTCTGGCACCGCCTTGGTATACGCTCCATGGGGGAGTACGGTCGTACTTTTCGGGCCTGGCTGGAGTGCTTCGCCCTGGAACAATTCCACATTATTTTCCATGAGGAGGCTGTGTCCGGAAAATCACTACACGCGATCCGTGAACTCTACCGCTTTATCGGGGTCCGCGATGATTTTGCGCCTTCCAGAATCGAACAGGTCCGCAATCCGGGGGATAGCCATTTCCTGCTCCGTTTGAAATACCGGACGCCTTTATTGGCACGACTGTTGCGGAAGCTGAATCCCCGCCTGGGTTCCGGCTGGAGACGCTTCGAGATCCCGGTGAGCGAGCGGGAGCGGTCCGTCCTGCGGGAGTTTTATCGCGAGGACACGAAGGAACTGCAGCACCTGACTGGAAGACAAGTTCCTTGGTCAATCGAATGAGGACCATCGTCGCCTATCCTGCTTTCAAGAACCGGAGGACCAACGCCTACCAGGCCCTCCTGTACGAGCAGCTGCAGCAGCTGGGCTGGCGCGTGCTGGACCTCGATACGGGGCTCCGGCGGATGGTCCGGCCGGACATCGTGCACCTCCACTGGCCGGACGGGTTTTTCATGCACCGCAGCCTGTTGAAGTCGGTCTTCCGGGCCAACCTGCTCCTTTGGGTCCTGAAGCTGTACCGCCTCCGCGGGGCGAAAATCATCTGGACCGTCCACAACATCCGATCCCACGAAAACCTGCATCCCCGCCTGGAAGACTGGTTCTGGAGGCGGTTCCTTCCGAAACTGGACGGATGGATCGGGCTGAACCGGACCACGCGGGAACTGGTCGACGGCCTGCCCGGCATGCGGGATCTGCCGCACGAGATCATCAGGCACGGTTTGTACCCAACAATCCGCGACAAAAATGAGCCGGAGGCCTCCGGCGGACCTTCCCCGTTCCACATGATCCTCATCGGCCAGCTGCGCACCTACAAGGAGATCCCGTCGCTGGTCACGGCCTTCGAGAACCTTCCGCAGGGACTGGCCGCATTGACCATCGCCGGAAGATGCCAGGACCGCGGACTGCGCCGGTTCCTGGTGCGAAAAGCCGGGGAAGTTGCCGGATTGGAGCTGCGGCTGGGATTCCTTTCGGAAGACGAGCTGGCGCAGCTGCAACAGAAGGCCGATGCGGTGGTGATTCCGTACTCGCGGACCCTCAACTCCGGGGTCATTTTCCAGGCCCTGTCCTGCGGCAATTCCGTAATTGCCCCGGGGACGTCCGCTTTCCGGGAAATCGCGGATGATTTCCCGACGGCCACATTCCGTCTCTTCGAACCTCCGCTGACCGGGGCCAAGCTCGAGGATTGCATCCGCGTTATCAGGGAGGCCGGGGATCAAACGGAGACGGAAGTACCCGTCGCCTATTCCTGGGAGCATATCGGCAGGCAGCATGACCGCTACTTCAATCGCCTGATAGGGGAGGCCTCCGGATGACCAGTTCCATGAACTTCATCTTTATCGCCTCGACAATCGATCGTGACCTTGGCGGCATCGCCCGTTCCGTGCCGGCCCTGGCAGCGGGTGTGGCGGTCGGGAACCGGGTGAGATTATTGGCCCCGCGGGCCCGCGAGGATACCTTGTCCACGATTGACGGCCTGAAAGAGGTCGATCTTCACTACGCCGATGGATTCAAGGGGGTTGAAGAGGAGCTGGTCCGCCTTCTGGACTCCGCACCGACGGACACGGTCCTCTACCATGCCGGGGTCTGGAACTCGCTCAATCATTTCGTGGCTCAGGAAGCTTGTGATCGCGGCATACCCTATATCGTCTCCACCCGCAGCATGCTGGATCCCTGGGCGCTGAACCACCGCCGATGGAAGAAACGGTTGGCCTGGTGGACTTACGCCAAAAACGACCTGCTCAACGCCACGGCCATCCATGCCACTGCCGAACTTGAGGCCGGTTTCATCCGGAAGGCCCTGGGACCCGCCTGCCCGAGAATCCTTGTGGTCCCGAATGGCGTGAAGGTGACGGGAGAGGCAAGTGCTTCAGGGAACTCGAAGCAGATCCTGTTCCTGTCCCGGCTTCACCCGAAGAAGGGAATCCTCGACCTGATCCGGGCCTATGGAAAATTGGACATCCCGGGTTGGAACCTGTTCTTAGCCGGCAACGACGATGGCCGGCATCGCAGGGCTTGCGAGAATTGCGCTGCTCAACAGCCTAATCACGACCGGATTCGTATCAGGGGCGCGGTTACCGACACCGACAAGTGGGACCTGTACCGGAGCGCCGGGCTGTTTGTCCTCCCCAGCTATTCGGAAAACTTCGGCATCGTGGTCGGGGAAGCCCTTGCTTCGGGCGTTCCGGTACTGACCACAACCAAGACCCCATGGTCCGAGTACGCCCGGCGCGGCGGCCTCAACCCGGAAGATCTGGGGATATGGATCACCGAGCCGGGCATGGAACCGCTCCATGAGAAGCTGGGCGAGGTCCTGGCCATTCCGGAGGAGGAGCGCATGGCCCGGGCCGCCAAAGGGAGCCGCTGGATCCGCGAGGAATTTGATTGGGCCTCGATTGGACGCAAGTTTGCCGGGGCGGTCCAGGATGTGCTCAATCCCCAACAACAAACTCCGCCAGTTGCGGATAGGTGATGGACCGGTCAAACAATTCCTCCGCCAGGCGCCTAGCATTGGCCCCTTCCTCCCGGACACGGGGCGGCTTTTGTAGGTAAGTTTTCAGGACAGCGCTCAGATCAAGCACGTTGGCCGGGTTGTAGAAGGACCCGGCCTTTTTTGTCTCCAGGAGCCGACGGCACTCGCCGTCCAGGGAGAAGACCACGGCCAGCCCCGCGGCGCAGTAGTCGGCCAGCTTGTAGGGGAGCCCCACATGCGAATCCTGGCGCATCGGGATCAGGCCGATGGAGGACCTGGCCAAGAGCGCCTGGAGCCCCTCCCTGTCCAGGAGTCCGTGAAAGTGGACGGGGCATTCCGCCTCTTCCGGCCACAACTTGTCCGCCAATTCCTTGAGACCGGCCTCCTGCGAGCCCGCCCCGGCAATGTGGAATTCCGGATAAAATCCGTCCTTCTCCAGGTACCGGATGGCCATGATGGCCGTCTCCAGGTCGTAGGACCGCTCCAGCGAGCCGATGTAGGTGAGGACTAAAGACGAAGGACTAAAGACTAAGGAAGGTTCCGAGTTCGATCCTTCGTCCTTAGTCCTTTGTCCTTCGTCCTTAGTCCTTAGTCCTTCGTCCAAATCAATCCCATGATAGCACAGGTGGGTCGGCTTGTCCGGGGCGCGGGAGCGGGCCAGGTCGATATAGACCTGGGAGACCGCGGAGATCCGGTCGGCCAGGCGGCAGGCGCGGACGGCAGTCTGTTGCATCGGCCAGAGCAGGAGCGGTCCGAGGAAGCCCGGCAGGACGCGGTAAAAGGTTTCCGGCCAGGCATCCATGATGTCCAGGACCACCTCGCCGCCGTGGCGTTTCCGGATCGCGAAGGCGGCGTCGGCGGTCCCCAGCGGCGGCAGGGAGACGATGATCCGGTCCGGCGGGGGCAGCTTTCCAGATTCTATCTCTTCCAATGCCGTTTTGCGGAAGTTGCGCGCGAAGGCCTGGTGGCTCCGCCA
>CAJXMX010000239.1 GCA_913056355.1 uncultured Opitutales bacterium
GATGATGGTGTCCGCCGACATAGAGGGTCTCGTCGTCTCCCTCGGCGACCTGACTGAACTCAATGGTATGGACTCCCACGTAGGTATTTGCCCAAACCAGGGCACCTTCCGGAGAGACGCGCATCAGCATGCCTTCCTTTACGGCATTGAGCAGCGTGTTGCTGCTGGCCGGCGTGCCGTAGTCGGGCGGCTCGACATCCTGGGTGGTATTGCCACTGAGAATGAGATCCCCATTGGCCAGCACGGCCAGTCCGTGGGCCTGGTCATCCTCATCCGTATTGCGGTAGCGCTGGGCCCAGACCACATCGCCGCTGGAGGCAAACTTGATCAGGACAGGATCGTAATCCCGGCTCACGGTATCGAAAACGTATCCCGTCAGGTAGTAATAAATTATGCCCTCCTCTTCCATCAGGGCAAAACCTCGCGGCGTGGAGAAACCCTCGTAGCGCCGGCTCCAGAGCAGCGTACCGTCACTGTCGAACCGGGCCAGCCAGATGCTGGAGGCCCAGGTCCCGACCACCGTGAGGCTACCGTCCTGTTCCAGAACAGCGTCATAGGGCCGCGGGCCGAATGAAAGCTGGCCCGCCCAGAGGAGGTCGCCTTCATCATTGTACTTGGCGATGGCGTTCCCGACCTTGCTCGAGCCCCCGGCATAAAGGAAACCGGCCGGATCGTGAACGAGAAAGGTCGCTTCCGGATCATAAGCCCCCGAGGTGGAGGCATTCTGGAAAGCCCGGGCCCATCGCGTTTCCCGCCCCGCCAGCGGCTTGAGCCCGGAGGTGGACAAGGGTTCGGTGTCCATGGCGCCGCGCAGCGGGATCAGGGGTCCTCCGGCATCGAGGTGCTCCTCCGCGATGGTGAAGAGGGTCGCCTCGGCTTCGAAGACATCCAGGCCAAGGAAGGAAATATTGAACTGGCCCAGGAGGTCGACCGACAAGTCCCAACTCCACCATGGATCCAACAACGGTGTAAGTTCGAATCCGGTGGAGGTGCGCAGGGCAAGGCGCGGACCGCCGTTGACCACCTCGGCGACACTGCCCTCGAGCATGACCCCCAGCTCCACCCAGGCACCCGCCGTGGCGGCCGTGTCCTCGAAGACCGCTGGATCGGAGATACGCAAGGGAACGACTTCGTCGACAGGCATGTAGTAGGTGCCGTCCGTGGAATTCCAGCCCATCTCCATGCCCACGGAGAAGGCGCTTTGCAAGGGCAGGTACAGTCGGGATGGAGTGACCGCCTCCACGCCCGCATCAAGGGTCACAACCGGCTGGATGTTGGCGGGCACGCCGCCGATATTGAAGGATACCGGTGGGAGCGGGATGAAGAACAACTGCTTGGTCCGCTCCGACTCATTCGCCCCGGTATTGTCGGCCTCATCGTCGGTCTCGAGCAGGATATTGAATTCTCCCCCCAGCTCCAGGGAAGCGGAAATCGTCTCCAAAGCGGCGTCGCGGATCTTTACCTCAAGCTGCAGGCCGGAAGACTTGAGGAGGACTTCGCCGCTCATCCGGATTTTGGGGGAGATTTCAAAATCATTGAAGTGCCAGGGAATCATCTGCATGCCGTCGAGCTCGGCGAGACGCCCATCCCAGGGGTTTTCATTGCGAATGATCTGGGCCAATTCCTCCCGTTCCTCCTCTTCCTCCTCGGTGTAGGTATTGCCCAGCTCGGGCTTGTATGGATCCCTAACCGCTCCATCGTAGGCGTCCTGATAATCCTGCCGGAAGGTGCCGCTGACGACCACATCCAGCATCTGCCGTTGCCGGCCCCGCACATGCAGCTTGTCGCCGACCATGAGGACCGCCTCGACCTCAAACGGCAGGTACTCCGAAAGAACGGGCGCCGGCGGCTCGTCCGGCGGATCAAAGGGATTCAGGTATTCCGGCATGGCCAGCCGGTGAAGAGCCGGGACTTCGATCAGCAAATCGCCGGCCGCAAGGGTTGAAAGAAATCCCGTCTCCTCCGTAAAGACCAAATCGGTCGCATTACCCGGTCCCACGGCGGTACCTTCCCAGGCCGTCTCGGTGGGTTCGTCAATCCCGGCCGGAGGCTGGCTGAAAATCCAGAGCTCGCTGGTTCCAACACTGAGGCTGGTTCCCGCCAGGATTTCGGTCTTCAGGTCCTCGGCATAGGCCGGATCGGTAATGACATGCAGGGTCTCCACGCCGGTTCCCAGTTCCAGAGGATCCAACACCTCCGGATATTGTGCCCGCTCATTGAGCAGGCCATCGATGCCCAGCGACTCCAGGTCGCCAAGGAGCAATTCGACATCGGTGTACGGCTCATCGGTATCATTGCGGACTTTGGCTGAAAATTCGACCAGCACCCGTCCGTCCGACAATACTGTTTCCGATTGAATGACAATTTCCTCGATCAGGATTCCAACGGAATTTTGCAAAACCTGGCCCAGGCCGTCGGTGGCGTAAGTGACGAAAATAACCCCGGTCTGGACGGCATCACGGGCCGCGTCCAGGTTGGCGGCATCGACAACGATCCGGAAGGTGTTGCTGGCCCCGGACAGGGCATGGGCGGCCAGGGTGTCGGCCATTTTGGAACTGACCCGGGCCACGCCCTCGACAATGCCCTCCGTCGCCTCCAGGCCCGTCGCCACCGTGAAGCTGACCTTCTCAAAGGCCGCTTCGCCCAGGTTGCGCACGTTGGCCGTGACCTCGATCAGGACCAGCCCCCCTTCGAGGATCTGCTCCCCGACAATGGCGATCGATTCCAAGGCCAGATCGTCGGGATCCTCGAGCGGCGTGCTGGCCGATTCAATGTAGTAATTTGCCGAAAGGGGGCCCGTGAGCAGGCACAGCCCTACGAGGAGAGAGGAGAATTTTGAGAGAGACATGATGCATGAGATTTACAAAAAATACCCTTAACACAGCTAATCCTCTCCTTCAAGGCAGCTTTAGCCGCATTGATGCAGGCCATGGGAGTCTCTAATCCATTGCACCCCTCCAGATACACCCGAAAAGCCTTTCGGGAATCCAAAAACTCAGGACAAACCCTTGAAAAACAGTGACTTGGAGAGATCCATCCGCTGGCAATTCTCCATAATCCGGCCCCCGGTTTTACTTTCCCGCAGAAAGGGCGAAACTGCTGTATGAGGAATATCCTTATCATTGGGGCGGGCCTTTCGGGAACCCTGGTGGCGGTCAATCTCCTCAAGGCGGATTGCCCGGACGGCCTGAAAATCTGGCTGGTGGACCGAAATGCGCCGGATGCCCTCGGTCCCGCCTATTCCACCGAAGAAGCCTTTCTCTTGAATGTGCCGGCCGGGATCATGGGCGCGTATTCCGGCAGACCGGGACATTTTCTGAAATGGGTCCAGGCCAGGGGATACCCGGCGGAGGCGGGCGATTTCCTGCCGAGAAAACTCTTCCGCGCCTACATCCAGGAGCAGTTCCAGGAAGCGCTGGCCGCACGATCCGGGAATTGCCGGATCGAAATGATCCGGGGGGAAGCAACCGATGCTGAAATGACGGAGGGCCGGGTCCGCGTTTCGGTTCGCGGGCATGGGGACATCCTCGCCGACCGGGTAATACTGGCCATTGGCAACGCCCGGCCCGCGAATCCCCCGGTCCGGCAGGCTGCCGTTCTTCAGGACGAGCGGTATTTTGGAAACCCCTGGGACGTCGAATTGTCCAAGCGGATCCAGCCCGATGACCGTATTCTATTTGTAGGTACCGGACAGACCATGATGGAACTGGCGACGGTCCTCCTGGAACGGGGCCATCGCGGCCCAATCACGGCCATTTCACGCCGGGGCCTGCTGCCCATGGCCCACCAGTCAACGGATCCCTATCCGGATTTCTTTGCCGAACTGGAGGGAAAGAAAAGCATCCTGCAATTGTTGCGCATCGTCCGGAAGCATATCCGCCTGGCACAAGATCAGGGCTCGGACCCGAGGGCCGTCATTGATTCGCTGCGTCCCCATTCGCCCGGAATCTGGATGAACCTGCCCGTGGAGGAAAAGCGTCGTTTCATCCGCCACCTCTTTCGCTTCTGGGAAATCATCCGCAGCCGCGTCCCCCTGGAGAGCGCGAAGCGGTTCGAAAAGTATTTGGCCAGCGGAAAGGTTTCCGTGCTTGCCGGCACGCTGACGAATGTGCAGCCGCACCGGGACCGGCTGGATGCTAAGTATGTGGACCGGAAATCGCGTCGCCCCATGGAGCTGCCGGTGGACAAGGTCATCAACTGCATCGGGCCCAACCTGGATTACGAGCAACGCGACGAGCCGCTGGTGCAACAACTTCTGCGCCGGGGCATGATCCGCTGTGATCCGCTCCATGTCGGCCTCGATGCCTTTCCGGATGGCACCCTCATCCAGGCCGACGGTACTCCGTCAACGGTGCTCTCCACGCTGGGCCTGCCGCTTCGGGGAATCCTCTGGGAAACCCTGGCCGTGCCGGAGATCCGTGCCCAGGCCGCGGAACTGGTCCGGCTCGTTTAAATTGCCAGGAACCGGAAGCGCGTTTATAACAACGCCATGAATCTGAATTTGTTGAATCATCCGGAAAAGAGAATCTCCAGAGTCCTCATCGCCATCACCTGGCTGCTTGCATGCGGAACATTGGCTCCCGGAGCGACCTCCGGGGAGCCGGTGATCGGCAGGTTCAACACCGAAAAGGACATGCTGCTGCTCCATTACGACTGCAAAACCGACGTGGATGACATCGAGTCGGCGGCCGCCGCCGGGACCATCCTCCGGGACCAGCGCTTCAAGGGGGTCCGTTACCATGCCGTCGCGGGCACCTACGGGACCCAGGGAGGACTCTATGTTCCGGCCAACGATTTCTTTGCCAGGGTCTTCGGGATGCGTTGGTCCGACGCGCACAACGCGTACGAGGCCGCCCTGAATGATGTCAGCCGGCTGGCTATCGGGGCCATGAAGGATGGAGGTGCGGTCTGGATCGCCGAGGGCGGCCAGTCGGATTTCTCAGCCGACGTCCTGCGCCGGGTGAAAGCCGCCCTGCCCGACGCGGACACCGGCCAATGCTTCCACATTGTCCAGCACAGCGACTGGAACGAGGAGGTGACCTCCGCGGAGGACCTGGCCTACGTGAAAGCCAACGCCGCCTACCACAGGATTCCCGACGGCAACGCTCCCGGCAACGGCACGCCCTGTTTCCGGACGGAAAGCAGCGCCGGCCTGGACGAAATCCAAAAGGAGGAGCTGACCGCGATCTGGAAGGAGGCGGTGGCCATCTCAAACCGATTCAACGGGACCAGCGACCGCTACCTGAATGAAGCGATAAAGAGCGGCGGGCTGGACTTCTCCGACACGGTGGAGGTGTGCTGGATTTTCGGATATAGCAGCCTGGCCGACGCACCGGAGTTCTTCCGTGAGTTTGGCCGGTAGGGCGGCAGCCTCCTTCACGGGAAGCCCGAGCAGGTAATGCACCTTGACCAGGCCGGAGGTCTCCCGGTCGTCCATGGTGAGTTTTTCCAGCGCCTCATCCAAGGCCAGGATAGCCCGGTCGTTGGCGGTAGCCGCGGAAGGTTCCAGACGTTCCCAGTTCCAGGGCTCCATGTCAACCCGCTGCAGCCTGCCCCCGTGCCGCTTGATCTGCTGGCGCGTCGGGTTCGCAACGGGGACAACCTTGACTAATTCCCGACGGGCAGGTATTAACTTATTGGCTTCAAGGGCATAAATCATGCCTCCCCTCTGTTTGGGATACATCGTCCCGACCAATTGTATTGTAATTTTCCAGGACCAGGGCAGAGGGGATGAAACACCGGAGGGCATGGCGCATGGGTTGTCTGGGGACACTCTTTGCTGTCCCTGTGCTCACGCCCCTCAGTGGGATGGGTCAACCGGACAAGGCGCCCGGAGCAGGGTCATCGGAAAGCGCCACCTTCGACCTCGATCCGCTGGTGGTCTCCGCCTCCCGTTACGAGGAGGAGCTGATGGCCGCCCCGGCCTCGGTGTCGATCCTCACGTCCACCGAGCTGTCCCGGGAGGCGGCGCCGTCGGTGGCGGCGCTCTTCCGCACGGTTCCGGGAGTCGATTACCAGCAGGCGGGAGTCAATCGCTATCTCATTGCCGTGAGGGGATTCAATAATGCCTTTGGCTCCAGCACCTACGTGATGGTGGACCATCGGGATGCCTACAATCCGGCCCTGGGCCTGGTCCTCTACACGCGCCTGCCTGTTGATGCCTTGGACCTGGAGCGGGTGGAAGTGGTCCGCGGACCGGGCTCCGCGATTTATGGTCCAGGGGTCGAACAGGGCGTCATTCACTTCATCACGAGGGATCCCTTCGAATACCCCGGAACCTCCGTGGCCGTTGGCCTCGGTGAACAATCCATGCACAAATTCGCCTTCCGTCAGGCGGGCATCATCCGGGAGAAATTTGTCTACAAGATTACCGGATCGTTCACTGAGGGCGAGGACTGGAAGCTGGATCCGGATGATCCCGATGATGCCATCGCCCTGAACAGCATTGTCCGGGAAGTCCTGGACCTCGACGGCAATGTCGCCCGTATCGTCGAGGGAAGGGAATATAATTCCTATATCTGGACTGTTGGCGGCCAGCTGCATTACCGTCCCGATGACGAGACGCGGATCATGGCCCATGTGGACTATGCGGAGTCAAAACTGATCCTCAACGCCTCACTGGGAGAGATCCAGACCGACGGGTCGGGTATCGCAACGGCCCAGGTCCAGTTCGAGCGCGGCCCTCTCTGGATCCAAGCCTACGGATTCAAGGAGTTCGTAGACGGGAATAATTTCTTCTACCGCGCCGGTCACCTCATGTACGGATATTCCTACGAACTGAACCTGCAGGCGCGCTACCGGCTGGACTGGCCCAGCGAGGAAGAACCGGTCATGTTCGGCGCCGACTACAAGTTCACCAATCCCCGCAGCCTGGGTACCATTTCCGGACGCT
>CAJXMX010000240.1 GCA_913056355.1 uncultured Opitutales bacterium
CGCTCTGCCGGAATTAACGGCGCGTCTGCCAGGCGAACATGTGCTGATCAATTGCGAGGTGGACTCGGCTTTCCCGGCCCACCATCCCGATCCGACCCAGGCCGAGAACCTGGTTCAGCTGCAGGAGGAGGTGCGGCGGAGGCGCGCCGATCTCGGCATCGCCTTCGACGGGGATGGCGACATCGTCCGGGCCATGGACGCCGGAGTGCTGGGTTATGTCCTCAAGCGCTCGACCGGTGACAACCTGATCCCGGCCCTGCGGACCGTGGCCTCCGGCGGGAAATGGATCCCCAAGGAAGTGAGCCACCGGCTGGACCTGCTCAAGACCTTCGAGCGCCTCACTTCCCGCGAAGTCCAGGTCCTGGAGGAGCTGGCCAAGGGAATGGCCAACAAGCAGATTGCCGATGCCCTGTGCATTTCCGAGTACACGGTGAAGGACCACGTGAAGAACATCCTCGCCAAGCTGCGGGTGGCCGACCGGACCGAAGCCGTCTCCGTGGCCTTGAAGCGGGGGATTCTTCGCCTCTGAGGCGGCCGGTACCCGACCGGCAAATTAAGCGGGGACCCCTCCAATGAGGGATGCGGGCAAGCGGGAGTTAGGATATTCTGCTGACCGCTTAGTAAATCGCCCTGCTCCGGCAGGCCCTCATTAATCCCCAACTCAAACAATCCCTGACGCTATGCATACGATGAAAAAAGGTCTCCTCCTTTTGGGCATGGTCCTCGTCACGAGCCTGCCCCTGACAGGAGCCATGGTAACCTGGGTCGGCTCGATAGACACCGACTACGCCAATCCCGGAAACTGGGACACCAATGCGGTCCCCGCCACCAACGGCACCGACGATGCGTTCATTGGCGGCGCCACGATCTACAACGCGGGCCCTGATTTCTCCGTCTCCAACGGCAGCACGGTCACCATCGGACTGGGTGGCAGCTGGACCCAGACCGGAGGGATTTCCTGGATCCAGGCCGCCGGAGGCACCCTGAATGTCAATTCCGGGGGATCCTTCGACATGGGCACCTCCGGGAACCTGGTTCGCGACGGCTCAACCGTACTCAACATCGCCGGCAACTTCACCTACAGCGGACTGCTGGTGGTGGACCCGGGCAACTCCGGAGCGGTCAACCTGCTTTCCGGCGGCTTGCTCCAGACGACCTCTGAATTCAAGCCGATCGGCACCTTCCAAATTCCGACGGAAGCCACCATGAGTGTGGGTTCCATTGTTTCCTTTTCGGATGGCGCGGGCATTATCGAGGTGAACGGAACCCTGGAAATCGGTGACGCCAGCCTGTACGACGGATTCTACGGTTCCGCCGCCGACCGCTACACCACGATCACCTCCCTGGAGGGATCAGTCCTGCTGCACAATGCCACCGAAACCACCGCCACCAACCTCATCTCCACCGGGGCAGTCCGCTACCTGGACGGGATCGGCGACGGCAGCCTGGTCCTTGCCGACCTGGGCGGCGGCGATTACCGGATCACCGCGGTTCCGGAACCTTCCACCTTCGCGCTTTTTGCCGGAGTCCTTGTTGCAGGCGCCATTCTTGTGCGGCGCCGACGCCAGGGTTAGAGACAGACTATCCAGACTAGTGATGTTAAATCACGCCTGCTGGATTCTTGATTCCAGCAGGCGTGTTCTTTCAGAACAGATTTAGCTGTAATTCCAGCTATCCCATCCATCAATCAATGAGAATTCATGCCTGTCGTCCTGCCCGGGCCCGGGACACCGGTTTGCCCGGGGCCGCAAATTATTACCGCCTCCTTCCGGCTGTCCTGGCCGGCCTGTGTGCTCAAGCCGCCTGCCTGGGCGCCGGTCAAATGGAGTTGACTGTTTACGAGACGAACCGGGCCGGTCTGCGGATGGAAGCGGTTCCTGTGTCCTGTGACCCGCAGGATGCCGGCAACCCGGTACGGATCCGGATCGATCCCGAGGACCGCCGGCAGGAGATTCTCGGAATTGGCGGAGCCCTGACCGAATCCTCCGGGTACGCCCTCGGGCAGATTGAGGCGGCGAAGCGAAGGGAAGTGTTGGAGCGCTACTTCGGATCGGAGGGCGCAGGCTACTCAATGGTCCGGGTGCCGGTGGCCAGTTGCGACTTTTCCACCGGGAGCTACACCTATGCGCCGGTGGCCGGGGACACGGAACTGGAGCATTTCTCAATCGAGCGGGACCGCAGGTGGGTTCTCCCCCTGATTGAGGACGCCCGGGCGGCAAGCACGGGCGGCTTCCGGATCCTCGCCTCCCCCTGGACGGCTCCGCCCTGGATGAAGGACAATAACGCCTATTTCGGGGGCCGCCTGAAACCCGAGCACTACGGAACCTTTGCCGACTACTGGGTGCGGTACCTGCGGGCCTACCAGAGGGAGGGTATCGACATATGGGGAATTACTCCCCTCAACGAGCCTCTCGGCAACGGATCGCAATGGGAGAGCATGGAATTCTCGCCGAAGGAAATGGCGCAATTCATCGGCGACAACCTGGGCCCGGCTCTCGAGGAAGCGGGACTCGATCCGGAACTCTACATCTTCGACCAGAACCGGGATGAAGTGATCGAATGGGCCGAGCTCCTGCTCCACGACGAGAAGGTCAGAAAATATTCCGACGGCGTCGCCGTGCATTGGTACAGCCACACCACGGATCCCTTGCCGGGCGTGCTGGACGAACTGCGCGAGCGCTTTGCCGGGTTTCCCGTCATTCATTCCGAGGGGTGCATCGATGCCATGGGCAACGACGAGGCGCATCGTTCCTGGCTGGAGGACGACTGGTACTGGCGGGCCGAAGCCACGGACTGGGGATATTATTTCGCCCCGGAAGACAAAAAGCAGGACCACCCCAAGTACCGGCCGTTCTACCGCTACACCCGCGATATCCTGGTCGGCCTCAACCACGGCATGGCCGGATGGATCGACTGGAATATCGTCCTTGATTTCGACGGCGGTCCCAATCACGCGGACAACTTCTGCGGAGCCCCGGTCCTGGTGGATGGTGAAACCAACTCCGTCTACTACACACCCCTGTATTATGCCGTGGCCCATTTCAGTCGTTTCATCCGTCCCGGATCGGTTGTCCTGGGCAGTGAGGTTTCTCAAGAGGGGCTGCTCTGCCTGGCGGCGGAGAATCCGGACGGATCACGCGTCGCGGTTGTCTTCAATCCAACCGGTGAACCCGTTCCCTACACCCTGTCGATGGACGGCAAGGTGAACCGGTTGAAGATATCCGCCCAGGGCCTGCAAACCATTGTCATGAAATTTTAAGCAGAGCCGGAACTTTCCCGTCCCCGGCCCCTCAATCCCCCCTGAATCCCCATGAACCGCTTCATCCTGTTCCTCCTCCTGGCCATGCCGCTGCAGTTGCCCGGTCCCCTGGCCGCGGATGACACACCGGACCTGCGGAGCCGGAAGCGGGGAGTTTGTGCCACGCTTCTGGAGAGCGGGCAGGTGCAGCAGCTGGCCCAGGGGGTGTCCTGGGTTTACAACTGGGGCGCCACCCCGGCCAATCTCGAGTTGAACGGGGAAATGGAGTTCATCCCCATGGTCTGGGGGGCCAACCAGGGCCAGTTGGACGGGGTCAAGGAGTATCTCGACGGAGGGGCCACCCCTTCCCATATATTGGTCCTCAACGAGCCCAACCTGAAGGGGCAGGCCTTCATCACGCCCCAGGAAACCGCCAGCTGGATGGAGCACATCAGGGACACCCTGGCAGGCCATGACATCCCCCTCATCGGACCGCAGATGGCTCTCGGGTCGGCCTCCGGTTCGTCCATTGTCGCCTACGATCCGATCCTTGGGGAAACGGTCACCTACACCTCCATGGACCAGTTCCTGGACGCCTTCGACTACTACCGAGGCGACGCACCGCTGGAGGGCATCGCCGTGCATCCCTACGGTGTTCTGGGCGAGCTGACCTGGGCTGTCGACAACGCCTATTCCCGCTACGGGAAGCCGGTCTGGGTGACGGAGTTCGCCTATTGGAACGCCTCCAGCGAAGAGGAGCTGTACGACTACGCGGTACGGGCGCTGGACTTCCTGGAGCATTCGCCGAAAGTCGGCGGCTACGCCTGGTTCATGGCCAACATCAATTCGCAGTTGAAACTGGTGGACCGGCGGAGCGGGGCGCTGACCCCGCTTGGCGAGCTTTACGTCAATTATCCCGCATTTGATCCGGACCACTTCCATCCGGTTCCGGGCCGGGTTGATGCGGAGTCCTACAGCGGTGTCGACAACATGATGATTGTGACCGCCGATTCCGCAGGCGGATGGGGGGCGCTTACCCTGATGTCGAGCCGGAGGGAGGGATGGATCAACTTCCAGATCGACGTCGCGGAGGCCGGCCTGTACGGTATCCGCATGCGGGTCACCGACACCTCTTACACCGATCTAGGTCCGGTGGAAGAGGGGGCTGATTTGGTCGACCCGCCGGAACACATCGAGCGCGACCTGCATTTCGATACCCGTCTTGAAGCAGGACCTCAGACTTTCCGCATTTTGATCAAGGGATTCTCCGCGAAGATCGACTGGCTGGAGTTCACCAGGATCGAGGATTAAATGGATATTAGTGATTTCCTGACCACCCCCGCCAATGAGAAAACTTACCGCCCTCTTCCTGCTGTTGTCGTCCTGTATTCCCGCTCTCGCTGAGGAATGCAGCCTCGTTGACGGGAACATTATTCTGGATTTCACGGACCGGGTGGAGGCCGGTTCCTTCACCGCACCTTACACCGTGAGCCGATCGCTGGGACGGTTCGGGCAATATGGGGAGGTGGCCACGGTTTCGGATTCCGTTTACGCCGACACTGGAATTGCCGGGAATCCCTACGACTACTATTACCTGGTCCACGACTCCCAGGGCCTGGAGATTGGCCTCCTTTCCCTGGAGATCGAGCTGTTCGGTCCAAACGTGTATATCTTCAGCCCGTCTGATGATCCGGCGGCCGTCAGCGGCCTGGTCAACCAGACCAGCGACCAGATGCAGTACGCGCAGTTCAGCGCGAACCGGTATGCCTTCTTCTTCAAGCCGGGAGACTACACCGGGGCCGGGAAGCTCAGGGTTTCCTTCTACACCCACATCGGCGGCCTGGGAAAACTGCCCTACGACACGCAGCTTTCGAACATCTTCACTCCCGGCCCGTTGTCCGACAACAACGCCACCCAGACCTTCTGGCGCTCGGCCGAGAATTTTGCCGTTTCCGGACCCTCCAACGACGATATTGAAAGCTGGTTCACGTGGGCCGTTTCCCAGGCTGCCCCGTTGCGCCGGGTTTATTCGGAGAAACGCGCCCATTTCCAGTTGGCGTTTGAGGGCTGGTGCAGCGGCGGGTATACCGGTGACTGCTATTTCGAGGACGCGGCCGGATCCTTCTCCCAGCAGCAATGGTACTTCCGCAATACCTACATCGAGAAGGGCAGCGAGGGCTACAGCGCCGGGGGATGGAACCTGGCCTACCAGGGGGTGGAGTTCGGCCCTTATGTCAACATGGCTCTGCACTCGGATAACTGGAATACTTCGGGCGGAGTCTGGAACAACGTCAGTCGGGTCGACACAACGCCCGTCGTCCGCGAGAAGCCCTTCCTCTTCCTGGATGAGTCGGACGGCCGCTACAAGGTCTTCCGCCCGGGATTGAGGCACGATTCCAAGGGCGTTTCGTGGGGACCTGAGGACATGGGGCAGGGGACCGTCCACGACCTGTTGGACGAATTCTTTGTGGCCAAGCCGGGCGCCACGGCGGAGGAACTGAACGCCCAGCTGGATGTGGGACGACACCTGTTTTTTACCCCGGGATTGTATTACCTGTCCGAACCTCTTCGGGTGAAATTCACCGATACCATCATTCTCGGAACCGGCTACGCGACCTTGATACCGGGTGAAAGCAACCCCGAGGCGGCCATTATCATCGACGATGTGGGCGGAGTGACCATTGCCAGCCTGCTCTTCGATGCCTGCTACAGCTCAACCGCCCTGCTCCGGGCCGGACCCGCCGATGCCGTCGCCAATCACAGTGAAAACCCGACCCTCCTGGCGGACTTGTTCTTCCGCGTGGGCGGCTTCCTCGACCAGGCGGTGAATGTCGATACCGCGCTGGTCATCAACAGCAGCGATGTCATCGGTGACCACTTCTGGATCTGGCGGGCCGACCACGGGGCCGGCGTGGGCTGGAACCTCAATACCTCCAGGAACGGCCTGATCGTGAACGGCGACTATGTCACCATCTACGGACTCTTCAACGAGCACTTCCAGGAATACCAGACCATCTGGAACGGGGAGCACGGCGCCTTGTATTTCCTCCAGTGCGAGACGCCCTACGACGTGCCCTCCCAGAGCGCCTACATGAGTCACGACGGAAGCGTGAAGGGGTACGCGGCCTACAAGGTGGGAGATCACGTTCGCTTCCACCAGGCCTCCATGATGGGGATCTACGACGTCTTTATACGCACCGGCCGGGCGGAGATCGCCATCGAGAGCTCGATCGAGGTACCGGATTCCCCGGGAATCCGCATCCACCATGCCTGCAACGTTAACATTTCAACCAAGGGCGGCTTCAATTATGTGATCAACGGGCAGGTCCCCAGCACCTTCAACCTGCCGGTGGGGACCCGGCGTTACATTGTCGATTTTGCCGGCGCCCCCGGATGGGCGGGTTATCCGGTCGGAGTGAACGGCTTTGTCGATACCGATCCCTGGCTCGGCCTCCTCTACGTCGAGGAGGCCCCTTATGTCTGGTCGCTGCAGCTCGATTGCTGGCTCTATGCGGATGAGGCCGGCCTCACGGAAGAGGGCGGCTGGGTCTATGTCTTCAGGCCGGCCCGGCCCTAGGGATT
>CAJXMX010000241.1 GCA_913056355.1 uncultured Opitutales bacterium
AAATTGGCGGTTTCCGGCAGCGCCTTGCGCCGGAGCAGGTCCAGAACGGCCATGGGACCGGCCGGTTCGTCCCCGTGCACCCCGGCGGATACATAAATCTCAGGGGCCCCGTTGCCGTGGATCCGCTCCAGGACCGGGAGGGCGGTGTCCCCGACGGTGCCATAGCAGGAATACGTGAAGCCGGCCCGCCGGGCCGCGTCCTTGAGTCGTTCCAGGTAGATTTCAATATTCATGGGCCTCTGATTCCCAAGGTATGCAATCCGCCTTGAATTCAACCGGAAAGCGCAACAACCTGTTCGCTTATGTCTGAAGTTCGAGTCCGCTTTGCCCCCAGTCCAACGGGGTTCTTCCACATCGGCAGCGCCCGGACGGCGCTCTTCAACTGGCTCTACGCCCGCCACACCAATGGCACCTTTGTCCTCCGGATCGAGGACACCGACGCCGCCCGCAACACTGAGGAAGCGCTGGAGGTCCTGTTGAAGGGGATGCGCTGGCTGGGCCTGGACTGGGACGAGGGGCCCGAGGTGGGCGGGGATTACGGACCGTACTTCCAGAGCCAGCGGGGCGACATTTACCAGGAACACCTGGAGAAGCTGAGGGCCGCCGGCCGAACCTACGAACAGGATGGAGCGGTGTTTTTCAAGCTGGATGGGGAACGCTACACCGAGTTCGACGAATACCTCGGAAAGGAAGTGGAAAAGGTCCGCACCGCGCCGGTGGAGATCGACGATGCCATCCGCGGCACGGTGGTCCGCAGCGAGGACCGGGACTTCGTCATCTTCCGCTCGGACGGCAGCCCGACTTTCCATTTCGTCAACGTGGTGGATGACATCGCCATGAAGATCACCCACGTCATCCGCGGGGAGGATCACCTCAGCAATACCAGCAAGCATGTCGAGTTGTTCAAGGCCTTCGGGGCCCGGCCACCGCAGTTCGCCCACCTGCCCCTGATCCTCAAGGATCCCAGGATGGGGAAGGGGAAAATGAGCAAGCGCGACCGGGGCTCCCTTATCGAGGAGTACCAGGATCGCCATTACCTGCCCGCCGCGGTCCGCAATGCCATCGCCCTGCTGGGCTGGAACCCGGGGGACAACCGGGAAATCATGGAGATCGGGGAGATCATCGCCGCCTTTGACATCAAGGACATCCAGAAGGGGGCCGCCCGTTTCGACGAGGACAAGATGGCCCATGTCAATTTCCAGTACCTGAAGGCCCTTCCGGTGGAAACCTACGCCTGGTTCGCCCGTCCGGTGCTGACCGAAAAGGGGCTGATCCCCGAGAATTATTCCGAGGACCACCTGCAGCGGGTGCTGGCCCTCTGCCAGGAGAAAATCACTTCCCTGGAGGCGCTGCCGGAGTTCTGCGGCTACTTCTTCACCGATGACTACACCGTCGATGAAAAGGCCCGGAACAAGGTCTTCAAGAAAGGCGATCCGGCCGAGCTGGCGGGACAGGTCAAGGAAGCCCTCGAAGGCGTCCCGGTGGAAAACTGGTCCGCCGAATCCCTGGAGGCCGCCTTCAACAGCCTGGCCGTCGCCCACGGACAGGAAAAGCCCTTCAAGTGGTGGCCCCTGACCCGGTTTGCCGTCAGCGGGTTGTCCAGCGGCCCCGATTTCCTTCCCATGCTGGAGGTGCTGGGGCGGAAAACGGTTCTGCGACGGCTGGGGAAATTGAGCCAAGCCTGAGCCGCCGGTGGCCGGGCCTCCTCGCCGCCCCCCGGTATTCCGTGGCCTCCTCGCCCTTTGGGCTCGATCGACCACGGCTATGGTAGGCCGACGCGGAGCGCCTTGCTTGGATCGTGAATCCTTGTCATCGATGGATGGGCGGGGGGCGTTTTCGGCCCGGAGGGGCCGTGGCAGTGGTAGGCCCGGGTGACGCTCCGTAGCCCGCAGGGCGAAGGAGGGGAGCCCGGGGAACCCGGGGCTACCGCTGCTGCGGAGCCTGGGACCAAACCCGTCCGTTTTGCGTATTGACCATTCCGGGGCCGTTACCCAATTTTTTCCGCTTATGTCGGACGAAAAAGCCCAAAGGAAACTGCCCACGCTGGAATCGCTGGTCACGCTGTGCAAGCGCCGGGGATTCATCTTCCAATCCAGTGAGATTTACGGCGGCTATGCCGGGTTTTTCGATTACGGCCCGCTCGGGGCGGAATTGAAGAAGAATATCAAGGACGCCTGGTGGCGGGCCATGGTGCACGAGCGCGACGAGATTGTCGGGATCGACTCGACGATCATCATGCACCCGGAAATCTGGCGGGCCAGCGGTCATGTGGAAGGCTTCAACGACCCGATGGTGGACTGCAGGGAGTCCAAAAAACGCTACCGCGCGGACCAGCTGTTTTTCTCCCCGGTCAAGGTGGACGGCAATGTCATCGGCTACGTCTCTGTCGAGGAGAGCGGAACCATGCAGGCCGAGGCCGGGGAAAAGGCCAACGAGCTGAAGCGCAAGCAGGCGGTGCAGGGAACGCTGGAGGCCATCGAGTTGAAGGAGTACACCGAGGCCAGCCCGGAGGAGTACGCCCTGATTCCCAGTCCGGCTACCGGAAAGCCCGGGAGCCTGACCCCCCCGCGCCAGTTCAACCTCATGTTCGAGACCCAGGTCGGGCCGTTGGCCGACGCGTCCTCGAAGTCGTACCTGCGCCCGGAAACGGCCCAGGGGATTTTCCAGAACTTCAAGAACGTGGTCGATACCGGACGGGTCAAGATTCCGTTTGGGATCGCCCAGATCGGGAAGGCCTTCCGGAACGAGATCACGCCGCGGAATTTCATTTTCCGTTCCCGTGAATTCGAGCAGATGGAGATCGAGTACTTCATCGATCCGGACGAGGAAACGTGGCCCCGGGTTTACCAGGAATGGATCGAGACCTGCAAGCAGTGGCTCTACAGCATCGGTATCCCCGAGGACATGGTGGGCGAGGATGTCCATCCGCAGGAGAAACTGTCCCACTATTCCAAGGGAACCACCGACCTGACCTTTACCTTCCCGTTTGGCACCCAGGAGCTGTGGGGGATTGCCTGCCGGGGGAACTTCGACCTCGGCCAGCACCAGAAGCACAGCGGCAAGTCGATGGAATTCTTCGACGAGGCCCGGAAGGAAAAATACATTCCGCACGTGGTGGAGCCGTCCCTTGGCGTGGACCGGACCTTGCTGGCGGTCCTCACCGCGGCCTACTGCGAGGACGAGGTCCCGAACGACAAGGGCGTCCCCGAGACGCGGACGGTGCTCAAGTTCCATCCCTCGATCGCCCCCTTCAAGGCGGCGGTTTTCCCGCTCCTGAAGAACAAGGAAGAGCTGGTCGGCACGGCCCGCGAACTGTACAGGAAGCTGCAGCGCCGCTGGAACGTGGCCTGGGATGTGGGCGGGGCCATCGGACGCCGCTATCGTCGCCAGGACGAGATCGGCACTCCCTTCTGCATCACGATCGACTTCGATACGATTGAGAAGGACCAGACGGTGACCATCCGTGACCGCGACACGACGGAGCAGGTTCGCATTCACCTGGATGAGGTGGAGGCCTGGCTGTCGGAGCGGATTTACGCTTAATGGGCTATTTTCTGTTCGCCTAGTGGGGTAAACCCATTAGATTGACCGGCCATGAAGTTTGTTAAGTGGCTCATTGTTGCGGTGGCCGTGCTTCTCGGCCTGTTTGTGTTGGTTACTTTTTTTCTTCCACAGGACTACTATGTGGAGAGGACCACCCGGATTAATGCGCCGGCCCCGGTTGTCTACAGCCAGGTGGCCGACCTGGAAGCCTGGCAGAAATGGAATCCCTGGAGCGATCTCGATCCGGAAATGGAAATCACCTATGGTGAATCCAAGGTGGGCCAGGGGGCTTCCTACAGCTGGATCAGTGAAGCGGCCGGCAACGGCAGTATGACCATCACCGAGGCCGATGCCCCGAATCATGTCCGCTACAAACTGGCCTTCGAGGGGTACGAAAGCCAGCCCTCCTTCAGTGAAATGATCCTCAAGTCCGATAATCCGGCGGGTCCCACCACGGTGACCTGGACCTTCGAGGGCGATGTCGGGGACAAGTTCTTCGCCCGCTGGATGGCGGTCCTGATGGATAAATTTGTCGGGGCCAGCTACGACAAGGGTCTGGCCGCACTCAAGGAGCGTTGCGAAAACCCGCCGGTGGAAGGATAGGCCGCGCCGGTCCGTCAGGCTGCCCGCCAGTCGAGCAGGGTCAGGCGCATGGAGCGCCGGCCGCGCCAGGTATGCCAGTGGAAGCGTACGGCCAGGTTGAGCGGTTGACCGCTGGGAGGAGGCGAGCCGGCCATGTTCCAGGCCACCCCGTCGATGGTGCCGTAGCGGCCGGGAACGACCAGGGCAAAGCGCAGGTGGTCCTGCCCGAGAGGGCTGACGCTGGCCAGTGTCACCTGTTCCAGGGCCAGGACCGGTTCCGGATTTCCCTGTCCGAAGGGCGCCAGCTGGTCGAGCTCGGAAAGGAGCTTTTCGTCCAGGTCGGCGGGAGCCAACTCGGCATCGATATTCAGGACCGGCTCCGGCAACCCGTCGGGGAAATGTTCCCGGAGCGACTGGTTGAAGGCGTCGCGTAGCTGGGCCAGGCGGCCCTCCTCGGCGGTCAGGCCGACGGCCATGGGATGGCCGCCCCACTGGACGATATGGTCGGTGCAGTTTTGCAGGATGGTGACCAGGTCCACTCCCTCGACACTCCTTCCGGAGCCTTTCAGGAATCCTTCCGTATCCGAGCCCAGGACAAGGGCCGGACGATTGAATTTCCGGGCAATACGGCTGGCCACGATTCCGACCACCCCGGCATGCCAGTCCGGTGAATGCACGATGACCCCATGGTCGTCGGCATAAAGGGTGACCACCTGCTCCTCGGCTTCCTGGGTAATGGCGCGCTCGATGTCCTGGCGCTCCCGGTTGCTTTCATCGAGGGCCCTGGCGGTCAGGTGGCAGCTGTTCCAGTCCTCGTCGAGGAGCAGTTGAATGGGTACCGTGGCATCATCGAGGCGGCCACTGGCATTGATCCGCGGACCCAGCTTGAAACCGATGTCAAAGGGGGAAATCTCCTCCCCGAGGGTGATTCCCGCCACCTCCATCAGGGCGCAGACGCCTGGTCGCCGGCAGCCCCGCAGGCGCTGAAGGCCATAACGGACGAGAATCCGGTTTTCACCCTCCAGCAGGACCAGGTCCGCCACCGTGCCCATGGCCACGAGATCGAGGAAATGGCGCAAATCGGTCTGCTCAGCCAGCGGGTCCCCCTGTTCCCGCAGAACCTTGAGGCAGGCGTGGCAGAACTTGAAGACCAGGCCGACCGAGCAGAGGTGTTTCCACGGCGCGTCATCCCCGTCGTAAACGTGCGGATTGACCAGGATACAATCCTCGGGCAGCGACTCCTTGGAGGTGTGGTGGTCGAGAATGATAACCTCGATTCCCTGGTCCCGCAGCCAGGCCACCTCGGCGGAGCTGCTGGTCCCGCAGTCCACGGCGATGAGCAGGTCCGGTTTTCCGTCGGCCAGCGCCCGCTGCAGGGAATCCATGCCCAGTCCGTAGCCTTCCTCAAGGCGACGGGGCACGACGTAGCGCGGGGTCAGGCCAAACTGGCGCAGGAACTGGGTCAGGACCACCGTGGAGGTGACACCGTCCACATCGTAGTCCCCGAAGATCAGGATGGACTCCTGGCGTTGGAGGGCCAGCTGCAGCCGTTCCACGGCCGCCGGCATGTTGCCGACCAGGAGCGGGTCGGTCAGGTTCTGCAGGCGGGGATTAAGGAAGCCTTCAATATCGCCGTGCGCGGTCAGGCCGCGGCCAACCAGGAGGGAGGCGACCACAGGGCTGATCCCGAACTGCCTCGCGATATGGCCGGCCAAACCGTCATTCCGTGTAGGCTTGACCCAGCGCATCCTGCCGCAGATCCCGGCGTTTTAGCTGGCGGACTTGTCCGAGGTCCAGTCGTAGCTGGGCAGGATTTCACCCTTCTCCACGGACTTGCGATCGCCCTTGTGGTACCAGAAGAAGACCGGACTGGCGATGAAGATGGAGGAGAAGGTACCGGTGATAATGCCGAGCAGGAAGACCAGGGCAAAGTCCTTGATGACCCCGGCCCCGAAGACGAAAAGGGTCAGGGAGGCAAAGAGGGTGGTCAAGCTGGTCAGCACCGTACGGTTGAGGACCCGGTTGATGGACAGGTGGACGACCTTGCGGAGGTTCATGCCCGGATTGAGCTCCAGTTCCTCCCGGATCCGGTCAAAGGCGACAATGGTGTCATTGATCGAATAACCGACGGTCATCAGGATGGCCGCGATCATCGGGGCCGAGAACTGGCCGCTGCCGACGTGGAAGATCTCCCCGAGGGTGACGTAGACCCCGATGGTCATGAGGATGTCGTGGGTGGTGGCAACAACGGCACCCAGGCCGTAACCGAACTCAAAGCGGAAGGCGATATAGAGCATGATCCCGAGCAGGGCCACGATAATGGAAATGATGGCGCTGCGGGTCACCTCGCTGCCGACGGCGGAACCGATCTGGGTCTTGCCCAGCTCCTGCAGCCCGGCGTTGGGATAGGCGGCGGCCAGGGCCTCGAAGAACTGGTCCCCCTTGTCCGGCTCGGTCTGCACGATCATTACTTCCTCCTCGGCTCCGAGCGGAGTCTGGAAGAAGATGTTGACCTCGCCGAAGCTCGTGGTGGATCCGTCCTCGCTGGTGTAGCTGGCGTTCCCGGCCACTTCCTGGACCTGCTCGTAGGTCAGGCGCAAATCGTAACCCACCGTGACTTCATCGCCACCAGTGAAGTCGATCCCGAAGGCCTGG
>CAJXMX010000242.1 GCA_913056355.1 uncultured Opitutales bacterium
CGGTTGGCCGCCGCAAGCCCGTTATCCTCATAGATTGGCTTTCCCGTGGTGATAAGGAGTTCGGTAGCGGCCCACATCTTCTCGTCCGTGGGATCCGTATCGCCATATTCCCCGGTGGTAATGCCGGGAGGATTGGAATAAACCGCATTCGGATTCAGGTCATTATCAAGGCCCCAGGCATAAGCGGCCTCGGAGGCGGTCAGGAGGGCGGCTGCGTAATCGCTGTCAAGGGAGGCGAAAACCCTGGCGGCGAAGGCGGTGACCGCGGCAAAATCATAAGTGGCGGTGATGGATTTTTTCACTACATAGCGCTCTGCCGTTGCCTCGTCCGGCATGACAAATCCGGCAAAATTTTCGGTGGTCAGCTTGTGGTAGACCCCGCCGTCGTTGGGATCCTGCATGGCCAGCAGCCAGTCCAGGTTCCATTTCACCTCGTCGAGGATGTCGGGCAGGGCGTTGCCGCTTTCCGGGATATTGAGGGACAATCCCCGGTACTCCTCCGGGAAGAGCGCGTACAGGAGCAGCAGGGTGTAGGTGCTGATCCCGGAGTTGACGACATACTTGTTGTAGTCCCCGGCGTCATACCAGCCCCTGGGGGCGCTGATAACGGTGCCTTCCGGGCGGGCCTCGCTGGCCGCCGAGGAGTGAACATGAACGGTCGTGTCGGGATGGCCGGCCAGCCGCGGCCAACCCTCCGCCCATGGTTCCCGGATAGCCGTTGAAGCCCGGCTGTAGTAGAAATATCGCAGGGATGAACGCGCCAGCTCTCTGTATGGGCGATTGTCGACGATGATCGGATCCGACACCTCGGATCCGGCGCTGAGATGGTAGATGCCGGGCGTGAGGAGGTCGGTGAAATCGGCCGTCTGGGCCGAAGTTCCGGAGGGATCCCAGATCTTTGCATCTTCATAGAATACGCCGGTCATCACGACCTCGTCATCCTGGTCTCGAAGCACCTGGAAATACGGCTGGGTGTTGCTGTCGATAATGGCGACTTTAACTCCCTCCATACGAAATCCAACCTGGTTGAAATGGATCTCGCCATACAAGGAAATTGCGGGAAGGACGGCCAGGGCCAGGCGCAGGAAGATCCTGGATGGGAACAACTCAGGCAAGGACATGCTTCCCTTATCGTTAATCAAGGCCCTTTGTTAAAGCGAAAACGCATTATCGTTGCTTGATACCCGGCTCGTCGAACCTGTCACCGGTTGACTTTTCCTGTCCCAGGTCCCGCCAGGCCGCCTCCATCAGGATGAAGAAGGCCTGTCCCTCGGCGGCGGTTCCCGGCCGGTCGAAGTTGGGGGCACCGCAGACGTCGTGCACCAGGCCCAGAGCGTCGACCTTCTGGTGGGCGGCCAGGCGCATCCGGTTGGCGGGGACCAGGTAGGCCTTGTCCAGCCATCCGGCGGCCACCCCACGGTAAATTGTGTAGGCCAGCATCTGGGCGGTGTTGGTCTCGACAAAGGAGTCCGGGTCATCGAGGACGTCATGGAAGAGGCCGTCCGTCCGCTGGTATTCCAGGCAGGCATCGAGCAGCTCCCGGACAAACCCTTCCAGGCGCTCACGCTCTTCAGCCATGGAGTCGGGCAGGGCGGCGATGACCCGGGCCATGCCGGCGGCGGCCCAGCCGTTGCCGACGCCCCAGAAGGCTTCGCGGCCCCAGTCCTGGCGGTCCTCGTCCCAGATGTGGTGGTAGAGGCCGGTGTTCGGGTCGCGGAGGATCGTCCGGTACTCCGTGATCTGGCGGATGGCCTCCTCCGGATGTCCGGCCACGGCCAGGAACGGGGGCAGCATGTAGATCGAGTCGACCCAGATCCGGTTTTCCTCAAGGTTGTGGTAGATGGCCCCGCCTTTCGTGCGCGGGGCGCGGGTCAGAAGGAAATCCAGCATCTCCATGGCCGCCTGTTCCAGGCTGGCATCACCGCTGAAGCGCGCCGCCCGCAGGGCCGGTTCCCCGTTGGAGGCGGGGTCGGCGACCGGACGATGCTGGCCGTTGAGGCCCAGCCTTCCATCCGGGGACTGGTTGACCACGGCGTCCCTGGCCAGGAGCAGGACCCGTTCGGGACAGCCCCACTCGTGTAGTGCCTGAGCCGCGACACCTTGCTCCCAGGCCCGGCGCTGCATGGCCAGCATGGCCTTGGCGGCCTTGTCCACGACCTCCCGGTCGGAAAAGAGCGGGGGCAGCTCGTCCTCGAAAAGGACCAGGTCCGCGTCCTTGAATTTCCGGAAATCGGCCACCGCGGGATGACCGGTGGGCGGCACATAGAAGTGGTCATGGCCCTCGGCTTCGCGATTGGCGTTTCTCCAGACCTGGAGGTAGGCGATTTGCCGGGTCGCGGCATTGGCATCAAGGCCGGCCAGCAGGATCCGTGTGTACCAGTCCGGCTCGGGGAGGGTATCGCTGCCGGTCTCGGTCAGGGCGGCGATCTTGTTCCGCTCCCGGGCCAGCCGCACCACCAGCTCCAGGCTTCGGCGGAACTGCTCGGCCTTCTCCGCCGGGGAGGCCTTGTTGGCCTCGTGACCGACATCCCAGTAGTCGTCCAGTCCGAGGATATCCACATAGTCGTCCCCCGGGTAGGCGTAGAAGTAGGAGGCCTCCGCATCGTCCAGGTCCATCCGGCTGCGGTCCGGGGAGAAGGCGTAGATCAGGTTATGGACTTCCTTCTCGTCCCGCAGGTACTCCACCGTGAAGCGCCACAGCTGGATGAATTCCTCCTCGGAGACGAAGGACTTGCACCACCAGAACCAGTCCCCGTTGTGCTCGTGGTAGGGACGGAAAATGACCGGAATGGGATCCAGCTCGTGGAAAAAGGCGGCCACCCGGTCGAGGGTTTGCCGGTAGGCCTCATGATTGTCCCCGCCCGGGAGCAGGGTAGCCGCGGCCGGGGTCTTGTCGTAGAACGATCCCCCGGTCACAGGGTTGGTCTGGTGCCATGAAAATGTGGATACGCCTCCGCGGGCATGGGCCTCGCGGACCCAGCGGACAAGGTCATCACCGGTAATACCGTAGACCTTGTCATCCCCATGGGCCTGGAGCAGGTCCATGATATCCCACCCGTACACGGCGGGGTAGGAACCGGTGGCGTCCTTCACGTCCGACCGGCCGGCCTCCCGGATCCAGGTGTATCCGTAGGCCAGGGAACCCTGGTGCCCGAACAGGACATGGTTTCGGCCGAGCTCCGCCAGGTTGCGGTAGAGGTTGACGGCCAGACGGTTGGCCTCCGGGTCAATCAGCTGCATGGTGTCGGTGCCTGCCGGAAGCTGGCTGGCTGCCGCCAGGAAGCCCAGGGCAAGGCCAAGGAGTTTCGCAGTCATGGCTCAAGGTCGGCTATTCCCTGACGGAGATGTCTTCCTCACGGCCCATCTGCTGGTACAGGTCGCGCCGGCCGGCTTTGTCGGCGGCAATGATCTCCTGCGCGTAGGCCGCCACCTCGAGGGCCACCGCCCGCGGCACGACGATGACGCCATCGCCGTCGGCGACCACGACATCACCCGGCATGACCAGCACCCCGCCGATGGTCACCGGCCGGTTGACCGACTCGATCTCATTGCGTCCGGGACGAATCCCGCGCCCGACCTTGCGGAGATACAGGGGCACTCCTTGGGCGATGATTTCGTCTGTGTCGCGGGAAGTGCCGTCCGTGACCACGCCAACCGCTCCCTGCTGCATCCAGGCCAGGATGTTGTAGGAGCCGATCGAGCCGACATCGGTGTCTTCGGCCTCGTCAATGACCAGGACCGACCCTTCCCGCAGCAGCGGGGTAAACGGCTCGGAGGAGTAGCTGTTGTAGAAGTTGCCCACCCAGGCGTTGAATCCCTCCGTGTCGCGGGCGCTGGCATGCGGGCGCTGGGTCGGCACGTAACGGGCCGTTACGGCGATCCCGACGATACGGTGGGAATAGTCCTCGGTGTTCTTCCAGAGGGGATGGATGTCCGTGTTGACCAGGCCCACATCGGGCAGGCCCACCTTGTCCATTCCATCCGAGACGTCGGCCACCCGGAGCCCGTCGAAGGCCTCCAGGACCTCGAGGTCTTCCTCGAGGGTGTAGGTTTTTGTTTCAATGAAGTTCTGTCCGCCGCGGTCGACGGTCTCCGCCGCATTACAGGCCAGCGGAAGAAGCAGGGGCAGGAGGGTGTAGTGAAGTTTCATGACGGGTTGCGGGTTTCGGGTTGCGGGTTTACCCTGAGCCTGTCGAAGGGTCGAAGGGTCGAAGGGTCGAAGGGTCGAAGGGGCGCAGGGTTAGGGGAGGGGCCAGTCGTCGGTCCGGAAGGAGGAGGCCGGAAGCCCGGCGCTGTTGAAGAGTTGCGGAAAGGCGGTGTCCTCCCATGCGTAGCGGACCGCGACGGGATGCGCCACATCGGGGGAACTGACCATCACGGAGTTGCCGTCAATTTCGGCGGTGGCGGGGTGGAAAACCCGGTCCGGTCCGGCCAGCTCGAATCCCGGGAGGGGATCCTCGCGGGAGTGGAGTCCGTCGGCATGGCTGAATTCAATCCTCACGGTACCGTCGTGGATCCCGACATGGTTCACCAGCGGGCCGGTGGCCTCGCCATCGAAGGCTCCATAGACGTATTTCAGGGCCATGTCGGCGAAACGCTTGCCGACATCCTGCTTGTTGCGCGGATGGATGTCGGTCACGTCGTCGGTGATGTCGCTGGTCATGATCATCCCGGAATTGGGGATCAGGTGCAGGGCCCGGCGCTGGGCATCCCGGAGGGCCACGCCCTGGTCATTGCCGCCATAGGTCCAGGGGGCGATCTGGGCCAAGTAGAAGGGGAAATCGTATCCCCAGGCCTTGCGCCACCCGTCGACCATCTCGGCCAGCAGGTCATCATAGGTACCGGCGTGGCCGACGTTGGCCTCCCCCTGGTACCAGAGGACCCCGGCCATCCGGAAGGGGACCAGCGGGGCAATCATGCCGTTCCACAGGCGGGCCGTTTCCACCGGTCCCCAGGGAACCACCTCCATCCGGTCGGCGATTTCCCTGAGCATCGGGTAAGTCTCGATCCGTCCGGCAGGCGTCCAGGCCTCCGCGGGCGTGCCGCCCCAGCTGCTGTTGATGACCCCGATGGGAATATCCAGCTCCTGATGCAGCTTGCGCCCGAAGAAATAGCCGGCGGCGCTGAAGGTCTTCATGGATTCCGGGGTGCACACTTCCCAATTGCCGAAAAGAAGCTGCTGGGGGGAGGTGGCCGCGGCATTCCCGACCTGGAAGAGGCGGATTTCCGGGTAGTCCGCGCCGGCGATTTCCTGCTCCGCGTTGGGAATGCCGGAGCTGGCCGACCATTCCATGTTGGACTGGCCGGAAACCAGCCAGACCTCTCCAATAAGGACGTCCTTGAGGACGACCGTGGAATAGCCGGAGATCGTAATGTCATAGGGACCGCCGGCCTCCGGGGTGGGCACCATGATCGTCCAGGTGCCTTGCGGACCCGGCGTCATCGAATAGCTTTCTTCGGTCCAGCCCGGCTGGACGGTGATGGTCTCCGAGGACTTCGAGAAGCCCCAGATGGGCACCTCGGTATTGCGCTGGAGCACCATGTGATCCGAGAAGATGGAGGGCAGGTTGACGTTGGCCGCCGCTGTCAGGGTGCACAGGACAGCGGCCATTATGACCAGCAGTCTGCTGGCGGAGTTGGCTTTCATGGGGATTCCTTTCCTGTATGAAATGTCAGAACACCATTACTTGGCCGGCGAGAGGCGGACCAGGATCACATCGTGCGGCTCAAGGATGCGGGAAAGCTCCGGCTCGTCATGGGTCGATCCCAGCTCCTGGTGCAGCCAGAGGTCCCGGATGGTGTAGTCCTGCGTCCCGGTCACCAGGCCGACATGCGACCAGTCGACGGTGGTTGCCAGCCTTTCGTTGCTGGCATTCAGGACACAAACGGCCCAGTCGCCGCCGCTCAATTCACGGATCCAGATTTCCTTTTCCGGGCTCTGGAAAAAGCGGAAACCCTGTTTGCCAAGGGGGTCCTGGTCGACCGCGATGGCTTCCTTGTTGGTCAGGATCTGCCGGATTTCCTCGCTCATGTTACGGACATCGTTGCCGGCAATGAGAGGGGCCGCCAACACGCACCAGAGGCTGAAATGGGCCCGGGACTCGGCGACCGTCAGGCCGGGATTGCCGACTTCCATCATGTCCGGATCATTCCAGTGGTCGGGACCGGCGTAGATGCCAAGGCCGTTGTGGTCGTCCTGCAGGCTCATCTGCATGTCGAGGATCTTCTTGACCCCGTTGGACCAGCGTTCGTTGCAGTCCCAGCAATCAATGATGTCGCCGGTGGTGCGCCACAGGTGGGCGATGTCCCCGGCCCATTTCCAGGGCTCGTTCTGCCCCCACTCACAGACGCTGAAGACGACCGGCCGTCCGGCGGCCTTCAGGGCCCGGCTCATCGTGGTGTAGGCTTCAATGGCATCCCGGGTCCCGTGGCTGCACCAGTCGTACTTCAGGTAATCGACCCCAATCGAGGCATACAGGCGGGCATCCTGGAACTCGTGTCCCTGGCTCCCGGGATAACCGCCGCAGGTCAGCGAACCGGCGCAGTTGTAGAGCCCGAACTTGAATCCGAGGTCATGCAGGTGGTCGGCCAGGGCCTTCATGCCGTTGGGAAACTTTTCCGGATGGGGAATCAGGTTCCCGTCCTCCCCGCGCTCCATGGCCATCCATCCATCGTCGAGGACGATGTAGTTGTAACCCGCCTCGAGCATGCCGCTTTCAATCATGACCCGGGCCACATCC
>CAJXMX010000243.1 GCA_913056355.1 uncultured Opitutales bacterium
AACCTGAATGAATTCCATCCGGCCTTCGGTGGCATCAATCTGCCGGGTCTGGCGGACGAAATCAGCTGGTTCCAGTATTATGCTTCCGTGGAGGGTGTCAGTAACAAGGACCTCTTCACGCTGGTGGTCGGAGCCAATGACTATTTCGGTTTCCTGAACCAGTACTCCGGAGATCCATATCCGGGAGGCATTGACAATACCGTGGCAGCCGTCGAGGTCATGCTGCAAGCCGGGGCCCGGCACCTGGTGGTTATGCTGGTGCCTGACTTCAGTGTCACTCCGGCCTTCAGCAGCCTGCCGGATCCGACCAAGGCCTGGATCAGTTGGCACGTCAGCACTTATAATGCCGAGCTGACCGCGGCGCTGGAAGTCCTTGTCGGGGAATACAAGTGCAACCTGGTCTTCGTCGACCTCTTCAGTATATTAAACGAAATCGTGGCCAATCCCGGCGAATACGGGCTGAATAACGTGGTTATTCCGGCCCAGCAGGCGGCGCTCTATAATGTGGCCCGGACAAATCCCTTTATTGGGACCCCGTCCATCCGACCACGGCCGGTCACCGGATCCTGGCGAAGGCCGCCCTTGAGGCCATGCTGGAAGTGCTGGTTCCCGGAGAAGCGATCGGCATCGACCAGAACCTGCCCGGCTGGGTCAATCCCTGATCTGGCCACTGGTCTGCTGTCTGTCCCGAGGCCCGCTCCGGCCGAGGGAAACAATAAAGGGCCTGCCGCGCGGCAGGCCCTTTTTGTTCATCACTGAGATATGACTATTACACTACAAACTGATGCGGTAGAGGACGCTGCTCAGGGAGGGCACCTCAAGACCGCCTGAGATGTCGACCTCGTCGCGGCGGGTGGCGTCGACCACACGCGGCTCGCCGGGGACATTGCGGGAGCGCGGACCGGGTCCGGTAATGGTCCAGCTGGTGGCCGTGCCCGGGAGCCTGGTCCCGTCAACATCGAGGTTGACGGAAATCTCCTCATCGGTCGGATTGACCACGCTGACGGTCATGACCGAGCCGTCCTCGGAGATGGAGGCGGCCACGTCGTAGTCGCCGAACTGGTCGGGCAGGACCAGGGGGATCGGCTGCCACTCGGCCCGGTAAAGCATGAGCGGGATGCCGGTGGTGGCGAATCCGGCCTCGGTCTTGGTGGTCTTGATGCAGCCGATGACATTGACCGTCTGGGCGTAGTTGGCGATCTTGATGAGGTCGCTCTGGCGGTAGTATTCGTGGAGTCCGACAACGGTACCCAGCGCGTCCCGCAGGTCGTAGACGCAGCCCAGCTCGCCGTACTCGTAATCCTGGTGCCAGTAGTTCCATTCATCCATGGCGATGGGCATGGTCCGCCCGTCGAGGGCCTCGATGGTGGGCTGGATGCGGCGGTGCTCATCCGTGATGCGCTTGATCTCCGTCTTGAGGAGCTTGGAATGGGCGACCGGATCCAGGTCGCCCTGGTCGTCCCACGGGCGGCGGCCGCAGTAAAAATGCTCGGAGATCATGGTCATGTGGTCGGCGCTGGCCTGCAGCATGCCCACCGACCAGAGGAGGTTGGCCTCGGCGGCCTCGGGATCGTGGGCCGCGTTGATCTGGTCCACGGCCCCGACGGCGATCAGCTCCAGCTCTGGGTCGACGGCCCACATGGCGTCGGCGACCTCGTTGTTCTTGAGGACATACTGGGAGAGCTGCATGAAGCCCAGCTGCCAGGGCCCCCACATCTCGTTTCCGAGACACCAGTACTTGACGTTGTAGGGCTCTTCATGACCGTTCCTGATGCGCCAGCTGCCGCCAATTGTATCGGCGCCCTCGTTACAGTATTCGACCCACTGGGCGGCGGAATAGGCGTCGCCGAATCCGGTGTTGGCGGCAATGGTCGGTTCCGTCTCGAGGAGCTGGCAGAAGAGGATGAATTCGTCGGTCCCGAAGTCGTTGTGTTCGATACCGGTCCAGGCCGGATTCTTGCGGGGCGGGCGGCGGTCGCGGTCACCGATACCGTCGCGCCAGTTGTAGCCGCTGACAAAGTTGCCTCCGGGCCAGCGGTAGATGGGGGAATCAAGCTGCTTGAGCAGGGCCAGGGTGTCCCGGCGCATGCCAAAGACATTGTCACCCGGCATCAGGGAAAGGGTGCCGACAAAGGCCTTTCCGGAAAGGACCTCCACCGCCAGGGTGGCCCGGCCGGTGTTGTCCCGGGCCAGGAAATCGAAACTGACCTTGGTGTATTCGCCCGGCTGGACGTCCGCCTCGTGGGCCAGGTAAGCGTCGGCGTCGGGTTCGGGGGCCACGGAGATCCGCACCTTGCTGCCTTCCGGGTCCTCGCTCTTGAGCCAGATATAGCCGACATAGGTCATTCCCTTGACCAGGGCCAGGTCGTGCTGGCGGATTCCGCTGCCATCCCCAATCAGGGGAGTGTGCTCCCCGACAAAGGAGTCCTCCTCGACCATTTTGACGCCGCCGGAATCGCCGGTGATTTCCCACGGGGAGGCGCCGACAACCGGAAAGTCGGTATCCTGCAGGTCCTGGTAGGGATCGTAATCCACGGTAATGGGAAAGTAGAACTTGCGGTCCTCCAGCATCTCGGCCCAGATGCCGCCGTAGATGCAGCGGCCCAGGTGCTCGATGAACTGCCCGTAAATGAAGGGATTGATGGGGTGCCCGGTTTCATCCAGGTCGAGTTTGACGTTGATATCGGCTGCTTGGGTCATGGAGCCGAGTATGGCCGCTGCGGCCAGGCTGAGCAAGGTCTTGGTGGGAGTTTTCATGGGTATTTTTGATTGGGATAGTGCCTATTCGAGCGGTCCCACGCCCTCGCTGGTCATGACCACGCGTTGCAGGGTGCCGTCCTCGTTGTATACAAGTTTATCGATACAGACCGATCGCCGGTAGCTGCCGCCGTTGGGCTGGACCGCCCCGTTGTGGTAGACGAAGTAGTCGCGGCCCTTGTACTGAAGGATGGCCTGGTGGTTGGTGTTGCTGTTGCCGGCGATTTCGTTCAGGAGGCCCTTGTACTCCCAGGGTCCCTCGATGCTCCGGCTCATGGCGTAGGAGGTCTTCTCGGGAAACCCGGAGGCGTAGGTCAGGTAGTACCAGTCGCCCTTCTTGTGCACCCAGGGCGCCTCCGTGAAATTTGGCAGGTCGATCTTTATAATGTCTCCCTGCATCTCGATCATGTTGTCCTTCAGCTTCACGTAGTGGCAGTTGGTGTTGCCCCAGAAGAGGTAGGCCTGCCCGTCGTCGTCGATGAAAACCGCCGGGTCGATGTCGTCCCAGTCCATGTCGACGGTTTCGCCGGCCCCGTTGACGCGCTGGAAGGGGGCCTCGGTCATGTCATTGGTGATCAGGGCGGAACCGCGGGCGTCCTCGTAGGGTCCCTCCGGCTTGTCGGCGACGGCCACCCCGATCGCGAATCCGGGCTTGGAATCGTCGTGGTAAGCCGTGACGTACCAGTAGAATTTGCCGTCTTTCTCGATGACGTGGGCGGCCCAGGCATGCTGCTTGGCCCACTTGAAGTCGCTCACCTTGAGCGGCACCGGGTAGGACTTCCAGTTGACGAGGTCGGTGGAGGAGAAGACCAGCCATTCGCGCAGGTCATAGAAGTGGAGGTCCAGCGCGGCCTGGTCATGGCCGGCGTAGAGGTAGACCGTCCCGTCATGAACCAAAGTCGCCGGGTCGGCGGTGTAGGGATCGGTGATAATGGGGTTGGCCGCCGGGAGGAGGCCGCCGGCCAACAGGCTGAGCGACAGGATGGATAGTTTCTTCATGGGTAGGAATTGGACTGGATTAACGTGACACACCAAGCTGAATGAAGCGACGCGGACTGTTCAGGACGTTGACCGAATCCTCATACTCGACCGTGTCGATGCTGTTCGCCGATCCGCTGCTGCTCCACAGGTTGCTGTGGTTCTTGAGATCGCCGGAACCGAAAATCGTGTAGGTCAGGCCGGGATCCATGATGCGCCGGAAAGTGTAGTGGATCTTTCCATCGACAATATTCATGACCGGGCCGGGATTGCCAAAGGCCAGGGGATCGGCCTGCGTGGCGTATTCCATCAGGTTGGGAATGTCGTTGCCGTTCGGATCGGCGGTGTCGGACCCGTCACCGGTATTGGCGGCGGAGCCGAAATGAATCAGGCGCCATGTCTCCAGGGAAGACCGGCTGACCGCCTTCTGCGATCCCCAGAGGGCCACCCCGTCGCTGGAGAGGGCGGAAAAGCAGATCACCCAGACACCGTTGTCGAAGTCCCACTGGTGGCTGAGCACGCCACGGTACTGGGTACCGCCCAGGGTCAGGCGGATGTCGCGACCGTCGGGGACAGTCCAGGTCCCGCTGAGTGTCCCCGAAACGGTTCCGTTGGCGTTAAGGGTCACCTCCACCGAGTCCTTGACGTTGATGTAGCGGGTCTTGGGCGAATGGTCGACCAGCTTCCAGGTCCCCGACAGGATCGAGGACGGGTAGCTGCGCCGGGTCTCACCGGCATAACGGTGCGGGGCCACCACGGGCCAGCCGTCCTCGTTGAAGTAGATCTGGTGGACACGGACCTGGTGCAGGTTGCCGCTGTAGAGGAAGCGGGTATGGAAAAACAGGTAGTACTTGTTATTCTCCGCGTCGTAGTCGACCGAGCAATGCCCGGGAGAAAGATAGCCGGTAGCTGAGGAACCGGGCTCGCCGCTGAGGTGCACGAAGCGGTAGCCGCCCATCAGCTTGACGCCGTAAGGGGCGATGGAGGAATCGGATCCCTTGGCATTGACCATGTCCGCCCCGTTCAGGTCCAGGTACGGACCATCGGGGTTGCGGGAGCGGGCCACCCGGATGTTGTAGCCGTCATTGACGTCCAGGCCGTAGTAGGAAACGAAGAGGTAGTAGTATTCGGTTTCGGGATTATAGATGATGAAGGGCCCCTCGATCCGGCCGTGGCTCCCGCCCCAGAGGTGGGTGCCCCAGCTTTGATTGGGCAGTTGGAGGCCCGTCTCCGGATCCATCTCCATGATAAAGATGCCCCCTGAATAGGAACCGTAGACCATCTGCAGCTTTCCCTCGGCATCCCAGAACAGGGTGGGATCGATGGTGTTGGGATCGACGGACGGATTGAAGCCGGAGATTCCGGTCCCGCCCTTGAGGATTTCCGCCTTGTGGGTGTAGGGACCTTCAATATTGTCAGCGACGGCGACCCCCAGGTAGCTCCGGTAATTGTAGTAATTGGTCCAGACGCAGTAATAGTAGTAGAATTTCCCGTCATCCAGCTGGATCACGTCGGGGGCCCAGAGGCTGTCGGCATTGGTCCAGGAAACCAGCTCGGAGAGGTCCGTCTTGAAATTGGTAAAGTGGGGAGGATTGCCGCTGTAGACGCTGGTCGCCACCTGGGTCCAGTTCATGAGGTCCTCCGTCCAGGCGGAAGCGCCGTGGGAGCCGTAAACGTACCAGCGGTCGCCGGTGTGGATGACAGAGGGGTCGTGGACGGTGGGATCGCTGTTGAAAACGGGCGTGCCGGTCTGGCCGGGCAAGGGCAGGGCGGCCAGGAAGAGAATTGCAAGAAGCGGGGTGACTGTGACGTTTCTGAAGGCAATCATGAGTAGAGACAATTGTAGAAAAGGGGGTTAGTCCGGCACCACCACGGGCCACCCGTCCTGGTCCCAGGCCAGCTCGTTGATCCTGAGCCGGGGAAGGCCGCGCTCGGTGGAGGCATCGTAACCATGGTACACGATGTAGTCGGTTCCATCAAATGTGTAGACGGCATTATGACCCGCGGCATACCAGTCCTCGTCACCGGTTATAATGACGGTGCCGCCGCCCTCGAGGAGGGGAACGCCCTCCCGGTCGAGGTAGGGGCCCTTGATATTGTCGGATCGGCCGACGATGACCTTGTAATTGCTTTCCGCGCCCCGGCAGCACTTGTCGATGGAGGCGAAGAGATAGAATTTTCCGTCGTGCCGGAAAAGGAAGGGAGCCTCAATCTCGCCGGGACCGGCACTGGCTGAATATCCGCCCGCTGGCTGCGGGGCGTCCGGATGGGGAATCCGGCTGGCAATGGTCTGCAGGTCGTTCCAGCAGCCGGCCAGGTGCAGGCGGTCCGGGGTCATTTCAACAATCTTCAAACCGCTCCAGAATGAACCGAAGGCCAGGTACGGGGTGCCGTCGACATCCTCGGCCAGGGCCGCATCGATGGCGTTCCAGTTGGTCAACCCCGGGTAGGACTGGATAATGGCCCCGTGGTCGATCCACTGGTAGTCCGGATTTTCGGAATCGAGGGTGGTGTTGGTGGCCAGGCCGATCGCCGAGGTGTTCTTGCCGAAGGCGGAAACCGAGTAGAAAAGGTAGTAGCGGCCGTCGTGGTAGCTGATGTCCGGGGCCCACATGTGGCCGGCAAAATTGGGGATGGCCACGGGAACCCAGGCCGGGTAGGGATCAAAGAGGGCGGGCCGGCGGAGCCATGTCTTCATGTCCCCGGAGACCCATACCGTGATGCCGGGACCGGTGGTGAAGACGTAATACTTGTCACCGTCCCGGGCCATGACCGGATCATGGGCCAGGACCTTGCGGGTCGGGATCGGCTCCGAGGGCCAGGCGGCCACCGGGGCGTCCGGGGCCTCATCCTGTCCGAACAGGGAGGCGCAGGAAAACAGGCATGCGATCAGGAGTAGCGAATTCTTCATGACGGGTCCGGACTCATTCATCCGTTGATGGGCGCCCGAAGACCGGCATCCCGCCGGCATCCCAGCGCAGGGGTCTGACGAAGGTGT
>CAJXMX010000244.1 GCA_913056355.1 uncultured Opitutales bacterium
GGCTCCCGGGCCGAGACAAACCATTCCGGCGCAGACTCCGCTGGTTGCCGGGACCAGCGGTCAATGGCGGCCACGGAGGGGGGCAGGAAGACGGCCTCGATTTGGTTGTCAGTTCCCAGCCGGAGGTCCAGAATCCTGTTGCCGACGGTTTCCGGAATCCGCCAGTGGGCGAAGGTGTAACCCGGATCGGCGACCGGGCTGATCTGCACCTCGCTGCCAGCGGTGTACGGACCCGGACGATCAAATCCGACATGACCGTTCCCGTTCAGGCTGATGGAGAGCCTGGCCGGGGAGGATACCTGAAAATCCTCCACCAGGAAGGTCGTAATCCCGCGGACCTCATGGGTTTCCGTTCCGGACACCGAGACCCGGACATCCCAGAACCCGCTCCGGTCCAGGACCGGCGCTTCCGTCTGCACGGTTATTGAGGTGCCTGAAAAGTCTTTCAGGAAGCTGCTGAATTCGGTGGAACCGCTGCCAACGACGGAACCGGTGTCCGGATCGATCCATTCGACGGTGGCCCGCATCGGCTTTTTCCCGTCCAGGGGGAGCGGGAATCCATTGTACAGGTAGAACTGCACCCGGGCGTGGGCCGAACCGTCGTACCACCAGTCAACCGCCTCCACCCGGTCGATGAAGATACCGCTGGGTCCCAGGGGAGGTGTGGTGTCCGGGTAGAGCAGGCTCAGGTCGAAGGGCAGGTAGAACGGGCGCCTTTCAAGAGTTCCGCCCACCGTACCGGAGTAGGCGGCCTGGTCTCCGTAGATGACAAGGTAGTCTCCGGCACGGCTGATGACATGGATATCCCGGGAGGTGTACCAGAACTGCTTGTTGAATCGGAAAAGTTCCTGGTTGTCAGTCAGGGAATTGACTCCCAGCCGTTGCTCCATTACCGGGTCGTACTGCAACGATATCCCGGGCCCGAGGGCGATGGCGCTGCTGGCGATCTGCTCGTAGGCACCGGACTGCAGGTCGAACCGGTACAGCTTTGGTCCTGAGACGTAAAGGAACCCATCCTCATGGAAGAGGAGCGGATGCAGGGATATTTCGATGGGGAAGGGATGCCAGTTAACCCCGTCCGTGCTGTAGGCCTGGAAATCAAGGTCGCTTAGAACCGCCACCTTTCCGGCGACGATGTTGTCGCTGCCCACGGCATGCTCGTTGTTCCATGCAGACCAGGTGACCCCGCCATCGGGGCTGGTGTAAGCGAGGCTGTCCTCGGATCCCGTCATGCGGCCGCTGACGTACAACTGGTCATTGAGGACGAAAAAGTCGTCAATTGCATCAAGCGGAGGATTGTTGATCCCGGTCCGGGTCCATTCATAACAGTCCCTGCTGTGATAAACCCGGTTATTGTAAACTCCCATCCAGCCATCGCGGTAGGACCGGGGAACCGGACGGCTGGAAGGATCGTGGAGAACCATCCCGTCGATCATTATCGGATTGAAGAGGCTCAGCCGGAAAGAACCGAGGTTATAGCGCCGGACCTGGCCGCTGGGAAGGGACACCAGGCACTCCAGCTTCTGGTCAAGGAAGGCGTCGGGCCAGACCCGGATGGTCGCGGGCAGGGAAGCAATGTTGGCCAGCAATTCTCCACCGAAGTGGAATTCGATCCGGGATACCGGTGTGGACAGGAATCCGCCCCAGGCGACTTCCAGTTCCAGGGCTTTGCCCTGGGAGTCGGCCCGCTGCTCCTTGATGTAGGGAAGCGGCAACTCACCGGTTGGCCCGCTATTGTAGGTGACCTTGTCCAGCCAGGCATCCTGGTCCTGGTTGCTGGCGGCATAGAAAATAATGCGGTTTGCCGTTTCGGCCACACCCGAAACCCGGAAAGGGAAGGGGACCCAGTTGACGCCGTCGGCCGAGTAAGAGCTGTCGTAGACCCAGCCCAACGAGAACTTGAAACCCTGTGGATAGGGACGGATCTCCGATTCCGGGACTTCCGACCAGGTAATGCCGTCGAGGCTGGAGTAATCGGCGTCGAACTCCAAGCCATCGATGAACCAGGTGCCCGCGTTGTCGCGGTACATGTCCTGCGGGAAACTGAGCAGAGGGAGGTTGGTCCGGTTCCAGTCAATCAGGTTTTCCGAGGTGAAAAACGCAAATCCCAAACTCGTGGTGCCGATGCTCCAGTCCGCCCTGAGGAGGTATATGCCATCGTACTTCCGTATGGTGTGGAGGTCGTCGACGGCGGTTCCGTTGAAGTTGAGGGGAATGCGGGTTTCCTGGTTGTCCTCCAGCCAGACAGATTCCATGGGGTCGTTTTCCACCAGGACGACCAGGGCCCTGCCATGAGTGGTACTGATGCCCGTTTCCTGGACCTGGGAGGGGGTCCGGCTCCAGTTGATGCCGTCCGCCGACTCGAAGAGCGGCTTGGGCCGTTCAATGCTGGAAAAGGCGTAGAAGAGCGCATCGGAGCTGAATTCGGCCTGCAGGGAAGCCGTTTCCCATGACACGATGGATTGCACAGCCACCCAGTTTTGGCCATCGAAGACTTCCCGGATACGGCCCTCCGGGGTGTCGATACTCCGGCTCCAAAGGGAATAATCCCAATATCCCAGCGAGCGGAGACCGTCGTCCTGGCTCAGCGCCCACTGATTTGTCCAGCTGTTGGAAGCGGCGTTGTAAGACTGAACCGTGCGGCTGCCGTTACTGGAGTTTACCACCTTGTAGAGGATGCCGTTGTGCTCGAGAATATTCCCTTCAACCACGGCGGCATGCAGGCCCTCCCCGGGTTCCCATATGTACTTGGTCGGAATGCCGACGGAGACGGCGTCCTTGCCAGCGACCAGCGAGAACTGCCCGTAGATGGTTCCCTCGATCTGGATATCGTCCAAAAGGGTCTCGTAGTCGAAAAAGTCGCGGGTCCGGCGCAGCTGCACCTTGTTCGACTCCAGGTCCAGGATGAGCTGGTAGTACCAGCCGTTGTATTCATCGGCTGCATACAACCTGAAGCCTCCCCCCGATCCGGGGACGGGTCGCAGTTCCTCGTCCAGGGTCCGGTTGTAGGCGAAGTAAGTGGGGAAGCAGACCTTGCCCTTCATGGCCGTTACCGGTACCATCCGGTTAAAGAGAAGCGGTTCGCTGCTGTAGTGGTTTCCTTCCGGATCGATACGGTGCAGGATAAACTTGTCCCCCTCGGTTTGGATAAAGTAATAGACCCCGGACTCGGTGGGCACCGGATTGAGGTAGTCGTCGTCGGGAACCATGTGTTCCCAGTAAGCCTGGTTGGCCGCATACGGTCCTTGGATCAGGGAACCCAGCGGTACGGGTGCGTCGGGATCCCTGCTGTCAAGATTGTCCATCCAGGTCACGTCCATCAGCCTGATGGTAATAATTTCGGTATCGATGGAACCATACGGACCGGTGACCCGGGCAAAGTAGTCCGCATCCTCCCCGGCAACCAGGTCCAGGGTGAAGGAATTGGCCAGGACGGGTCCCGTATCTCCGGCCTTGTACCAGTCCACCGTGACCCCGGCCGGGTCCTCCACCTCGACAACCAGGGTGACCGCCTGTCCTTGCAGTACCGACAAGTCAGGGGTGACATACTTCAATACAGGGGGCTGCACTCCAATCAAGACCTCGACCGCTTCCGAGGTGGTGGTGCCCTCCCTGGTGGTGACGCTGACGGTGTAGGTCCCCGCATCGCCGGGCTGGAAGGTCGGATTGAAGGCCAGTTCGGTACCGGTGGCCCCGGGGATCAACTGGCCGTTGAAGCGCCATTCAATGGACGTGATGCGGCTGTCCACCTCGATGACCGGGCGGAGGACCTCCGGTTGGCCGACGAGCAGGTCCACGGGATTCAGATCCCAGCTGATCCGGGGCGGTCCAGGCCGGTGGCCGCGCAGGGCCTGAAGCAGGTTGACCACGGTTCCCCGCCTTGAGTACGGGAGGAGGCTGTCCCGGTACCGGGCGCCCTCAAGCAGCCGCTGGATTCCGGCCTCCGGGGATTCACCGGGATACTCGGCCATGACCAGGGCCAGGGCGCCGCTGGTGATAGGGGCGGCGAAGGAGGTCCCGTCGGATTGGGAGACTTTCAGGGCCCCATCCTTGTCAATGGTGAGGATCATGACCGATTCTCCGGGGGCGAAAATATCGACCAGGTCCTCATCATAGTTGCTGAAATAAGCCCTTTCCCCGTCCTCGTTGGAGGCGGCTACCTGCAGGACGTGGGGATAATCAAAGTTGGCCGGATAGACGGGTACGATATCGAGGTCGTTGCTCTCGTTGCCGGCGGCACAGACAACAGCCACGCCGGCCGTACCGGCCGCGATAATGGAATCCTCCATGGCCTGGCTGCGGCCTTCGCCGCCGAGACTGAGGTTGATGATGTCGGCCTCCCTGGACACCGCCCAGTCGATACCGGCGGTCACGTCACTGGCCAGGGCGTAGCCGTATGCATTGATCACCCTGACCGGCATCAGCTGGACCGACCAGGCAATGCCGGCGGAGCCGGCGAGGTTGTTTCCCCGGGCCCCGATCAATCCGGCAACGGCTGTGCCGTGCCAATCCTCGTCCATCGGGTCGGTGTCGTCGTCGACGAAGTCATACCCGACCTGTCCCTGGTCCTGCCAGAGGTTGCCGCTGAATTCGGGATCGTCGTAGACGAGTCCGGTGTCGATAACGGCCACGATAATTTCGCTGGCATCCGTACGGATGTCCCAGCCTTCCGGGGCGCCGATCTCATCGTAGTACCACGAGCCCCCGGCACCCATGCCGGGATCGTTGGGAAGGGCCATGATGCGCATGATATAATCCGGCTCTGCATAGGCCACAATGTCGTTGGGCGCTTCCTCCAGGCCGGCCTTCAAGCGAAGGAGGGACTGCAAGGAAATCTCGGCCGGTGCCACAATCAGGAGCCCGTCCCGGTTCTCGACAATCTGGCCGAGGCCGCGACTGTCCAGCCAGGCCTGCAGTTCGGCCTCATGGGCCCCTTCCGCCAGCTTGGCGAGGAGATGCGTGCCGGCAAATTCCACCGTGCGCCCGTCCACCTCCTGCTCGACCCGGATTCCACCCTTGATTTCCGGATCCTCGATCCAGGTGTAGCCGGAGGTGTCGATACGATCGTTCGGGGAGGCTGCCGCCTCGTTCTCCGGGGAAGCTGGTTGGTCCGGGTTGGCTGGATTTGTGCCGGAATCGCTCCGGATGCCAGGAGCCACCACCGGCGGCAGGGAGTCGGCGTTTTCAACATTTCCCGAACCGCGCCAGGCCAGGAATCCGGTCACGGCCAGCACCAGGGTGACCAGAAGCAGCAGCAACAGACGTCTCATGTCACTTCAGGAATAGAGCCGGAAAAGTTAAGTTCAAGAACAGTTGGGGCATCCCTTGGTCCGTTGATTCCGGAGGCGTTCTTGACACGGACTTCCGGATTGGCATCGTTCCGGCTCTAATTACTGAAAATGGCTGAAAAACGTTCAGTTAATTACCTCGGACTGGCCGGCGGTGTCCTGGCGATCGTGCTCGGCGGCTACGGCTATGTGGCCGGCGCGGCGGCCTGGTACGCGGGAGCGGTCATCCTGGCCGGGCTGGCCATGGTGGTCGCTGTCCTGCTGGCGGGACAGGCCGGGACCAGGGCTCCCGAGGCGAAAGCGGACCAGCCGGCTGAGCCGGTGAAGGCTCCCGCCATGCCCCCGGTCGAGAAAAAGGCACCGGCCGAGGGCCAGGAAGCCTTGATGCTCCTGGGGCTGCTGCAGGAAAAGGGGCGGTTCATGGATTTCCTGATGGATGATGTGACCGCCTACAGCGATGCGCAGGTGGGAGCGGCGGCCCGGGTGGTCCACCAGGGTTGCCGGGGCGTCATCAAGGAAGTCTTTTCGCCGGAACCGGTCAGCACGTCCCCCGAGGGCGACAAGCTGACCCTGGAGGCCGATTATCCACGCCCGGCCTACCGCCTTTCCGGCAGCGTGACCGGGGAACCCCCGTACCATGGCGTCCTTCGCCACAAGGGGTGGAAAGCCCAACACGTCAACTTGCCGCGCAAGGTGACTGCAACGGAGGACACCGTGTTGGTGATCGCTCCCGCCTCGGTCGAGGTCCGCTAAGCGGAGGGTCGTCGCATTCCGGCCCGGCCTGCTGCCGGGAACCCTTAACGAACTTCAAGCAAAGGCACATATTTATCATGCAAAAGACAGCTGCATTAGGTATTGACCTGGGAACCAGCAATTCGGCGCTGGCCCTCCGTCTTGACGGGGGTGAATCCGTGGAGTCGGTTCCCATTCTGCAGGTCACCGCGCCGGGAACGGTGGCGGATCAGCGCGGGCTCCCGTCGGCGCTATTCTTTCCGAACCTGAACGAACATGGCCGTGAGAGCTTCCAGCTTCCCTGGCAGTCCGGGGACGAGGAACCGGTCGTGGTGACCGGGACCTATGCCCGGGAGGCGGGTGCCCGGCAGCCGGACCGGTTGGTCCATTCGGCCAAGTCCTGGCTCTGCAACGCCCATGTCGACCCGCGCCAGCCGATTCTGCCCTGGCGGTCCGCCGCCGTCGAGCAACCGGTCTCGCCGCTGGAGGCTTCCCGACGCTACCTGGCCCACATCAAGTCGGCCTTCCTGCAGGCCCGGGGCGGCGAGGGCGGGATTGCCTGGGAGGATCTCCAGGTCGTGGTAACCGTTCCGGCCTCCTTCGACGAAGTGGCCCGCCGCACCACCGCCGAGGCGGTTCAGGCCGCCGGGCTGGGGGAATCAGTTATATTGTTGGAGGAGCCCCAGGCC
>CAJXMX010000245.1 GCA_913056355.1 uncultured Opitutales bacterium
ATCGCCGCTGTCAGTGAAGAGGCCCGGTCCTGCCGGTTGTCCGGCACCGGAGCCATCGGGCGGTTGTCCAAGTCCGATCGCGCTGAAGTAGGCACCGGTCACTTTGCCGCCAAATCCCGCCACGGCATTCCCCTGAAGCGCAAGGACGCCATCCTCGTTCAAGGATGGGAACCACTGGTCGTAACCGGAGGGAAACTGGAAATCGGTGTCCTCAAACGGAATGGTCAGCGTGTAGGAACGGCCATCGTGATTGGCGATGTCCAGTTGCAAGCTTCCACCTACCAGTGATACGATCGTTTCCGGGTGCATACCTCGCAATTTCAGGGAGTAGCCGGCCAGCACGGTGGCTCCATCATCGACGTTTAAGCGTTGGTGCCCGCGCTCGTCACTGCGTCCGGGGCCGTCATGGCGCCAGTCGTCGTCGATGGAAATGACCACTTTGCCGTTTCCGGGGTTGTAATCTCTCCGGAATTTTGGCTGTTCGCTACCCCACCAATCGGTCCAGCGCCGATAGTCGAAGTTGTCCGGATAGACGTGGTCCCGCACCACCGTATCCACTTCTTCGATCCCAAGCAGGAACTTGTCCACAAAGGCGGCGACCGGATCGTATTGGCTGGCTGGAATGGCACAATGGCCATGACCGGTATCGATGATGAAGCCAAACCGGTCTCCGATTCCGAACGTTTCGTAGACCTGCTGGGTCGCTCTTGAGGCAACGTAGGCGGCCTTGCTTGACAGCCAGAGTTGACTGGCGTTGCCGGTGACCAGCAGTGCGCGCGGCGCCACCATGGCCATCAGCTCGTGGTGATCGTGCGGCAGCTTGTAGATATTGTTCCCGCTGAACGGGCGCAAATTCTGCATAAACCAGGAATAGTCGGTGCGCGTCGCGGATTCCACCTCACGGTTGCCTTGGATCTCCTGCGAGACCCGCCAGGCAGCGATTCCGCCGCCGCCGCTTTCGACAGGAAGGGTCAGGGCGATGCGCTCGTCGAAGGCGCCGGAAAACAAGGCTATTTTCCCGGCATAGGAGCAGCCGGTTACGGCCAGGTGGGTCGGATCGATGGGCATCGGGTTCACGGGATCGTTGGCGGCGATCACGATGCCGTCGATCAGCCGGCTGATTCCCCATGACCAGGCGGCGAATTTTCCAATCGTACCAGGTTGTGAGGCATCATACTGAGCGCCAAAGTTGTACTCGGGGTAGAGCCGAAGGAAGTGATGCGGACCGGGAGGGAAAAAGTCCAAATATTTGGCTACCTGGTCATGCATGAAGTCGATGGTAGCAATGGGACGGGTCTCGAAAATCCCACTGCCGCCGTAACTTCCATAATTGGCGTTTGGGCCGCCCCCAAACCACACCATGGGGATCAAGGCCGGATACGGCCCCTCGCCCCAGACAGTGGAGTCGGGAATCCAGACTTTGCTGGTCAAGGTAAGTGACTGACCGTTCGAAATCCGGGTAACGGTCACCGAGATCGTCCCGTTTTGAGTTCCCGGAGCTGGCGGGGTGTAGGTAGCGGCAATGGTGCAATCCGAACCATCGGGCCTGGGGCCTATCTCATAGTTTTCGATCGAGGCCTTGATCTCGTTCCGCCGCTCTTCCCAGCTCGCGAAAGAGGTATCGCGGGACCCGTCAAAGAACTGGAACGGGTCGGGCAAGGGCCGAACGATGGGAAGATAATCAAAGTCCACAAAGACGGGAGCCGGAAAGTCGGCGCCCGTATTCTCTGAATCGTAGACCAACGGCGGGCTCCATGCGGGAGATGCAGGTGTGTTCGCGGAGGCGACTGACCATGGAACCAGGACTAACAGGAGTAACAAGAGGGAGCACTTATTTTTCATATCGTAATCATTTCTGTCTTAGGGTTTTGTACGGGGTAGACCGGATTGACGGCCGGGAGATGACTCAAGCTTCACTTGTATATAGCTGATCCGGAGAAAGACTAGCCCCCCAATGTTCTATCATTAGAACCCGGCCGGGTGGATAAACTGGCTTCCATTGGCTTTGCCCATGATCACTGTCCGGCAGGTGCGCCCGAAGGGCGCAGCCATAAGAAAGGGCCGTTCCGCAGCTGCGGAACGGCCCTTGAAATGGTTTTACGACAAGGGATGCGCCTACTTGGAGCGGGCGATCTCGACCAGTTCGACGAAGGACTTGGATTTGAGCGAGGCGCCGCCGATCAGGCCGCCGTCGATGTCCGGCTGGTCCAGCAGCTCGGAGGCGTTTTCCGGCTTCATCGAGCCGCCGTACAGGATGCGGACCTTGGCCGCGGCTCCGTTGCCGAGGATGGCACCCAGTTCATCACGGATGAACTTGTGCACCTCCTGCGCCATTTCCGGCGTGGCGGTCTTCCCGGTGCCGATGGCCCAGACGGGCTCGTAGGCCACGACCAGGTTCTCCGCGGCATCCGCGGTGACTCCCTTGAGGCCGTCCACCAGCTGGGTCTTGACCACGCTCATGGTCTCGCCCGCTTCGCGCTGGTCGAGGGTTTCCCCGACGCAGAGGATCGGCTTGAGGGAACTTTCCAGGGCCGCCAGGACCTTCTCGTTGATGAAGGCATCGGTTTCCTTGAAGTATTCCCGGCGTTCGCTGTGCCCCAGGATGACGTAGGTGCAGAAAAGGCTGCGCAGCATCACCGCGGAGACTTCCCCGGTGTAGGCGCCTTCCTGCTTGGGATGCATGTTTTGCGCGCCGAGCTGGACATTGCTGTCCTCGAGGGCGGTGATGCAGCTTTCCAGCGCCGTGAAGGGCGGGCAAACGACAACCCCCACCTCGGACTGCTTGCCGACCGCAAGATTGATCTCGTTCACCAGTTCCGCCCCCTCGGAGGCGGTCTTGTTCATTTTCCAGTTACCGGCAATCAGGTATTTGCGAATGGTTTTGGCCATGATTATAAATCCTTATTCGAAAAAAAGGTCACAATAGAAAGCGGTCAGGCCTGGTCAAGGGCAACAACACCGGGCAGGTCCTTCCCCTCCAGGAACTCCAGGCTGGCGCCGCCGCCGGTGCTCATGAAGTCGACTTTGTCGGAGTAGCCGCTCTTCTTGATGGCTTTCACGGAATCGCCCCCGCCGATGATCGAGAGGGCCTCCCCTTCGGCCACGGCCTTGGCCACGGCAAAGGTCCCCTTGGCGGATTCGGCAATCTCGAAGATCCCCATGGGGCCGTTCCAGAGGACCGTCTTGGCCTCCCGCACCGCCTGCTCGTAGAGGGCGGTGGTCTTCGGACCGATATCGATGCCTTCCCAGCCATCCTCGATGTCGCCTTCCTGGATCTTGGTCTCACCCAGGGTGCCGGCCTTGAAATCGAGGGCGTTGCAGACCAGGTTGTCGATCGGCAGGAGGAAGTCGACCCCCTTGGACCGGGCCTTTTCCAGGGCCGCCTTGGCGGTGCCGACCTTGTCCGGCTCGGCCAGGGAATTCCCCACCTTGCCCCCCTGGGCCAGGCGGAAGGTGTAGGCCATGGCGCCGCCGATGAGGATCCGGTCGGCCTTTTCCAGAAGCGCGTCGATGACCGTGATCTTGTCGCTGACCTTGGCCCCGCCGAGGATGACCACGAAGGGACGTTCCGGATGCCGGGTCTTCTCCCCGAGAAAGGTCAGTTCCTTTTCAATCAGGAAGCCGCAGACGGAAGGGCTGAGGAATTTCGCCACCCCCTCGGTGCTGGCGTGGGCCCGGTGGGCGGTGCCGAAGGCGTCATTGACGTAGACCTCGCCCAGTGAGGCCAGCTTTTTGGCAAACTCCGGATCGTTGTCGGTCTCGCCCTTGTGGAAACGGACGTTCTCCAGCAGCAGGACTTCGCCGTCCTGCAGGGCCGCAGCGGCTTCCTCGGCCTTGGGTCCGATGCAGTCCCCGGCAAAGGCCACCGGCTGACCCAGCTTGGCGGACAGGGCCTGCCCCACGGTGGCGAGTGAAAATTCCGGCTTGGGTTCCCCCTTGGGACGGCCCAGGTGGCTCATCAGGATGACCCGCCCGCCCTGTTCCAGGAGGTGCTTGATGGTCGGCAGCGCCGCCTCGATGCGGGTGTCGTCGGTGATCGCCCCGTCCTTGAGGGGGACGTTGAAGTCCACCCGGACCAGGACGCGCTTACCCTTAACATTGATGTCTTTAATGGTTTTCGTCGGCATTGATGTGATTCGCTTGAAGTTCTGGATGGATGAAAAAAAGCCGCCCACGGCGTGAGCGAGTCACGGGGGCGGCTTCCTTAAATTAAACGAGGTGTCAGACGCTCGTGATTAGAGGCTGACGACCTTCTTGAGCAGGTCGACCACGCGGTTGGAGTAGCCCCACTCGTTGTCGTACCAGCTGACCAGCTTGAAGAAGGTGCTGCTCAGGCCGATGCCGCTGCCCGCGTCGAAGATCGAGGAGGACTTGCAGTGGATGAAGTCCGAGCTGACCACCTCGTCGGCGGTGTACTCGAGGATGCCCTTCAGATCGCCCTCGGCGGCTTCCTTCATCTTCTGGCAGATTTCCTCGTAGGAGGTTTCCTTCTCGGTCTTGACCGTCAGGTCGACCACCGAAACGGTCGGGGTCGGAACCCGGAAGGCCATCCCGGTCAGCTTGCCCTTCACTTCCGGCAGGACCAGGCCCACGGCCTTGGCGGCACCGGTGGTGGACGGAATGATGTTGATGGCTGCCGTGCGGCCGCCCTTCCAGTCCTTCTTGCTCGGGCCGTCCACCGTCTTCTGGGTGGCGGTGTAGCTGTGCACGGTGGTCATCAGGCCTTCCACGATGCCGAAGTTGTCCATGATCACCTTGGTGATCGGGGCCAGGCAGTTGGTGGTGCAGGAAGCGTTGGAAATAATGGTGTCACTGGCGCTCAGGGTGTCGTCGTTGACGCCCATGACCACGGTCTTGACCCCGTCGCCCTTGCCGGGAGCGGAAAGAATGACCTTCTTGGCGCCACTGTCGATGTGACCCTGGGCCTTGGTGTCCTGCACGAAGAGACCGGTGGACTCGATGACGATGTCCACGCCGAGGTCCTTCCAGGGCATCGCGGAGGGGCCTTCGCGCACGGCGAGGCACTTGATTTCCTTGCCGTTAACGACCAGGAGGTCGTCCTCGGCCACGTCCGGCGAGCTCTTGGCGCTGGCCACGGTGCCGGCGAAGCGACCCTGCGTGGAGTCGTACTTGAGCAGGTAGGCCAGGTTGTCGGCGGGAACGAGGTCGTTGATCGCCACGACGTCGAACTCTTCACCGAAGAGTCCCTGTTCCACGAGGGCCCGGAATACCAGGCGGCCGATGCGGCCGAATCCGTTGATTGCTATTTTCGTTGCCATAGTCTGTTTCTCTAAACTGATTTTCGAGTTAGTGCTAATACGTCCCGTTACAGGGACGAGCATTTTTAAGGCCTATTTCCCCATAAGGAACTTGGCAAGGGATATAGAGGCCGGCACCCCCTTGCCAAGCAATAAATTTAATTAATTCAACAGGGCTAATCCCATTAACTCTCCTAATGATAGGCAGGGCCGGCGGAAAGGATTCCTTAACGCCGGAAAAGGGTTGTTTCAGCCCTGTAAAAGGAGGTTCAGGAGCTTCCGGTCCAGCTTGTGACCGTGCCAGTCCTCGTAGGCGACATCGGTCCGGCCGGAGTCGAGGACCCCGAAATCCCCGCGGAAATTCCACAGGGCCCAGCCGATGTCCCATTCCTTGAGCAGTCCCAGGACATCCCGCATCCAGGGCAGGAAGACCTCGTGCGGGGTGTAGCGGTAACAGCCGAACTCCCCGCAGTGGACGCCGATCCCCTGCCGGACCGCCTCCGCCCAGGGAGCCAGGCGGATGGCCATGACCGACTTGTCGACCAGGGTCCCGTCCTCCTCGGGGAAGGGATATTCCGGCACCGGCCAGTCGCTGTTGTCGCCCACCCAGCCGGCCTTGTAATGGGTCAGGGGGAAGGGATCATAGACATGGAAAGCCTGGGCCAGGTCCTCGCCAATGAGGTTGGTGACCACATTCCGGCCGACCCCGGTGCCGTCGATGATGATGATCCGGTCGGGGGTCACCGCACGGATGGCATCCCGTCCGGCCAGCATGACCCGGCGGTAATCGGCGGAACTCATCTTGTCCCCGGTATCGGGGGCCTCGTTGACCAGGTTGAAGCTGAGCTGCCGGGTGGAAATCCCCTCATAGCGCCTGGCCAGCATTTCCCAGAACCAGACAAAGTGCTCCTGGGCATCACGATCCTTGAAGAGATTGAAGGGCTCCAGGTCCCAGCCGTTGATACAGTAGCCGGGGGCGCGGTGCATGTTCAGGTTGAGATGCAGCCCGTATTCCAGGCAGAGCTCCACCGAGCGGTCCAGCTGGGCCAGGTTGGCCTCGTCGAGCTGGCGGATGTCATCCGGGTCCATTTTGCCGGTTTTCCGCCAGCTACCGTCAACAAAGAACCAGTAGTCGAAGGGCAGGCGGATATAGTCGAACCCCCAGTCGCGGATCCATTTCAGGTCCAGTTCCTTGACCGTCAGGTCCCGGTACTCGGAATCATCCGCACTGTGCATGAAAAACGGCATCAAATTGAAGCCGCGCCAGCGCGGGAGCGGATTGCGGTGCAGGGGAGCCGGCATGTCGGGCATGGGAACCGCGGAACCGGTTCCGGCAATGGAAGATGTGGCGGCGGCCGCCAGGCCGGCCTTGAGGAAGTTGCGTCGGGTCGGGAGTTTCATGGGATAATGCGGCCAGATTAATCCCCGAG
>CAJXMX010000246.1 GCA_913056355.1 uncultured Opitutales bacterium
CCCTCCACCAGGCGCTCGATGCCCCCCTCGTTGTTCTTCCCGTAAACCCGGATGATGACGGAATAGCCGCGGATCGGCAGGCTGGCCTGGATGAAGCGCTGGAAGCGGCGCTTGGCCCGGTTGAGGGCGGCCTCGCCCTGGTAGCGGAAGGCGTACATGTCCTCCACGGTCATGGTCTCGGAAAGGATATCCGCCTGCCGGGTGATCTCCTCTTCGACCTGCTGCAGGCGGAGGTTTCCCTCCACCCAGGACAGGAACAGTCCCAGCCCGAGGATGAGCAGCGGCATGCGGAGCAGCTCCATTCCCCCGATGCCCCATTGCCGGCGCTGCCCCACCAGAAACAGGAGCAGGTGGAAGCACAGCACCACAAAACTGGAAAGTAGAAAGACTTCGTTGAGGAGGATGTCCGTCGTTAACTGCATGTCTCCGGCTAGAGGGACGCTAGGCGTTTGATCAGGTTTTGCACGTAAAAAGAATAAAGTTCCTGATCAGCCGCTGCCGGAGGTTGCCGGGCAATCCGCCTTCCGGGTCAAAAGGCGCTGTCGGGGACCCGCGGGGGGCGGGCTACCATTCAATCAGGTTTCCGTCTTTCCAAAGGCCTTCCAGATTGAAGTATTCCCGCATCTCCTCCGTGAAGAGATGGACCATGAAGTCATAGGCATCCACGACGACCCAGCCGGATTGGTCACCAACCCCGGAGGCAACCGCATCCTGTCCGGTCGCATTGAGGGTGTCGATGACGACTTCGCTCAAGGCCTTGAGGTGCGGGTTGCTGGTACCGGTTGCGATGATGAAGTAATCCGTTATCGAAGAGATGTCCCCTACATACAGGACGCGGAGATTGTCCGCTTTTTTCTGGTCCAGTGCGTATACGCACTGCTGGATGGATTCTGGCAAGGTGGACGATTCTTGTTTAGTCGCGATAACAGGCATATTTTGGTTTTTCAGTCGTACGGTACGTTGTACGCGTGCAGTTATAAGGCGAATCAGGAACGCTTGTCAATCGGTCATGCCGCCCTGCGGCATTTGTTGCAGGAATGCTGCCAATCACTGGTAGAGGCCCTTTTTTCGAATGTAGGCCTCAACCGGCTCCGGGAGGTCGCCGTTGAGCGGTTGGCCGGCCTTGAGCCGGCGCCGGATTTCAGTGGCGCTGATATCCATCAGGCGGTTGCGGACCGGATACACGGTCAGGCCGGGGATAGCGGGCCATTCCATCCGGTAGCCGGGCCGGGCGACCAGGATGAAGCCGATCTTGAAGATCAGCTGCTCGATGCCGTACCAGCCGGACAGGCCGTCCAGCTGGTCGTATCCAATAATCCAGAACAGGTGGGAATTCGGGTAGACCCTCTCGATGTAGCGGATCGACTCCAGGGTGTAGCTCGGGCCCTCCCGGTCCAGCTCCCCTTCCCAGATGCCGAACCAGGGAAAGCCGGCAATGGCCAGGTTGATCATTTCCACCCGGTCCTCGTCGGAGACCTGCGGCCCGTCCTCCTTGAAGGGATTCCGGCTGGCCGGGACAAAGTAGACCCGGTGCAGGCCCAGTTCCTCACGCGCGGCCCGGGCCATCTCCAGATGGCCTGTGTGGATGGGATCAAAGGTCCCGCCAAAAAAGGCAATGCGCCGTTTTTCCCGATACATTTACTTAAAGTTGGCGGGATTCCCGGCCGGTATCAAATCCTCTGAGCACTTTCCCGGCAAAAATCAGCGATATTTCCGCTGGAAGCCTGCAATGGAGGATTGCCAGCGGGGGACCGGCCCGGCAGCTTACCGCGCTATGGCCCACACCAGACTATCGGAGGAGCTCCGCAGCCTCCTGCGCACGGAAGGCGAGGCCCTGACCGTGGCCCAGCTGGTCGAGCGCGTCGGGGACCGCGGCTTCGGCCTGCTGCTGCTGGTCCTCTCGCTGCCCAGCGCCCTCCCCGTCCCGGCGGCCGGCTACAGCGTGCCGTTCGGGATCCTGCTGCTGGTCCTGGCGGTGCAGATGCTGGCCGGAAAGGAGCGCCCGGTCTTTCCGAAAAAGCTCGAGCGGATCACCCTCAGCCCGGCCATGGCGGAGCGCCTCCTCAAGGGGGCGGCCTGGATTTTCCAGAAGCTGGAATGGGTGGTCCGTCCGCGCATGCGCTGGGTCGGCTCGCAAGCCGGCATTTTCTTCATGGGCATCCTGGTCCTGGTCATGTCCATCCTGATGATGATCCCCATCCCCCTGACCAACACCGCCCCGGCCCTGGTCATTTTCCTGATCGGTGTCGGCCTGACCGAGGAGGACGGGCTCTTCGGGATCGGGGCCTGCATCGTGGGAGTCATGGCGGTCTGCCTGTATGCGGCCCTGGTCTGGGCCATCATTGCCTACGGACCGGAAGTGGTGGTGACCATCAAGGACACCATCAAGGGCTGGCTGGCCGGCTCCGGCGGCTGATCAACGGTGGGCCATGAAAAGGCCGCAGGAAAGCGGCGGGACGCTGATCCGGGTGCGGTGCGCCCAGTAGTGCGGCGTCGGCAGCCAGGGATCCCCCCAGCGCTCGGTGTCGGCCATCTGCCGGAAGGTCTTCAGGTCCAGCTCCGGGAAGCGCAGCTCCATGAACTCATAGCCGGGATTGACGACGAAGAGGAGCCGCTCATGGCCCTGGCTGAAGTCGGCGTTGTAGACCATGCCGAAGGCGGGGCCGTTGCGGCTGGTCATGAAATAGCCGCGACCGGGCCAGGCGTCCAGGCGCACATGGCGCCCGGCATGGCTGCGCCGGAAGGCGACCCAGCGGCGAAAATAGTCCACGGTCCCGGAATACTCGGCCATCCGGGTGTAGGGAATGGCGTTGAGGTCGCCGCGGAGGTAGGTGTTGTTGGTGCCGCCCTTGGACTTGAGCATGTCCATCCCGCTGCTGAGCATGGGAATGCCCACCGACATCATCAGGATGCCGGCCATCATGTGGGTCCGGCGGCGGTCGTTGGCGGTCGGCCGGTGGCCGTCGTGGTTCCCGTTCTCGGTGATCTTGTCGATCCAGCAGCGGTCGTCGTGGGACTCGACGTAGTTGACCGTCTGCGACGGGAAGCGGGTCAGGTCCGGGTGGGAGCCCTGCATGAAGTGCCGCAGACCCTTGGCCTCCGCGTGCAGGGTCAGGTAGGACCGGACAAACTCGCGGTATCCATCATTCCATGAGGTCCAGCCGGTCTCCTTCAGTTCCCGGGCGATGTGGCCGCGGAAGCTCCAGGGCTCGGCGATGAGGACCACCCCCGGCTTGACCTGCTTGAGCTCCTTCTCGAGCCAGGCCAGGGTATCCTTGCCGATCAGCTCCCCGAGGTCGAAGCGGAACCCGTCCACGTTGTAGGCCTTGATCCAGTGCACCAGGCTGTCCCGGATGAGGCGGCGGACCATCGGGGCGTCGGCGTCGAGGGTGTTGCCGCAGCCGCTGTAGTTTTGGTAATGGCCCTCCTCGGTGAGGAGAAAGTAGTATTCCTTGTCCAGGTACTGGAGGAAATTGGGCTCCCCGACGTGGTTGTAGACAACGTCCAGGATGACGGCCAGTCCCTTGTCGTGGAAGCTCCGGACGAGGTCCCGGAACTCGCCGATCTGGTCCAGCCGGGTCGGGTCGTCGCAGTACTGGCTGGCCGGGGCGAAGTAGTTGACCGGCATGTAGCCCCAGGCGTATTTCTCCCGCTGCTGGGTGTCGAACTCGTGCACCGGCTGCAGCTCGACGGCGTTGACCCCGAGCTTGTTGAGGTAGAATTCGGGATCCTCGACCCACTCTTTCAGGCCGCGGAAACCGAGGCGCTCCTCGTCGGTGATATCCACCGGGGCATTCGCCGTGAGGTCCCGCACATGGGCCTCGGCAATGACCAGGTCGTGCCAGTGCGGCGCCTTGAAGTGCTGACGGGGATGCTCGAAGAATGACTCTTCCACTACAATACCCGGCCCGAGGGGACCGCAGACCGCCTTGGCGTAGGGATCCGGGATGCGGAATTCCGGATCGAAGTAGCCGGACTCGTCCAGTTCCTCACCCTCCACCGCGTAGTGATAAAACCACCCGTGCCGGTTGCCCGGGACCGTCGCTTCCCAGACCAGGTCGTGGCCGAGGTCCATCTCGATCGGCTTGCCCTCCGGTCCCTCGGATTTGCGGAAGACATAAAGCCGCACCGAGCGGGCCCGGGGGGCGAAGATGCGGAAAGTCGTCTCCTCCCTGCCGACGATGGCGCCGAGGGGTCCTTCCGCCTCGATGCTCTTGAGAAAGACCCCCGGATGGAGACGGATCGATTCCACATCCCCGTGCATCCGCACATACAGCATGCGGCCCTCGCTCTGGTTCAGCGGGAGGGGCGTGCTGAAGCGGAAGAGGTGCCGTCCGCTGCGGTGGGCCGAAAAAAGGTAGTTCTTGATCCCGTAGCCGTCGACATGGGAATTGCGGGCGTAGGGCGGCACTTCGATCCAGTGCCCCTTGGCGGTGACAAACTTGAAAGTGGCGTTGTCCTGGTTCTCCAGCTCCTCAAGGGGGACCGCCAGGACGTGGCAGGCATGCTTGCGGACCTGCCCGTGCTTCATCTTCCACTTGGAATTCCCGATGGCGTCCGACCAGCCGTTGAAGCTGCCGGCCACGAAAATCCCGTCCTCCGTGTCAATGCCCTTGGTCAGCGTGATCGGCAGGACAAAGATGATCCGCTTGCCTTTCCCGTAGTAGCCTCCCTGCAGGCCGAACTGCTCCGGGGACAGCTTGCGAACCGACTTCAGGGGAAGCTTGTCCTCGCCCCACCAGAGGTCCGGCTTGCCGCTTCCCTCCCAGTCGCGCGTAAAGCTGACCACCCCGGCGTTCAGCGAGGTCCAGGCCGCCCAGTTCAAATGTGTCGTGTCACCCTCTCCTGCCATAAATGCTGCCATGCATAGCGCGCGGCCCCCGCCGGAGGCAACAATTGTTTCAATTGCCGCTTACCTTGACTTCGCTCCGCGGGAGACCTCATTTAACGAGCACAATGTCTGCCAATTCCACCAAACCGCGCCTGCTTCTCGCCCTCTCCGGCGGGGTCGACAGCGCCGTCGCCGCCTGGCGGGCCCGGGAGCAGGGCTACGCGGTGGAAGCCGCCTACATGAAGAACTGGATCAACGAGGAGAACGTCTTCGGCAACTGTCCGTGGATGCAGGACATCGAGGACGGGCGCGCCGTGGCCGACCACCTCGGGATCCCCTTCCGGGTCCTCAATTTCATGGAGGAGTACCGGGAACGGGTGGTGGCCTACCTGGTGGACGGATATTCGCGCGGCCTGACCCCGAATCCCGATGTCATGTGCAACCGGGAAATGAAGTTCGGGGTGCTGCTGGACTGGGCCCTCGAGAACGGTTTCGACGCGGTCGGGACGGGACACTACTGCCGGCAGGAACCGGGCCCGGACGGGGCCCGCCTCCTGGAGGGAACCGACAAGAACAAGGACCAGAGCTATTTCCTGTGCATGATCCGGCCGGGCCAGCTGGAACGGGCCCGCTTCCCGATCGGGGACCTGCTCAAGCCGGAGGTCCGCAAGCTGGCCCGAAAGGTCGGCCTGCCCAACGCCGACAAGAAGGACAGCCAGGGCATCTGCTTCATCGGGGAGGTCAAGATCAACGATTTCCTGGAGAAGTTCATCCCCGAGCAGCCGGGCCCGATCGTCAACCTCGACGGGGAAATCCTCGGGGAGCACAAGGGGCTCCACCGCTACACCCTCGGGCAGCGCCGCGGAATCGGCATTCCCTCCAACGCGGACCATGAATTCTACGTGGTGGTGGCCAAGCGGATGGAGCGCAACGAGCTGGTGGTGGCCTTCGAGAGCCGGCGTCCGGATCCGATCTGGCACGGGCAGATCGACCTGCATCAGATTTCCTGGCTGGTTTCCCCTCCCCCTCGGGAGCCCCTGGACCTGCAGGTCAAGGTCCGCTATCGCGATCCCCGGGTGCCGGCCCGGTTCGAGCCGACTTCGCAAGGGGGACGGCTGGTCTTCGCGGAACCGCAGCGGGCCCTCGCATCCGGGCAGATCTGCGCCCTCTACCTGGAGGACCGGGTCATCGGCGGCGGGGTCTATGTCTAGGCCCGCCTAGTCCTCCCAGACCTTGCCCCGGGGATCTTCCGTTTCCGCCAGGAGATCGTCCGCGGGGACGGCAATCTCCAGCTGCCGGCCCAGGAAGTCCAGCAGCAGGGCCACCCGCTGGTGCTGGTCCAGCTGCCCGCTGACCACGGCCTGCAGGTTGCGGAACGGACCTTCGGTGATGGTCACGGTCTGGCCGGGCCGGAGCACCGGCGGCGGCAGATCCCGCACCCCCTCGGCATCGAGGCGCCGGCGCAGCTCCTCGATAAAGGCGTCGGGAATCACCGGGATCCGCGGACCGAAGGCGACCACGTCACGAATGCCCTGGGTGGCCCGGATCTGCCGGTAGGTTTCCTTCAGGTCGGTGTGGATGAAGACATAGGCCGGAAAGAGGCATTCGGTGAACTTCACCTTTCCGCGGCGGGTCCTTTTCACGTAGGTGATCCGCGGGCAGAAAACCTCCATTCCGGAAAGCTGCCGCAGAAGTCCCGCCGCGATATGCTCCTTCTTGGGCAGGGCCTTGAAGCAGTACCAGGCGGTGGAGGTCTGATGCAGGTCAACCATGGTTCAAGATACAGGTTCGGCTCAAAGGCCCCGCATTCGCAAGGACCAATTGCCTCACTTTTTAC
>CAJXMX010000247.1 GCA_913056355.1 uncultured Opitutales bacterium
CGGGCAGGTCAGGTCTCACTGGTTGATTTGGTGTAATACCGGTCCAGGGCCTCATAATGGGGGCGCTTCTTCAGGAACGTGAATCCCTCGGACAGGCTGGATAATTTTTGCATCTTTTCCCATGTCACCTGCTCCCAGTTGTCGGGATTGGTTTCATGGAGGTTGGCCGCCAGGTAGATGGCACTGTTCCAGGGGGCCTTGTGGAAAACACTCCTGTTCCTGCGCAAAACAAAAGTCACGAAGACCAGCACAGCGATACTTAAGGTTTCCACGAGCGCCATCTCCATGGAGAGGAAGGGATTTGAAACGAGTTCCCTTCCAACCGCTTCCGTAAGGCCGGTGACCACGACCCCCACCGCAACCGCAGCCCCCAGCTCCTTGAAGGAATCGGCGGTGGTATACAGTTGATTGTCCTGCAAGTACTGCAAATTGGGAATGTATCGCTTGAGTACTACAAGCGCATCATTCTTGGACAGGAGGTGTCCTTCAAATACCACATCGGACTGGGTTTCAAAGGCCCGCTGGACGAGCACCAGAAACTGGGAGGGGCTGATCTGCCTGGACTTGAAAAAGGAGAACATGTCCGGTTCATTCTCCTCAAAATGAGCGATGATTTTCTTCTTGGCCCGGAATTGCTCAGGTCCCTGCAGTTCATGCTCCACTTTCAACAGCTGATCCACCAGATTACTCCCCAGAATCTTAACTTCACTGGGTCTGGCCGGGCAGAGTCGGGTGTAGGTATTATCGTCCATGGGTGTGTTGGCTAAGGTCCTTGTTTTTAAGCTCTTCCAAAAGTATCATGAATATATCCCGTGGGAAAGAAAGATCGCCGGAATGTCAGGATTAGTCTTTTGGATAAAGCACCCTGATACCCCGGATTAAGTCGATGACTTACCTGTTCCCGGCTAAGGAAATGATTGCCTCGAACCCGAAGGACCCTAACATTGATGACAATTCAAGCCGTCGCACACATGAGCCGCATTGGTGAGCTCTGGATTCCATTGGGAACGTTGTGCGGCGGTCTTTTTTGTCGCATCCGGAAAGCGGCCGGCCAGGGCTCAATACCCCTTGAAGTGGACCGGATCATCGGGCTGGCGGTAGCGGGTCCGGTAGGTCTTTTTGCTGGCCGCCAGCTTGAGGAAGACGTCCAGGGGCACCACTTCGACGGGACCTTCGAGGTTGTCGATGACGCCGACCAGGCTGTTGACGTCGTTCGACTCGCGAACGTGGACCAGGAGGAAATAGGGACGCTTGGCATTGAGGGCGATCAGCTCGTTGAGGTCGGCGGTGACTTCCTCCCGCGGCCGTTTCGGGTCGATGTAGTAATCGTATGAGATCATGGGACGGGAATCCCGCAGGTCATAGGTCCGGCCGGGACCGTAGCCATTGATAAACCCGATGACATCGGGGAAGGCCTTGTAGTAGGCATCGACGGTTTCCTTCCACAGATCGACCGTGCCCACGTTGCCGTCAGCGACGCTGTTGTCCATGATCTCCATGACGTGCTCGTCGAGGAGCGACATCAGCTCCCGGGCTTCCTTCATGAGGACCTTGAAACGATCCTTGGGAATGTTGTTGGGATACATGTAGCCGGGACCGGAGAGGCCGCCGATGAAGTAATCGTTGGGCGTCGCCGATTCGTGGAAATACTCCAGGGCGGCGGGGGAGAAATCGGTCCAGTTCATGGTGACCTGCCAGGCAAAGGGCAGCCTGCCCCGGCCGGGCTTGGTCCAGACCCCGATCCCGATGCTGTCCGACTGGACAAAGGAGATGTAGACCTTCTCCTCAGCTACCAGTTTCTCATCCAGGCCGACATTGCTGTTGTTGGTGAACTTGAATCCCTCGGTGAAGCTGAACTGGCAATTGTAGCTGAGGTTGGGGAGGTTGTGCAGCCCTTCCATCTTCAGGCCGTAGGACGACAGCAGCATCGTGGATTGCTCCTCGGTGTCCTTCCCATAGGGATGCCAGCCAAAGACGATGGCGCCGACGTTCAGGTCCTCCAGCAGCTTGCGGTTCAGTGCCACCTCGTCGGCCTCCTCCGGATCGGCGGACAGCTCGTGGAAGAACATTTTCTCGCGGATGCCCCAGTCGGCCATGGCCGGCTGCATGACGCGGCCGCGATGCCCGCCCATCAGCATGATCTTGTCCCGGTTGCACTGGTCCCAGTAGCGGTCGATGGCGTCGGCATAGATCTCTGCGTGGGTCTGGCCGGTATAGCGGCCGCGCAAATCGTCGATTTGCTTCAGGCCGTGCTTCTCGACCAGGGGAATCAGGTCCCCGGTGACCACAACCGCATCCTTCAGCCCGGCGATGGTGAAGGCCACGTTGGAGGTCGTGGGGACCTCCTGGTCCCAGACGACATAGCCCTTGGCGTACTTGCTGAAGAGCCGCAGGGCCTCCTCCGTGGAGCGGACTTCCGTGAAATGGATGCCGTGCTTGCGCTTGTAGAAATCGTAGAGCGGCTCGGTGATCTCCCACTGGAAATCCGCCGGATGGATGATGTAGAGCCGGGCATCGTCCCGGTTGGCCAGTCCCTGAAGGCTGATCAGCATGGCCTTTTCGGGCATGCCGCCGGCTGTCCTCCAGTCGCTGTCAAAGCGCATGACCCAGGCCTCCTTCGAGGGTCCGGCTTGGAGGCTTGCGGAAAAGGCGGGGATTACCAGGAGGGCGAGGAAAATGGATTGAAGGTTACGTTTCATGATCATCAGGGGCGGGAGGAATCACCGGCCGGCAGTTTTCGAAAGCGGTAGACAAGGGGATTGTTGCGGGTGGAGTGCAGCTCGATCACGGTCAGGGTATCGTCGCCGACCCCGAGGCGGTACTCACATTCGATCCGCATCATGGCCAGGCCCTGTGAGACCTCCACCGGCACGTTGGCCTTCACCTTCAGGGTCCGGTCGTCATCGAGCCAGTCGGCGGAGACCGTGGAAGCCGCGCCCCGGTGCGGGTAGACCGCCATGTGGCGCTGCTCGACGCGGAAGAAGTCCGGAACCTCCACGGTATCCCCGGCGATGACCGAATTGGTCTCGACAACCCGGGTCGACCGCCAGCGCATGTCGTGGGTGATGTTCACGCGGTCGCCTTCGACTTCGAAAACAAGGTGCATGTCGGTCCAGCCGTCGAGGGCCGAGCTGCGTTCGGGAAGCAGCTCCCATCGACCGTTGAAGAGGGAACTGCTTTCACTCGCCGGGAGAGGAATCAAGGCGCCAAGCAGGAACAGGGTAAGCAATAATCTTCTCATGGGATAACCCGCACTTTACTCGCGGATTACCCGCCCGGAAGCCACAGTTTTTTCACTTTACCATACAAATGGGCCCCTGAAGATTATTGCGGTTTTCGGCGCATCACCCCATCCGGACCCAGGATTTTGTAGGCAAAAAGCTTAACCCGGTCGTTGACCAGGAAACAGCCGACGGCGTAGCCCCAGACCGCGGCGGCCCAGCCCCAGCCGATTGGCGGCATGAACAAGCCGTAGACGGCAATCAGCGTGGCCACGATCTGCGTCCCCAAAACCGCCAGCAGGAGGATGTTCGCCGGACGGGAGGACCAGAAGGGGCCGCGGGTGCGGGTAAGGAAGACCGTCAGGTGACCGGCGACCGAGAGTTTCAGGTAGATCAAGGTCTGGATCATCTCGGGATTCAGGTGGTAAACCCGCTCGCCGATGTAGAACAGGCCGAACGAAGCCACCACACCGGCGATTCCCAGGGCCGTCGCGACGCCCAGCACCTCGCGCATGTTCCATGCTTCCGGCTGGTCGGAGTAACGCACCCGGTCGTAGGCGATGGAGAGGATCGCGCCGTCATTGAGCAAGGCCAGGAGCACAATCATCACGGCGGTCACCGGGTAGAAATTGAAAACCAGGATGGAGAGGGTCATGAAGAGCAGCACCCGGATCGTCTCGGCGATGCGGTAGATAGCGTAGCTGGTCATGCGTTGGAAGATCTTCCGGCTCTCCTTGAGGGCGTCGATGATCACCGACAGGCCCGGGGTCAGGAGGACCATCGCGGCGGCGGCCCGGGCTGCGTCGGTCGCGCCGGAGACGGCGATGCCGCAGTCGGCCTTTTTGAGCGCCGGCGCGTCGTTTACGCCGTCGCCGGTCATCCCGACAATGTGATTGTGACGCTGGAGGACCTCGACGATGTGGTACTTGTGTTCCGGGAACACCTGCGCGAAACCGTCCGCATGCTCGATAGCCTCGGACAGGGCCGCGCCCTCGTGATGTTTTGTTTCATCGAAGATCCCGGCATCCATGAGGTTGGTCCCGAGGCCCAACTGCCCGGCGATCTCCTTGCCGATCGGGAGCTGGTCGCCGGTGACCATCTTCACCTGCACGCCCATTTGACGGGCGGTGGCGATCGTTTCCCGGGAATCTTCACGCGGCGGATCGGACAAGGGAAGGACACCGAGGAATTGCCATTGGTCCTGTTGGTCCGTCCGGGCCACGCCGAGGGCGCGAAAGCCGCGCTTGGCGAAATCATTGATGGCCTGCTCCGCCTCCGCGTTTCCGGCCAGGGCCAGGATCACCTGGGGCGCCCCCTTGGTTACCTTGAAGGATTTTCCATCGGGTCCGGTCACCGTGGCCTCGGTGCGCTTATTGACAGGATCGAATGGCTGGAAATGCGTGATCCGGTAGGATTCGAGCTGTTTCCTGTCCGCCAGCCCGTCCAGCACGGCCAGGTCAATGGCGTCCTTGTTCTCCGCCCGCGAGGCCAGGGCGCCCATGAGCACAACTTCCTCCGGACTGACCTTTGGAGCACAGAACGGCTCCCCGAGCGAGAGCTTGTTCTGCGTCAGGGTGCCGGTCTTGTCCGAGCAGAGAACGTCCATTCCGGCCAGCTCCTCGATGGAGGCCAGCCTGCTGACGATGGCTTGTTTCGCGGCCAGCAGGCGGGCCCCGACGGCCATGGTAACGGACAGCACGGTCGGCATGGCCACCGGTATCGCGGCCACGGTCAGGACCAGCGCGAATTGCAGCGTTGTCGTCATCTTGTCGCCGCGGAAAAGGGCCACCGACAAGATCACCACCAGCAGCACGCCGGCCAGGGCGATCAGATAATCCCCGATCTTGAGCACCGCCTTCTGGAAATGGCTGACCGTGTGGGCCTCCGCTACCAGCTGCGCCGTTTTGCCAAAGTAGGTCTTGATCCCGGTCGCCGTCACTTCGGCTTCAATCTCCCCGCGCTTCATGATGGATCCGGAATACAGGGTGTCGCCCACCTTGTGCTTCACCGGGAGCGATTCGCCGGTCAACGCGGACTGGTCCACCTCGACCGGATCCCCTTCCTGGAACCGGGCGTCCGCCGGAATGATGTCGCCCAGGCGGACCCGGATCAGGTCCCCCGGGACCAGTTCCCGGGCCGGCACTTCGGTCCAGTTCCCGTCGCGCCTGACCCGCGCCTGCAGGGCCAGCTTGGCCTTCAACGCGGCAATGGCGTTGCCGGCCTGGAATTCCTCCCAGAAACCCACCACCGCATTGGCGACAAGCAGCGTGAGAATGATGAAGAAGTCCGGCCAATGCCGCACCAGGGCGGACAGGATGGCCGCCGCCTCGATCATCCAGGGGATGGGCCCGTTGAAATACGTCAGCAGCTTCAGGAGCGGATTGACGTGTTTTTCAGGGAGTTCGTTGTAGCCATGCTTTTCCAGGCGCTGTTTTGCTTCCGCCTGGCTCAAACCATTGCTTGAATCGCTCATTGTTCCCTTCCCTCCAAAGGATTAGTTCTGTATGAATATCACAGACAGGCCTTTACGTGAAACCTGAAATTCAGAATTACCCCGCATGAGAGCTTTATTAATTTCCCTTCTGTTTTTGATGGCCGCCCTTCATGGGCATGCAACCACCTCCCCGAACATCCTCTTCATATTCTCGGATGACCAGTGCTGGCGGGAGTTGGGTGTCCTTGGAAGCCAGGCGAGGACGCCGAACCTCGACCAGCTGGCCGGGGAGGGGACGCTATTCACCAACGCCTACAACATGGGCTCGTGGACCGGAGCCGTCTGCGTAGCCAGCCGGACCATGCTGACCACCGGGCGCTCACTGTGGAAGGCTCATGCGCTTAGCCAGGAACCCCCGCCGGTGGAGATGTTCTGGAGTCGGCGCTTCAAGGAGGCGGGTTACACCACCTACTTTGCCGGAAAATGGCACGTGGTCGGCGTTTCGCCGGTCGATATCTACGACCGTACCGGCACCATCCGGCCCGGCATGGCGCCGTATGTGGATCCCTCCACCGGGGAGGAACTGCACGGCAGCGACCGGGGCCCCGGATACTTTCGTCCGACCGGTCCTGATGACCACAGCTGGAGCCCCAGCGACCCGGATTTTGGCGGACATTGGATCGGAGGACAGCACTGGAGCGAATGCCTGGGCGACGAAGCGGTTGGATTCATCGAGGAAGCCGCCAGGTCGGACCAGCCGTTTTTCATGCACCTGGCCTTCAATGCGCCGCACGATCCGCGCCAGTCGCCGCAGGAATACGTGGATCTGTATCCCGTGGAGTCGATTGAGGTGCCGGAGAATTTTCTGCCGGAATATCCCTTCGCCGATGCCATGAAATCCGGCCGCGGCCTGCGTGACGAGGACCTGGCCCCTTTCCCCAGGTCCGACTTTGCGGTGAAGACCCACCGGCAGGAATACTATGCGATCATTTCCCACATGGACGCCCAGG
>CAJXMX010000248.1 GCA_913056355.1 uncultured Opitutales bacterium
CAAATCCTTTTTTACACCTTCGTAGGAATGGTCCCCGTCCAGGTAGACCCAGTCGAATTCGATATCCTCCACTTTCAGTTTGGTGGAGGAATCTCCCTCATGAAGGGTAAAGGAGACGCCCTCCTTCTCAACCAGTCGACTGTCGAATCCCTTGAAGCTGAGGTCGTACAAATGCAATTCCTCCGGCCTGCAAATCCGGGCAATGTGTCCCGCAAACTGCCCGTACTGGGTGCCGATTTCAGCCACCCGCGCCCCTTTCGGCATCAGGGGCAGCAGATCATACCGGGAGGGGACGACCCGACAATGCCGCACATATCTGGCTTCCAGCCGGGGCGCTTCCAGGACCTCGCCGAAGACCGAGCCCCGGGCCTCGGACCAGGCCCGGTAGTCCACCTTGCCGGTTTTGGATTTCTCGATTTTGCCCAGGACCCGGCGCACCTCCTTCAGGGCGGCGTTGAGTTCCTGCAGGATTTCCGGGTCGATCGGGGAATTGGCATCCGCTTCCATCCCGTGAACAAAAGAAGCTGGGCCGATTTCTGTCAATATGGCCGCGACACGCCCGTGGAGAGGATGATTTTCTCAAAAAGCTTAGACATCGGCGATCCGGGGAATTATCGAGTGGTGGCAGTCACACGCATCACCGATTCAGGAAAAAATCCCAGCCCTCACGATGAAACCCCTAAACATACTGCTCATCCCCTTCGTGCTCATCCTTGCCGGCTGTGCCGAATACGTCACTCCCGGCGACAAGGCGGACCTGACCCGCCTGGCTCCCCCGCAGATTCGGGAAGGCTTCCAGCGCGAGCCCTCCAATCCTTTTCCGGCCAGCATCGTGGCGGTCCGGGTGCAGGGACGAAACTACAGCAACTATAACCTTGAGCGAACCGGCGGCGTCTATGGAAGCGGCAACTTCACGGTCATCACCACCCGTGAGGTCGAGAGCGAGGCGGACCTTTCCCGGATCCGGGACCTCCCCATGGTCAATGACGTCATTTCCCTGAACCGGCTGCTCATTCCGCAGACCCTGGACAGCCTCGATCAGCTCAGGGAAGCGGCCTCCAGCCTCAAGGCGGACCTGGTCCTGGTGTATACCTTCGACACGGTGTTTTTCGATGAGGACAGGGCACGGGTATTGACCACCATTTCCCTGGGATTTTCCCCGAACCGGCGGATCACGGCCACCACCACCGCCTCGGCCCTCCTTGTCGATACCCGGACCGGCTATATTTATTCCGCCTACGAAGCCACTTCCCGGGATACCAAGACCGCTTCCGTGTGGGGATCTCGTGAAGCGGCCGACGAGGCCCGTCTGGATACCGAAAGGGATGCCTTCGAGAAGATGCTGGAAGAAATCCAGTCCTCCTGGGAACGGGTCATTGCACCGGCAAGGAATCCCGGGTTGACGCTGCTGGATGGCCACGACGTCCCGGGAAATCCCTTTCGGACCAGGGCAAGGGATGCCCTGGTCGAATAGGGAAGGGAACCGGCCCGGGTGTTTCCATGCCTCTACCGGGATGAAGCTTTTGTTTGGACAGGAGTCGCGAATTAGCAACAACGTTGCGCCGGATGAAAACTGAGACAAACCGGCGGGGCCTGCTGCTGATAATCCTGTGCTTCGTCGCGTTTGTCTCCCTCGGGCTGCCCGACGGATTGCTCGGCGTGGCCTGGCCCTCCATGAGGGGGGAATTCGGCCTGCGACTCGACGCCCTGGGTCCGCTGCTGTTTGCCTCCACCTGTGGCTACATGTTGAGCAGTTTCTTCAGCGGCATCATCAGCAGAACACTGGGCATCGGCCGGTTGCTGGGCGTCAGCTGCGCGGCTACCGGTGTATCCCTGCTCGGGTTTACCCTGGTGCCCGGCTGGGGCTTCCTGGTGGCCCTCGGTATATTGACCGGACTGGGGGCCGGAGCCATCGACGCGGGCCTGAACACCTACGTTGCCACGCATCACAGTGAACGGCTGATGCAGTGGCTCCATGCCAGCTTTGGCATCGGGATAACGTGCAGCCCGCTTATCATGACGGCCGGGCTCAGGGTCAGCGAGTCCTGGCGGACCGGCTACTGGATTGTGGGCGGCGGCCAGTTGCTGCTCGGTATCGGCTTTTTCATGACGTGGAAATTGTGGGAGCCGAGGCGCGACCGGGGCTACCATCCGGCTCGGGACACGCACTCGCGCGAATCTTCCGGCCAGGCCCATGAAGCCGGATTCAGGCAGTCCTTCGGCAGGCTGTCGGTCTGGATCAGCATGGGGCTCTTTTTCCTCTATGGTGGAATCGAAATGACACTGGGCCACTGGGCCTATTCCCTCCTGACCGAATCCCGCGGCGTGGAACCCGCGGTGGCCGGGCTCTGGGTCGGGTTCTTCTGGGGGACGTTTACCGTTGGACGGATGGTGGCGGGTGTTTTCGCCAATATTCTGGGAAACCATCATCTTGTCATGCTCAGCCTGGGACTGGCCTTGGCGGGCGCTTTGCTGCTGGCCTGGAATCCCGTCAGCTTCCTGGGCCAGCTCGCCGTCGGCGTCATTGGATTCGCCCTGGCCCCGATCTTTCCGGGAATGGTCTCCGGGACGCCCCGCCGCGTGGGCCTGCCGCACCTGAGAAACACCATGGGCATGCAGATCGCCGCGGCCGGGATTGGAGCCGCCGGTTTGCCGGCCCTGGCCGGAGTGCTGGCCGCCCGGCTTTCCCTGGAAATCGTTCCCGTGTTGCTCGTGGGCCTCGTCTTGGTCCTGTGCGGACTGTATTTGACCTCGAGACTGATGGTCCGGGTGTGAGATTTCTCGTTGCGCTTCCCGTTATCCAGCGCGCACCGGGGAATTTTGAAGGTGCCTGAACGAAAACTTTCCCGAAGGAAGCGAGTCGGGTGCCATTCTTCTCGGAGGCCTCATTTGATCGTGCCCTGGGACGGGGCATCGTCCATGCAGCTGCGGTAATATCGCAGGTAGTGGTCCCTTACCGTGGCGGGATCGAAACGCCGGGAGGCGTCGGTCCGGGCGGCCGCGCCCATGGCTGAACGGATTTCCGGATTGTCGATGAGCCGGTCGACGGCCTCCGCAAGGGCTTCCGGCTGTTCCTGGGGAACAAGGATGCCGGTTTCCCCGTCCCGGACCACTTCAGGTATGCCGCCAACACGGGTGGCAACCACGGGTTTGCCGTACATGAGGGTTTCAAGGATACCGAGCCCGAAGCTCTCCTGGGTCGAGGCGTAAATCCCAATGTCGCAGGCATTGCACCAGGCATCCGGATTGTTGGACTCCTCCCGGACAATCACCTTGTCCCCGAGACCGAGCGAGTTCACATCCGCCTGGAAAGGTGTGAAATCTGAACCGGCGAGGACCAGCAGCTTCACGCGACCACGGTTCCTCAACAGGGGAACGGCCTTCAGGATGTCCCCGACACGTTTGACCGGCCGGAGGTTCGACATGTGCAGGAGCAGGATGTCCTCGTCGCCGAGGCCCAGTGCCTGACGCACAGATTGCCGTGAGCGGGCGGGTTCCGACCGTTCGAAGAAGTTGTGGATGACCTCGATCGGCTTCCGGATCCTGAAGGTCTCGATGGTCTGCTGCCGGAGACTATCCGACACGGTTGTCACCCCGTTGGAGTCTTCTATCGAATGCTTGATTATCGGGCGGTAATGGGGGTCTTGCCCAAGGAGGTTGGTGTCTGTCCCGTGGAGGGTTGTGACAATTGCGGGCTGGCGGCGCCCGCCGAGCATCAGGCGGGCGAGAAGGGCCGCGGTCGCATGCGGCACGGCGTAATGTACATGGAGGACGTCGAGCCCGAACTCCTCGCACACTTCAAGAATCCTGACCGACAACGGGAGGGTATAATCCGGGTACTTGAAAAGTGAATACTCATTGACGACGACCGGATGGAAGTGCAGCCCGGGCAGTCCGCTGTTCAGGCGGACCGGACGCTCGTAGCTGATAAAATGAACCTCATGGCCGGCTTTCGCGAACAACAGGCCGAGCTGTGTCGCGACAATCCCGCTACCGCCGATCGTCGGATAGCAGACAATCCCGATTTTCAGCGGAATTTCCATGGCTAAAAGGCGCGGGCGGTCCGCGACAGCACGCGGATGTCCCCGACGACCGGCGGATCATTCGGCCAAAGCGCCGTGGCGTATTCGCATCCGGCAAGCAGGCCCAGCTGCCGCGCCCGTGCAACCTGAAGGTCCATGTACTTACGGCTGGAAACCTGGGTTTGGTGACAACCCATGAGCGCTTTCCAGTCTTCGTAAGCATCCGAGATATCGACAAGTACGGCGGCTGCGAGGTCCCGGTCCGGATGAGGCGAGATGGCATAGAACCAGAGGGAATCAACCGCGTGGGCCGGCGTATCCTTCAACTCGGGAATTCCCCCGTACCGGGCGAGGCGGCAGGCATCGCGGGTGATTGCGCCGACGACGGCATGATCCGGGTGCTGATTCGGGGACGGGTCCGGGGCGAAAACCATGGAGGGCCGCGTTTCCCGCATGACCTGGGCAAGAGCAATCGTGTTTTCCACGGCAGCCCGTTGGCGGCCATCGCCTCCGAAATCGAGAAAGGACAAGCGGTCTTCCACGCCAAGGAAGCGGGCCGCCACGCACGCTTCCCGCACCCGGATGTCCGGAGCACCGCTCGAACCGGACTCACCCTTCGAGGTGAGCACCAGCGACAACTGGATACCCGCCCGCTTTTGCTTGATCAGGACTCCGCCCATCCCGAACTCGAGGTCGTCCGGATGAGCGCCAACGGCAAGCAGCGAAGGGGGTGAGGAATGCGTGTTCATGGATTGAAAGCCATATGGGATTCGGAAATGGGGTCCCGCCGGATAAAGGTTACCTCAGGAGTTTCGGCAGTGTCGAGGTAGTTCATTTCGCCTGCACCGGCGATGTAATGGGTGCATCGAACGACCGACTGCATCCACCGGAGCCGGGTATCACGCGTCGGGCTGACCTGGTGCGGTCGCCAATCGCGACCGGGGAGCTGCAACCAGGAATCGCCACCCTGATGGAGCCGCAGGACGCCATCGTCACAACGGCGCGCCCGGACAATCTCATCCGAATAGGAGACATCGACGAAGTAGTCTTCCACGGCACAGGCTGCCTCGCGGACCTTCGGATCGCTGGACCGGATGACCGTGATGTCTTCGAGAAGCCCCAGCAGGCGATACATCTCGAGGCAGAAATCGGCTACCGTCGTCGCTTGCACGGCCTTGAAGGCGGAAACGACCTCTTCGCCCGCGTATTTCGGAAGCTGCCTTGTCACGGAGTCCTGCCATCCCGGCACGATCCGCTTGGCGTAGAGCGGAGTGTACTTTTTCTGCACCTTGTTCGCGAAGGCAAAGTTCAGTCGCTGTTCCGCTCCCCCGGAACGCTCGTGAACGATGGTCTGGGTTTCCCGGGGGTCGTGGTCGCTGTCATGAAAAAAGAATACAATACGGCCGCCGATCTCACGCTGGACCCGCCGTGCGGTTTGAATCTTGGCAAAAAGAAACCGGCGCGGCAGGAATCCGCAGGGCTGTTGACCAAAGCAAATGACGGGTTCGTCGCTCATGGCTCTAGTTCGGACTGCCACGGTTTCCGGACCTCGAGGCGTCCCCGATGGCCTGTACCGCTATTGCAAAAACGAGGGTCAGGATACAACCGAGCATGTTGAACCAGAGGTATCCGATATCGATGGGCGAAAAGTACAAGGCGAGGACAATCAGCTCTGCGGCGATGCCCGATAGGAAGGCGGCGTTCCCGCGGATCCACTTGAGGAAGAAGGCGATCAGGAAGAGCCCGAGGATGGTGCCGTAGAAAAGCGAACCAATGATGTTGACCGCCTCAATCAGGTTCTCGAAGAGCGTGAGCGTCATCGCGAACCCCACTGCGATGAACCCCCAGACCAGGGTCAAGATGCGGGTAATCCAGACATAGTGCCGCTCGGAACGGTTTTTGGAAATCAGGGTCTTGTATCCGTCAACCATCGCCGTCGAGGCCAGGGCATTGAGTTCCGATGCGGTGGATGACATCGCGGCCAGGAAGATGACCGCGACAAGCAGGCCGACCAGTCCCGTTGGAAGATGGGTGATCACAAAATTGATGAAAACATAATCGACATCCTGGGTGTCCGCTTCGGGATTTTCCTCAAGGAGTGCTTCCTTGAAGGATGCCCGCAAGCCATCCAACTGCTCGCCCAGGCGATGCAGCTCGGCCTTGGAATCCATCGATATCATTCCGGAATCCGCGCGTTCGGCGAGGGCTGTTTCCAGGACCGATTCGCGTTCCGCGAAGACCTGGTCGAATTCCGCCTGGATAGGTTCCCGGATCTCGGCGGGCACCTGCTCGATAGCCGCCTTGTTGAAGAAGACCGGCGGCTGCTCGAATTGATAGAAAACGAACAGGAGGACGCCGGTGAGGAGAATCGCGAATTGCATCGGTATCTTCAGGACGGCATTAAACATCAGTCCCATCCGGCTGGCATCCGCCGAGCGACCCGCAAGGTACCGCTGAACCTGTGACTGGTCCGTACCGAAGTAGGAGAGGGCGAGAAACGTTCCGCCGATCAGCCCGGTCCAGATGGTGTACCGTTCGCTGGGAGCAACGGAGAAATTGATGGCCTCCAGCCGCTCGTTCATCCCTGCAATATGGAGGGCGTCCGCGAAGGAAACGTTAT
>CAJXMX010000249.1 GCA_913056355.1 uncultured Opitutales bacterium
CTCAAGGAAAGCCCGCTGAAGACCCGCGACCGCCTGCGCTGCAAGAATTTCTTCGCCCTCGGCTTCACCTACTGGGTGTATGGGCGGCCGCTGGAACCGACCATGAAGTTCGTCGAGGACAAGTGGGCCAAAAAGCTCCCCGACGTGGCCGAGGCCAACATCCAGGTCCTCAAGGCCGGGTATTTCTTCGGGGAGACTTCCGAGATCCACCGCAATCGCTACATGGTGACCAAGGCCGCCGTGCGCCCGGGCACCTACCGCAAGATTTCCGGCAACGAGGCCCTCGTCCTGGGCCTGATCGCCGGGGCCAGGCAGACCAACAAGGACCTGGTCTATTCGGGCTACCCGATCACCCCGGCCTCCTCGATCCTGGAGATGGTCTCCACCTACAAGCATTTCGGGATCAAGTCGGTCCAGGCGGAGGACGAGATTGCCGCCATCGGGGTGGCCCTCGGGGCCAGCTTCGCCGGATCCATCGGGATCACCGGGACCAGCGGACCGGGGATGTGCCTGAAATCTGAATTTATGGGCCTGGCCCTTTCGGCCGAGCTGCCCATGGTCATCTGCAACATCCAGCGCGGGGGTCCCAGCACGGGGCTGCCGACCAAGACCGAGCAGTCCGATCTCCTCCAGGCCATGTTCGGCCGGCACGGTGAGAGCCCAATCCCGATCGTGGCCGCCATGTCCCCCTCCGACTGTTTCCCGGTCGCCTACGAGGCCATCCGCATCGCCATCACCTACAGCACGCCGGTCATTATCCTGAGCGACCTCTACGTGGCCAACGGATCCGAGCCGTGGCGACTGCCCAACCTGGAGCAGTTCCAGAAATTCCCGGTGCCTCACCCGCCCGCTGATGTGCCCTACAAGCCCTTTGCCCGCGATCCCAGGACCCTCGCCCGGGCCCAGGCCATTCCCGGCACCCCCGGCTTCGAGCACCGCCTCGGCGGCCTCGAGAAGAACGAGTCCGGCGATGTCAGCTACGATCCGGAAAATCACAGCCTGATGTCCGAACAGCGGGCCGAAAAGATCCGCCGCATCGCCGATTCCTACGCCTCGCTGATCATCAACGGCGAACCGGAGGGCGATGTCCTGGCCCTCTCCTGGGGAGGAACCTATGGCGCCGTGACTTCGGCCGTGCGCTCCCTGCAGGCGGAAGGGTTCAAGGTCAGCAGCGTCCACCTGCGCCACCTCAACCCCCTCCCCAACGATCTCGGCGAGACCCTCGGGGGCTTCAAGAAAGTCATCGTTCCGGAATTGAACATGGGCCAGCTCTCGATGCTGGTCAGGGCAAAGTACCTGGTTGATGCCGTGCCTTTGACCAAGATCAAGGGCCGTCCCTTCCGGGTCCGCGAAATCCGCGAAGGCATCCTCAACCTTATCCCCTCCTGAGCACCATGAGCACTACAACTGAAACGGAAACACCACTCACCCGTCAGGATTTTGTCACCCCCGGCGATGTTCGCTGGTGCCCGGGATGCGGCGACTACGCCATCCTCAACGCCCTCCAGCGGACCTTCCCGGAACTGGGCGTTCCGCGGGAGAACTTTGTCGTGGTCAGCGGGATCGGCTGCTCCAGCCGCTTCCCCTACTACATGAACACCTACGGGTTCCACACCATCCACGGACGCGGCCCGGCCGTGGCCACCGGGGTCAAGGTGGCCAACCCTGAGCTCAGCGTCTGGCTCATCACCGGTGACGGCGACGGCCTCAGCATTGGCGGGAACCACCTCCTCCACATCCTGCGGCGCAACGTCAACGTCAACATCCTCCTTTTCAACAACCGCATCTACGGCCTGACCAAGGGACAGTACAGCCCGACCTCGCCGGTCGGCACCAGGACCAAGAGCACCCCCATGGGATCGGTCGACAACCCGATCAATCCCCTCCTCTTCGCCCTCGGCGCGGAAGCCACCTTCATCGCCCGGACCTACGACACCAACGTCAAGCACATGGCCGAGGTCTTCAAGGCCGCCCATGAGCACCAGGGCGTCTCCTTTGTCGAGATCCTCCAGAACTGTGTCATCTTCAACGACAAGACCTGGGATCCCGTCTACGGGAAGCAGAACCGCGATGACGAGCTGCTCTTCCTCGAGGAGGGCCAGCCCCTGCTCTGCGGCAAGGACAAGGATCATGGGATCCGGCTCAACGGGCTCAATCCGGAGAAGGCCAAGATCGGCGCCGGCGGGGCCGACATGTCGGAGATCCTGGTCCACGACTCGCGCCACCCGGGCACCCTCTACACCCAGATGCTGGCCCAGATGAGCCATCCGGAGTTCCCGACCCCGATCGGCATCCTGCGCCAGATCCAACGTCCCTGCTACGACGAGGCGGTCAGCGAGCAGATCAAGGTGGCCCGCACCAAGCACGGCAACGGCACCCTCAAGGAACTGCTCTACACCGAGGATTGCTGGGAAGTCGCCGAGGGCGAGTTTGACAGCTAGCAGGAATCCTACCCGCGGCGGGCACTGGCAGTGCAGCAGGCCTCTGGCCTGCTGAATTAATCTTTCCTCTGGCCCGCAGGCGGGACGCCTGCGGCACTGTGAAGGACCTCCACAATCCAGCCTTCCCATTAATCTCCCGCTCTGTTTCAGTCCTTCCCGATTATGAGCGAATTATCCACCCTCGCCGCCGCCTACGCCGACCGCATCGAGCACGACCTGCTGGCCAATATCCTTCCCTTCTGGCTGGACCATGTCTGGGACCGGGATCAAGACCGTTTTGTCACCCACCTGACCAATGACCTTCAGCCCGATACCTCCGTCGAGCGGGGTTCCCTGCTCATGGCCCGCATCCTCTGGACCTACGCCACCGCCTACAACCTGTATCGAAAGGATGACTACCGTGCCCTCGCCGACCGCGCCTGCCGGGAACTGCTCGAGGTGTTCGCCGACCGCGAGCACGGCGGCTTCATCTGGTCCGTCACGGCCGACGGCCAACCGCTGCAGGACCGCAAGCAAACCTACGGCCAGGCCTTCGCCGTCTATGCCTTGAGCGCCTACCACCAGGCCACCGGCCTTCCCGAACCCCTCGAACTGGCCCGCTCCACTTTCCGCCTCATCGAGGAACATTGCCGCGACCGTGAATTCGGAGGCTACCTGGAGGCTCTCGGTCGCGAGTGGCAGCCCATCGAGGACGTCCGCCTCAGCGAGGTCGACATGAACGCCCCCAAGTCGCAGAACACCCACCTGCACCTCCTCGAGGCCTACTCCGCCCTGCTCCAGGTCTGGCCGGATAATCAGCTGCGGGCCGCCCATCGGGACCTCATTGACACCATGCGGCAAAAAATCCTCAACCCGGCCGTCACCAGCCTCGGGCTCTTCTTCACTGAGGATTGGAAACCCCTGAGCGAGATCATTTCCTACGGCCACAATATAGAGGGAGCCTGGCTCCTGACCCTGGCCGCCCGCGTCCACGAGGATCCCCGGCTCCTTTCTGAAATAAACCAGCTGGCCCTGGCCCTGGTCGACGAAACCCTCCGCTCCGGGACCGACTCCGATGGATCCCTCTTCTACGAGGGCCTCCCCGACGGCACCAAATCCGATCCCCGCAAGGACTGGTGGCCCCAGGCCGAGGCCGTCATCGGCTGTATCGATGCCTTCGAGATCAGCGGCAGCGAGCACTACCTGCAGCAGGCCTTCCGGATCTGGGATTTCATCCAGGCCCACCTCATCGATCACCTCCACGGGGAGTGGTTCCACACCGTCGATGCCTCCGGCCAACCCCTCGGCTCCCATGCCAAAGTCAGCTTCTGGAAGTGTCCCTACCACAATGGCCGGGCCGCCTTCGAGGCCGTGCAGCGGCTGCGCATGGGGTCGGACCTCCCTAATTAGCTGTATACCAACAGCTTAAATTCAATCTGAAGCCTCCTGAAGCCGTTAGAGCAGGGATTTTGAGGGCGTATTCGGCTTTTAAGAAAAATTTGACGCCCTTTTTAACCACGAATTCTACCCTTCCAAGGGCTAAATTTGTGGGCTGAATATCGATAAGCCTCTATGGATAAGAGACTTCGGGAGGTCCGACCCCTAGCGCGCCCCGACCAGGGCCAGGATCAGGCCACCGAAGAGGAGGCCGGCATCGGCCCAGGCACGGATGTGGTGCATCTTCCCGATCCGGATCTGGAGAAAGAGGATAAAGTAGACGGCGGCGATACTGAGGGCGGCGAGGCCGCCCGGGAGGTGGTACCAGAGCCCGAGGTTGCCGAGGAAGAGGAGGGCGACGAGGCCGCCGCCGAGGGCCTTGGGGATCCAGGCCGGCACCTGACGGTTGCGATTCTCCCAGTAGGAGATGAGGAGGACGTTGGTTAAGGCCCCGGCGAGGAGGACACAAGTGGCGAGGATGGCCTCCCCGTTGCGCCAGACCTCGGCCAGCCAGCCGACTCCGAGGGTAAAGATCAGCGGCACGGAGACCCGCTTGATAATCATGCGTTTTCCGGGTCCCAGCTCCTTGCCGAGAATCCAGAGATACCAGACCACACCGAGGACGAGAACCCAGCCCCAGAGGATTTTCCAGGCCGGGAGGGAGACAACGGCCAGGACCAAGGAGAGCAGGAAACCGCCCAGCCAGACAAAGGTGAAAGGCTTGTAGTGCAGGTCGTAGAAGAGGTGCCGGTCGGTCTTGGGGGTGTCGCGGCCCGGCCCGACGTCACGCAGGCGGTCGGCCACGTATACCAGCCATGTAGCGAGGGCCAGGACGATGACCCCGCCGAGCCCGATGGGCCGGCCGACGACCTCTTCCAGCCCGATTCCCCAGACCACGGCCACGATCACCGCATCGAGCGAGAGGCGTTCCAGCCATTTGAAAATTGCGGACAGCATTTGCAGGCAGTGAACCACGACAAAGCTTGTCGGCAATGCATTTCAATGGCTCCGCCAGCAGTCCCAATTACCCGCTGAGCCAAAATGGAAACCGGTAAACCGCAAATCGGTTTCGGAATCCGGCCAGTGGCATTAAAATACTTACCTCGATGAATTTCCCATTCCCAGTCAACCGGCCAACCCTGGCCCTGCTAACCAGTATTCTGCTTATGACCGCCTGCAGCTCCTCCTCCCACGGACCAATCCGCACCGAGTCCTACGTCGACATAAAACAATTCATGGGGGACTGGTACGTCATCGCCTGCATTCCGACCATGTTTGAGACGGAGGCCTACAATGCCGTGGAAAGCTATGAGCTGAAGCCGGATGGCCGCATCGCCACCACCTTCACCTATAACAAGGGCGGCTTCGATGGTCCCCGGAAAACCATGACCCCGACCGGCTTTGTCGAGGACGATCCGTCCAACGCGGTCTGGGGCATGCAGTTCATCTGGCCGATCAAGGCCGAGTACCGCATAGTCTATGTCGACGACGCCTACTCGGAAACCATCGTTGGCCGGACCAAGCGGGATTACGTCTGGATAATGGCCCGGACCCCGCAGATTTCGGAAGCCCGATATCAGCACTTGGTGAATATCGTCGCCGACCAGGGCTACGACATTTCGGAATTGCGCAAGGTGCCGCAGGAAGAGCGGTGACGGGTCCCCGGGTCACACCTGATCAAATCAGGTGAAAGGCATCCACATCGACGATCTCAATCAGGTCCGGGTCCCATTTGAATGAGGCCCGCTGCTCGTTCAGAAAGGGCATGATCCGGCTGACGTTGCCGGTGAAGTACCAGAGCTGGAAGCGGAACATGTTCTGGATCCGTTCAATCGGGCAGGGCGCCGGACCGCGCACCTCGACGCCAAGTTCCTTCAGCCCCGGACCGACCTGCTTGAGCCATTGGCGGGCGTAGAACTTGACCTTCTCCTGGCTGGGACCGCGGATCAGGTGATGGATCAAGTGCCGGTAAGGCGGGTAGCCGAACTCCCGGCGGTGGTCCAGTTCCTCCTCGATGAACCCGTCGAAATCCTGTTGCCGCCCGAACTGGACCGGCGGCGAGGCCGGCATATAAGTCTGCACCACCACCTCCCCGGTCCGGTCCCCGCGCCCGGCCCGTCCGGAGACCTGTACCAGCAGCTGGAAGGTCCGCTCCGAGGCACGGAAGTCCGGCAAGTGCATGGAGAGGTCGGCGTCAAGCAGGCCGACCAGGGTCACGTTCGGAAAGTCCAGCCCCTTGGCGATCATCTGGGTGCCCACCAGGACATCGATCTTTCCCTGGCGGAAGGCCGCCAGCTGCTCCCGCAGGGCGTGCCGCCGGCGCATGGTGTCGGCGTCGATCCGCACCACGTTGGCGTAGGGCATCAGCTTCTTGGCCACCATCTCCACCTTCTGGGTCCCCGATCCCCGGTACTTGATCTTTGGTGACCGGCACTGCGGGCAGACGCCCGGCACCGGGATCTCGAAGCCGCACATGTGGCAGCGCAGGCGACGGTCATGGTAATGGTGGGTCATGGTGATACTGCAGTGGTCGCAGAGGGCCACGTAGCCGCAATCCGGGCAGTTCAGGGAGGAATCATGCCCCCGCCGGTTGATGAAGAGAATGGTCTGTTCCTTGCGCTCGAAGCGGTCCTGCATCTTGTCCGCCAGCAGGCGCGAGAACACGCCCCCGCCCTTTTCCCGCCGCATGTCCACCACGTGCATCAGCGGCAGCTGCCGGTCGTCGACGCGCCGGGTCAGCCGGGCCAGCTTGTACTTCCCGTTCT
>CAJXMX010000250.1 GCA_913056355.1 uncultured Opitutales bacterium
CCCCAGCCAGGTCCGGGCCCGATGGCCCGTCCGGGTTTCCCCCCGTTCGGATCCTCCTGCCAGACCATGGCAAAACCGGCACTTCCGGCCGCCCCGACAAAGATCTGGTTGACGTCGCGCCGGCCGCTGGTGACCCGCTCCGGCTTGAACCAGACAATGTCGCCCAGTTCGTAACCCAGATCGTACCAGGTTTCCGGGGACAACCCTGGATTCACCACGGTGCCCAGGTCCTTCTGTGTAATGATCAGACCACGACAGACCCAGAGGGCCGAATGCGGAACCTCCAGGGCGGAAAATGGAGTCTCCTCCGCGCTGAGAAAACCATCCTCGGCGTAGTCGTGGTAGCGTTGAGGACCGGCCACGCCCCAGTAATCGTCGACCGCATAAGCGTCGTCAAAGGTGTAGTCATCCTCCGGATCGATCGCGTAACGGGGCCGGCCGCCGCGGGCGTACTTGCTCGACCAGGCGACGAGGATCTTGTTCCCCTTGACCTGGAAGACAGGTTTCTTGCATCCCCCGTAATAGGGAAGGCCGGTGGTATCCGAGGTGAACGAGGAGCGATCCGCCATGCGCGAGAGGTTCTTGCGCTTCCAGGTTTCTCCATCATCGCGGGAAACCGCCGCCCAGACGTCGTGCTCGCCGGTGTCCTCATTGGCATCGGTGTAGGTCACGATTATCGGCTTGGCCTGGGTGGTCGTCCAGATCAAGTCGCCGTTGAGATCGTAATATTCAATCTCCTCGCCAAGGTCCGTCAGCAGGTCGCCGTTGGCGCGTTGCGCCGGAAGCCAGGCCGTGGCCGAGTTCATCTTGGCCTTGGAGCTGGCCAGCTCGGGAGTCTTGGAGACGTTCTTGCGGAACATGCTCGAATCGACTGAGCGCTCGAGGTTCTCCTGTGCGTCCTCGGCGGAGACGGAAACAAGATTCAGGTCCGGATAATCCGCGCTGACGGCAATCGTCCGGCCGATAATGGACTCGATCTGCTCTGCATCGGTGAAGTCGATGGCATCGAGTTCGAGTTCGCTCATCGCGATGGCGAGCGAGACTTCCACATCCTCGTTGTATAGAATCCCGGACTTGGGCTCCCCGTCGGCGTCGAGGCTCTGGAGCAAGCGGGCCATGTTGATAACCTTGGGATCGGAAGTGTCGGCCCCGGAGTAGATGTCCAGCGGGGAGACCTTGTGGTCCGCAACGGCTTCACCGATCACGACGTTGCCAATGGTCAGTTTGACCAATTCCCCCGGGAAGTAGTTGAAAAGACCACCATCCGCGGTCTTGCCACTATGGGTGGGGGTGGCGAAACCGATGCCACTGATGGGCGAGTCGATGACGTGCCCCATCAGGGGGTGCATGATCTCGTAGAAGAACTGGTAGCCGGGGAATTCCGGTATGGCCAGGTCATCAATGGTCAGGGATTCCAGTGCCACCAACAATTCATCGGCGGTCAAGGATTCCAGCTCACCGAACTCTACCTCGGGGTTCAGTAATTCCAGCCCGGCCAGCAATTCCTCGGGACCCCAGCTGACGCTGGGATCGATGGCCCAGGCCACCTTGCTGTCCTTGGATCCGTCAGCCGGGGCCAGCTTCACCTTCAAGGCCACGGTCTGCGTGCGGAGTTCCTCATACGGCTGACCCCACTTGAGGCCAAGATCATCCACCAGCTTGAGGACCTGATGATGTTCCCCAACGGGCTTCTTGTACTTCGTCCTCAATGCCGGCACCTCCTCGCCCAGGGCCTCGGAACCGGGCAGCACGGGATAGCCAACGTAGATCTGGACGTCCTCAATGAGCCAGGCATCCGTATCGGGCAACACCTGGATATGGAATTCATTGATCGTGTTCCAGATTTTCGCAGTCCCGACTGGAGTTCCCAGCGCGGGATCGAGATCACCCTCGGGGATCGTGCGGAGCTCGGTGACGAGTAGTCCCGGATCCCCATGAACCGCCTCCCGGGCGGAAACACTACTAAAGACCAGAATACATCCGGCCAGTATACCAAGTAACTTTTTCATGACCTTATCTTTCCTTTTGAATTGGAGACTGGATTTGCGTTCCTCGATGCTTTCCACGGACTCCGGGAGTCGATGACCGCCCGGTGATTCGCTTCCGGCCGCAAATCCGCTGTAGAAAGCAGGATCGGTCGCAGGCCGGAAGCGAATCGAGTACTTGAGCTGGCAATGAAGAGCATCAGAAGAGCTGGTGGTGTAATGTTCGATTGAGGGCGGTCATCGCCTTATCCAACACATACGCCAATCATCGCGGCCTGGGGTCATGCCCCTGAAAATCAATGAGAAAATCCTTGAGTTTCGAATGCCCCGGATTATTGTAAATCTCGCGTCGCGGGGTTATTTACCGAGCACGGAAAGTGGTCTAATGGAGGAGCGTACTGACCAGCAATGGGAAGAGACGAACGATCTCGATCGGCTATTCGAGTTGGTCTATGAGGATATTCATCATCTCGCAATGCGACGCATGGCGGTGTCCTGCCATCACGAAACGCTTCAACCGACCGCCCTCGTCAATGAAGCCTTTCTGCGTCTCAATCGAGGGAAGCCACAGGACTGGGTGAACCGGAAGTACTTCTTCGGTGCGGTTGCCGAGGCGATGCGCCGGATCCTGATTGAAGATGCCCGCCGCAAGTCACGGCAGCGCCGCGGAGGCGACTGGACGCGGGTGCCGTTGGAATCCCTGGCTCTTGCATCGGAGGCGAACCCGGATCTCCTGCTGACCATTAATGAAGCGCTCGAACAAATGGCGGAAGAGTATCCAATTGATGCCGAGGTGGTGAAGCTGCTCTTCTTTGCCGGACTGACAATCAAGGAAGCCTCCGAGGCCCTTGAACTCAGCGAGTCGACCATCAAGCGCCACTGGGCTTTTGCCCGGGCGTGGCTATTCCGGGAAATATCACAGGAAGTCCAGGAATCTTGCGACCCGGATCAGTCCGAGACTGATTCGGCGGCCTGCGATTGACCTTTGAAACTGCAGAATGACGCATGAAAGAGGGTGAACCGAAACCGAAACCTCCGGCCATGAGCCGTCCCCCGGACACATTACAGGAGCTCTTCACGCTGGCTCTCAACCTGCCTGCACACGAGGATCGCAGTGCCTTCCTGCGCAAAGCCTGCGGAGACAACACCCGACTGCGGATCGAGTTGGAGCAACTCCTGCGCTCCAATGATCGTGCTGGCAAATTCATGACCGGGACAACCAAGGCTGCTTCCGGCAAGCCCCCCGGAGAGCGGACAAGTGAACCGAGGCATGAACAAGAGGGGGACCAGATCGGCCCCTTCCGCCTTGCAGCCAAGATCGGCGAAGGCGGATTCAGCACGGTTTTCCTCGCGGAGCAGCGCGAGCCGGTCCGCCGGTGGGCGGCGCTCAAGGTCGTCAAGCCGGGGATGGATTCCAAGACCATCCTGGAGCACTTCGCCCTGGAACGGCAGGCCTTGGCGCTGATGGATCATCCCGGAATCGCGAGACTCTACCATAGTGGCGAGACGCCCTGCGGGCGGCCGTACTTCGCCATGGAATGGGTCCAGGGAGTTGAAATCACAGCATGGTGCGACGAGGTCCGGCAGACCATTTCCCAACGGTTGAAGCTCTTTGTCGAGGTCTGTCGGGCGATCCAGCATGCGCATTCCAGAGGGATTCTCCATCGGGACCTCAAGCCCTCGAATATTCTCGTTGCCGAGTACGACAAGAAGCCCCAGCCGAAAGTCATTGATTTCGGTATCGCGAAAGTCATCCGCCAGGGCCTGACCAAGGAAACGCAGATGATCTACGGGGAGAAGTTTCTCGGGACTCCCAGTTACATGAGTCCGGAGCAGACGGAGCTGCTGCACCCGCAAGTCGATGCCCGGGCCGATGTATATTCGCTGGGCGTTATCCTGTGTGAGTTGCTGGCCGGCCGACCACCCCTGAACCATGCCGAACTGCAGGAAATGGACCTCATGCACATGCTGCAGTGCATCCGTGAAACCGAATCGCGAAAGCCTTCCGTCCTCTTTGCTGAATTACTCCCCGAGGAGCAACAGGTAGCCGCCAATTGCCGCCGCTCCTCCATACCCCAGCTGCGCCGCCGACTGGCGGGTGAGCTCGACTGGATTGTCGGCAAGGCCCTGGCCAAGGAGAAAGAGCGACGCTACGCCTCGGCAGCCGATCTGGCCGACGATGTGGAACGCTATCTCGCCCATCGCCCCATACAGGCGAAACCCCCGACATTGAGGTACCGGGCCCGCAAATATGTCCGCCGAAACCGCCGGGTCCTGATCCCGGCGTTCGTCGTGATACTGGTCCTGGTGACGGCGGCATCGATCGAATGGCGCTCTCAATGGCGAGTCCGGGAAACAACCCGGACTGCCGAGATCCACCGCCAGACCCTCGCCTGGACACGGATCCAAACCGAGATCGATCGCTACGAGGCGCAGGGTCTCCGCGCCTCGGCGGAAAAGGATTTCGCAAAGGCCCTCCTGTGGTTTTCCAGCGCGGCCAAACTGGCTGCTGACGATCCCTTGCGTGAACGTGTCAACCGGATCCGGACCCGCTTGTGGAGTCCTTACGTGGCGATCCCGACCCATGCCGTTGCCTTTGGAAAAAGACAACGCTCGATGGAATTCAGTCCGGACGGTCGCCATCTGGCGATTGTTTCCTCGGAGGATGAAGCCTGGCTCTGGGACTGGCAGAACGAACCAACCCCCCACCGCCTGACCCGGGAGCCCGTACGCCACTTCGCCTGGAACCCGAAGCGAACCTGTTTCGCCATCGCACTTGTTTCCGGGGAAGTGCAATTGTGGGATCAGAATCGTGAGCGGGTGATCGCGCAGTTGCCTGGCGAATACGCAGCGACTGCCATCGCATTCAGTCCCGATGGCCATTGGCTTGTGGTGGGGGATACGCTGTTGAGGCGCTATCATCTCGATACGCAATTTCAGGAGGACGAGCGTTGGGCACATCCCGACTCGATCTGTGCCATCGTCATTTCTCCCCGGGGCGACCAGATCGCGACTGCTTGCACCGACGGCAATGCGCGTGTTTTCGCGGTTTCCGATGAGACTGAAAAACCACGGCTGGGACCCGTTCCCCACCGGCACTCCGCGGGCATGTCCGGGAGTTGCGCCCGCAGCACGCGCTATCAGGCGGTCCGGGACGACCGCCTGCTCCGGATCAATCGTCCTGCCTTTTCAGCGGATGGGAAGAAGCTGCTTACCCGGCACAATCCCTATCAAATCACAACCTGGGACATCGAAAGTGGAGTGGCTGTGCGGCAACTGGCCAACATCTGTTGCACCAGCCCGATGACCATGAGTCCCCACAACCATCTGCTGGCCTGTGGTATTGAAGGGGACCATGCGCAGATCTGGGATTCTGAAAGCGGCAATCCGCATACGACGATTACCTCGCACCATGAATGCGTCTTCGACCTCTCTTTCGCGGCCGATGAGCAGTCCATGATCACCGCCAGTGCCGACTTTACCGCACAGGTCTGGAAAGGGCAGGAGGGTCGGGTGGTGTGTTCCCCGCTTCACCACACCGCCGCCGTGGTCAATGCCCGTATCACCCCCGACGGCCGACATGCCGCCACTGCCCAGGTGGACGGGCTGGTACGGCTCTGGCGTCTTCCGACCCAGTTTCCCTTTGTCCATCGCATTCCCATGGAGAGCGCGCCGTGGTCGATCCGGATTGACCGGAGCGGGGAACGGTTCGTGGCCGTGCGCCAGGCCGGCTCCAACGCCACCATCGATAAAGCTCAGGTCTTCCAACTGGCGGGCGGCGGGAAAGTCGGGGAACCCATGGAGTTTGACGGGACCCTTCAGGATGCCGCCCTCTCGCCTGATGGCACGCTGCTCGCCTCTCTCAGTCATCCCGGTCCGGGAGAGCAATCGGCCCAACTGTGTATCCGCGATATCACGACGGGAAGTTGCCTTGTGAACCACGATCTCCCTCACCTGCAACCACGGAGGATTGAGTGGAACCCTGATGGTGAGGAAGTCGCCATCGCATTTCGGGACGGCACCATCATTGTGGCGGACGCGTCTTCAGAGAATTATCGCCCGGTTCAGGAAGAACCCTGCCTGGAACGGGTTCCTTCAGTCGAGCTCCTTTACTCCCCGGCGGGGGACCGGCTGATCTTGCTCCAACCGGATGGTGTCGTCGGTGTGTGGGATTCCGCTGACGATTCCCGATGCTTCCCGCCCATCATGGAACCTTCTGAAGTGATTAACTTCGTGGACCTGTCGCCAGACGGCCGACTTCTGGTGACGGCAACCCTGGGCGGAACGGTGTCGGTCTGGGACGCCAACTCGGGAATCCGGCTGGCCGATCCTCTGGCACATCCATCCCGCATCTTTGCGGCACGCTTCTGCCCCGACGGCACCCGGTTGTTGACGACCGGCGAAGACGGCCAGGCACGCTTGTGGAACTGGCGGGACGGCAAACTGCTCAATACTCCCTTCGATCATCCTGATCCAGTCTACGACGCCGCCTTCTCGGCGAACGGCGACTGGTGCCTCACAGCATGCCGCGACGGCGCCATCCGGATCTGGGATTGTGCCCATGGCGGCCGCATGATGCCGCCCCTTCAGGTCGGCACCCAGGCCTTTGAGAT
>CAJXMX010000251.1 GCA_913056355.1 uncultured Opitutales bacterium
ACCAGTTTGAGGCGCTGCGATTCACCGCCGGAAAGGGTGTTCAGCGGCTGGCCCAGGGGGAGGTACCCGAGGCCGACCTCGAGGAGCGGCTCCAGTTTTCGTGTAATGGCTTTTTCATTACGAAAGGTCTCGACCGCGTCGCTGACAGTCATTCCCAGGATGGCGGAAATGTTCAATCCGTTCCAGCGGATGTCGAGGACCTCCTCGGTGAACTGTTTTCCCTCGCAGACCGGGCAGGGAACATAGACATCCGCCATGAACTGCATCTCCACCCGCTCGTAACCGAGTCCCTGGCAGTGCGGGCAGCGTCCCTGGCCCGTGTTGAAGGAGAAGGCGGAGGCGGTCATGCCCGCGCGGAGGGCCTCGTCGGTCCTGGCCAGCAGCTGCCGGATGCCGTCCCAGGCACCCGTGAAGACGGCCGGGTTGGAACGCGGGGTCCGGCTGACCGGGGACTGGTCGACGAGCAGGATCTCGCCAAAGCCGCGCTCGCTGTCGATGGACCCGATCTGCGCCGGGTCCTCACAGGCCTTGCCTCCGCGGGCCAGCAGGCCCTGGTAGATCCCGTTGTGCAAGAGGGTCGACTTACCGGAACCGCTGACCCCGCTCAGCACCACCAGGCGCTGCAGGGGAATGTCGACATCGAGGTTCTCCAGATTGTGCTTGTGCACACCGCGCAGGCGGAGAAAGGAAGTACGGTCATCCACCGCCCGATAGGCATCCGGGGCGGGAATGGTCCGCTTTCCCGAGAGGAATTGCCCGGTGGGGGACTTCTTCAGCTTGCGAATGCCGCTGAGCGGTCCGGCGTAGACGATTTCCCCGCCCTTGCTGCCCGGTTCCGGTCCGACTTCGACGATATAGTCCGCCGACTCCATGATGGCCTCGTCATGCTCGACCACGACCACCGTGTTGCCCTGGTCGGTCAACTGGCGGAGGATGCGGACCAGCCGGTCGATGTCCCGGCAATGGAGGCCGATGGAGGGCTCGTCGAGGATGAAAAGCGTGTCGACAAGCGCGGTCCCCAGGCAGGAGGTCAGGTTGACCCGCTGGGTCTCGCCGCCGGAAAGGGTCCGCGAGGCGCGGTTCAGGGTCAGGTAATCCAGTCCCACCGCCTGCAGGTAGTTGAGCCGGGTCAGGATGGCTTCGTGGGCCAGGCCGGCCTGCGGCTCGTCGGGGTCGACGACGGCCTTTTCGACGAGGAACCTCAATTCGCCTATCGGCAGCTGGTAGAGCGAGGGCAGGGTGCGGCCCTCCCACTTCCAGCACAGGGAATCCGGCTGCAGGCGGGTCCCGCCGCAGGAGGGGCAGGGGACGTAGGACCTGTAGCGGGAAAGGAATACACGAACGTGCATCTTGTAGGTGTTCTCCTCCAGCCAGCCGAAGAAGCGGCGCACCCCGTACCAGGCCCGGGGCCATTGCACCTTGCCGGTCCCGTAGCCGGGCTCCCCCTCGAGGACGAAGGCCCGGTGGTCCTCCTTCATGTCGCGCCAGGGAATATCTGTGGGAATCCCATGCCGGCGGCAGGCCTTCATCAAATCGCGCTGGCTTTCCGAATAGACCGCCCCGCTGAAGGCCTTGACCACGCCTTCCCCGATACTGAGCGAGTGGTCGGGAAGGACCAAACGGTCGTCGATCTCGATGATCCGCCCGAATCCGCGGCATTGCGGGCAGGCCCCGACCGGGGAATTAAAGGAAAAGAGGTTGGGGCTGGCCGGACGGAAACGCCGCTTGCTGCCGGGCCGGTGCAGGCCTTCGCTGAATTCGGCCAGCAAGTTGCCGTCCTTGTCGAAGAGCGCCACTTGCCCCTCGCCGAAGTGGAGGGCCGTCTGGACGGAATCGATAAAGCGGGAGCGCTGTCCGGGCTGCAATCCGAAGCGGTCCTGGATGACGTGGAGGACGGATTCGCCGGACAATTGATCCGGATCCAGTTCTTCCAGGCGAACCAGTTCCCCGTCCCGGAGGGCCCGCGTGTAAGCCTGTCCGGTAAGGGACTTCAGGATGGTCGCCCAGTCCAGCTTGCCCGGGCGGCTGATGGCGAAGGTCAGGAGAACCTGCTCTCCCTTGAAGCGCTGGAGGGACTTCTTCCAGATCGTCTGGGGGGTGTCGGTGGTGATGATCTCCCCCGTTTCCGGATCATGCAGGGAGGCCACATGCGAGAACCAGACCTTGAAGTAGTCGCAGAGCTCGGTCATGGTGCCGACCGTCGACCGCGAGGTGCGGACCGTGTTGCCCTGCTCGATGGCGATGGAAGGGCGGATATTCTCAATGGAGTCCACCTTGGGCCGGTCCATCAACTCGAGGAACTGCCGGGTGTAGGGGCTGAAGGTCTCGGCATAGCGCCGGTTGCCCTCGGCATGCAGGGATTCAAAGACCAGCGAGGACTTTCCGGCCCCGCTCAGGCCGGTGACCACGATCAACTTCCCCAAAGGCAGGTCGAGGTCGATGTTCTTGAGATTGTTCTGCCGGACGCCGCGCAGGCGGATGGCGGTTGGTGAAGCTTGGCCCATGCAAGGGGATCAGGAGAGCAATGCCGCCCACTTGTCCGGATCGAAACCGGCCCAGGCCTTGCCATTGGCCACCACGAAGGGCCGCTTGACCAGGTTGCCGTTCTGCTGGAGCAGGGAGAAAACTTCCTTCTGGGTGAGACCGTCCAGCTTGTCCTTCAATCCCAGTTCGCGGTAGTCCTGGCTGCTGGTGTTCAGCAACTTGCGGAGGCTGCCCTCGGTCTGCAAGGCCAGCTTCAGTTCGGACGGGCTGGGAGGCGTTTCCCGGATCGCCTTTTCCTCGAAGGAAATATCCCGCTCAGCCAGCCACTTGATGGCTTTCCGGCAGGTGCCGCACTTGGAGTAACAATAGACCTTGATCACTGACATATATGAAAAATATGGCAGCTTTCCCGAAAAAGGAAATTCCGGGCCGGAGAAATTCAGATATTTGATTGATCGGGTGAATGCCGGGCAGGGACGGGAACATGTCGCCCCGTTGGGGCTTGAAATTTCATGTGGATCAGGTTTCCAGGGCCGCGGGCCCGTTCCGTCCCGCTGCGCGGTCCGGTCCGTGCCCTTGACCCTTCGCTATAACATTTGGCCTCTTCGAGGCCGGCGGTGAAACCCGGCACCCGGCAGGATGCCATCCGCCCTCTTCGAGGCCGGCGGTGAAACCCGGCGCCCGGCAGGATGCCATCCGTCCTCTTCGAGGCCGGCGGTGAAACCTGGCACCCGGCAGGATGCCATCCGCCCTCTTCGAGGCCGGCGGCGGTTCAATGCCGCCATGCATTTGGCATGATAAAGATCAGGTGGTGCGGTCCGGTCGCCGGAGGCGTGGTTTCGTGGCCGGGCCAGCCCCAAGGGGGCGGCATGTTATAGCGAAGGGCAAGGATCCCCGACTTGTCGGGGGGACGCAGCCCTGGGAACAGGGCAATAAAAACAGACAAAAGCCCCGAAGGGGCGACATCTTCCCTGGTGTCCCATCCATCCGTTCAGATCCCGCCCACCGTTTCCCCGGCAGGGACCCCGCCGTCCGGCAGGGCCGGTGCGATTCAGCTCTCGGTCTTGGCGGGCTGCTTCTTGGCGAACTTCTTCCTCGGCGGGAACTCGAAACCGATGTCGCCTCCCTTCTTGAGGATCAGGAAGGCGTCGAAGAGGCGGCCGGTACGCTTGGACTTGAAGCCTTTGATGAGGCCGGTCTTGCCCTCGGAGAGGAGGGTGGCCACTTCCTCCTTGGGAAGGGTCTTGCCCAGCATGGTCCGTGAGAGGCGGAAGGTTTCGCCGGGCTCGTTCTGCAGGCTGCGGGCGCAGGCGTAGGCCTTGGGCGTCTCGTAGACTGTGGCCCCGGATTCCTTGAAGGTGCCGACCACCGGGAGTTCGTCGAGATTGAGGTTCTCCTCCTCGCCGTTTCCGTTGCCGTTGCCGTTGTCGCCGAAGTCGAAGCTGACCTTGTTCATTGCGTCGAGGCGGAGGATGGCCGAGAAGGGCTTGCCGGCCTTGGAGCGAAATCCGTCCAGGGGACCGATCACCCGGTCGCGGACAAGGGTCTGGACCTCTTCCTCGGAGAATTTCCGGTTGGAAATGGTCTTGTAGATGGTCAGCTCACCGTCCTGCGACTTGTAGAAGCGGAGCAGCTCCTTCATCGGCTTGTTGTCGGTCGGGGAAATGATTCCGGAATCGGGGGCCTGGCTGGGGTCCTCCTCGAAAGTCTTCACGCTGTCGACGATGGAACAGGTCATGTCGATGATCCCCTTCATGAACTCGGGACGGGTGATTTCCCCGGTCTCCATGTGGCGCAGGCGGTACTCCCATTCACCGGTCAGGTCCGGACGGGTCAGGGCATCCGCTTTCACCGCCTGGAGGAACTCGTACAGGTTTTCCGCCTTGGCGGTGGGCATGAGGTTCCGGCCCTCGCGCTCCATGTACTTCTCCTTGATCAGGTGATCGATAATGCTGGCGCGGGTGGCCGGCGTTCCGAGGCCCTTCTCCTTCATGGCATCGGCCAGGTCGTCGTCCTCGACGAATTTACCGGCCCCTTCCATGGCGGAGAGCAGGGTTGCTTCCGTAAAGCGGGCGGGCGGCTTGGTGGTGTCCTCCTGCAGCTCGATGGCACTGGCCAGGGCCTTGTAGCTGTCCGGGTTGGCCAACGCCGGAACGTCGAGCCCGGCCAGCCAGTCCGGCTGCTTGTCGGCATCGGTCAGGGCCGGCAGCTCGCTTTTGGCCACGGCCTTGCCATAGACCTGGAGGTAGCCCGGCTCGACCAGGACCTTGCCCTCGGTCTTGAAAACCAGTTCCCCGACAGTCGTGGTGCGGGTGGTCACATCAAACTCGGCGGGCGGGAAGAAGATGGCCACGAAGCGCTGCGAGACCATTTCGTAAATCCGCTCCTCCTCGGAACTGAGGCGCTTGGGCTGTTCCCCGGTGGGGATAATGGCGAAGTGGTCGCTGACCTGCTTGTTGTTGAAAATCCGCTTGTTGGGCTTCACCCAGTCGTTGGCCAGGACCTTTTTGGCGTGTTCGCCGAGGGGACCGTCGAGATTGCCCAGGGTCTGCTTGACCGTTCCGATGTAATCTTCCGGAAGGGCCCGGCTATCGGTTCGCGGATAGGTCAACAGCTTGTGCTTTTCGTAAAGGCTCTGGGCGATTTGCAGGGTCCGGGCGGCGGAGAATCCGAAGCGTCCGTTTGCTTCCCGCTGCAGGGAGGTCAGGTCGTAGAGGCGGCCGCTGCTCTGGCGGGTCCGCTTCTTTTCGTCGGCCGCCACGCCGCCCTTGGCCTGCTTGAGCTGGCCGACCAGCTCCCCGGCCTTTTCCGAGGACCAGAAGCGATCCGGCTTGTCGTCGGAATCGTCCTTTTTGACCGGTTCCTCCTTTTGCAGGAAGCCGCTGTAGGTGCCCTCGGCGACCGTAAACTGACCCTCGATCTTCCAGAAGGAGCGGGGCTTGAAATCACGGATGGCGAATTCCCGCTCCAGGACGATGGACAGGGTCGGGGTCTGGACCCGGCCCACGGTGGCCACGCCCTTGCTGCGGCCGAACATGCGCTTGGTGATGGCCCGGGTGCCGTTGATCCCGATCAGCCAGTCCGCTTCCGAACGGCTGCGGGCGGCGTCCTGCAGGCCCTGCATGACCTTGGGTTCGCGCAGGTGGGCGAAGGCGTCGCGGATGGACTGCGGGGTCATGGACTGCATCCAGACGCGGCGGAAGGGCTTCTTGCACTTGGCCAGCTCGTAGATGTAGGTGAAAATCAGTTCGCCCTCGCGACCGGCGTCACAGGCGTTGAGGATTTCCTTCACGTCCTTGCGGGCCATCAGCTTCTTCAGCGCCTGGAAGCGTTCCTTGCTGCGCTTGTCACTGATCGGTTTCAGTTCGAATTTTTCCGGGAGAATGGGCAGGCTTTGCAGCCTCCAGAAGCCGTATTCCTTCTTGTCGATATCCTCCGGCATGTAGAGTTCGACAAGGTGTCCGACGGCGGCGCTGATGACGTAATCGTCATTCTCGAAACCGAAATCGGTCTTTTTGAAACGGCCGAGGGCCCGGGAAATATCCTGGGCCACGCTGGGCTTCTCGGCGATGATAAGGGTCTTTGATTCTTCTGACAAGGTGCTCTCTGGTTTGTTTTGTTATTTGCTGTAGCCGAGAGCCGCCAACGTCTGGTCCAGGTTCTCCAGCAGCCCGTTCATGGTCTCGTCGGTCTCGTCGCCCATGTTCGAGATGCGGAAGGTCTTTCCTTTGATTTTCCCGTAACCTCCATCAATCACGCAGTTGTAGTCAGCCTTGAGGCGGGCATTGATGGCGGGCAAGTCCCATTCGTACCTGTTTTTAATGCAGGAGAGGGATTTGGAAGCGAAGGCGCGCGGGGGCAGGGTCTCCAGACCGTGCTTGTCCATCCACGCATGGACCAGCGCATTCAAGCGCTCATGGCGGGCGTAACGGGCCTCCAGACCCTCCGCGAAAATGTCCTCCAGCTTGGAGCGGAGGGCGAAGATCAGCGGAATAACGGGGGTGGAGGGCGTCATGCCCTTTTCATGGTTTTTCTGAAATTCAACAAAATCGAAGTAGTAGCCGCGTCCGGGGGTGGTTGCGGCCCGCTCGCGGGCCC
>CAJXMX010000252.1 GCA_913056355.1 uncultured Opitutales bacterium
ATCGCCGGCTTCCCCGCCGGTGGCGCCGGTATTGATCTTCCCGATAAAGCGGTGCGCCGGCGTCCAAACAGTCTGCATCATGCCAAGGAAGCGGCCGGAGAGGGCCTCATTGGAGTTCTCCCGCATCAGGCGCGTCTGCTCAAGCTGGGCCAAAGCCACCTCCGGCTCCCGCCAGGGGCAGGTCACCACCGACAGTCCCTCCAGGGCGAAGAGGGCCGCCGTCGGCTCAGCCCTTTCGTAATGCCAGTCGCAGATCACGACGTCCCGCGGGATCCAGCCGATCGCCCGGTGGGTATTGTTGATACTGGCCTCCCACTCCCCGATCCCGGTGGCCCGGCCGTCAATCAGCCGGTCGCCCCAGATCCACAGCGTCCGACCCTGTTCGGCCAGGTGGTCGCGGATACGGGTCACCTCGTTGGCGAAGAGCCGGGCCGGATCCTGGCCGGCGCAGCGCGGACAGTCGGGATGGGCGATGTAGAAGACCTCGTCCATCCCGGCGTGGAAGGCCCGGGCCCCGAAGGCCTCCATCAGCTCGTCGACAACGGCAAAGACGATCCGGTGCACCTCCGGATGCAGGGGACAGTAGCTCTTGCAGTAGAGCCCGTCCTCGTTGGGCCATTCGTATTCCTCCGGCAGCTCGATACCGGGGGTCTCGTCGAACTCCGGGTAGACCTCCAGCAGCTTCCCCACGCTCCCGTGCCACGACTGGTGGCCGAGCAGGTTGACCTGGGGAATGATCTCGATGCCCAGCTCCTCCGCCTTGTCGGCCAGCTGGCGGACCTGCTCCCGTGTCAGGGGATTTTCACTACGCAGCTCCGGATGGGAGGTGTACTCGAAGTTGTAGTCCACCCTCAGGACAAGGGTATTGACCCGCCGGGGTGCCAGTTCGTCCTCCATGAACGTGATGAACTCCCCCACCCCGTCCGGGGCCGGGGCGGCGATGGCCAGGCCGCGGACGGGCAGAGGATCGGCGGGACCGGTCGACATCATCGCCGTGGCGGGCGGAAGCGACAGGAGCGAAAAGGCAAGGAGGAGTTTTTGAAGCCGGGTCATGCCCAAATGATGGACCGGCAGGTCCTCAGGGCAAGGATGAACAAAGGCATTCCGCCGGAGGGAAAAGTCTGGGTTTATTTCATATTATTTCACCATGGATCAACATCGGGTTTTCCTTGCCAGCCACAATCATACATGCGATAAACCGAATCAAATCCATGCAGAACCCCCCTTGCTTTATAGCCTCACCTCCCTGCATGGCGAATCTTTCAACTTGGGAAACCTCATGCGCACCCTGATTTATTTCATTAAACTTTCATTTGCAACTATCCTCCTCACGGCCGCTTCAGGAGCCAGCCAGGCATTGGCCCAGGGCGTCCGCTGGGAGGGCCCCGAACTGGCCGAAACCGGCTGGACCTACACCAATCCCGGATTCGCCGGATGGATCTGGGCCGGAACCGACGGCAGCAGCGACTGGGCCTACATCCAGAAACTCAACCAGTTCGCCCATGTGCCGGTGGACCAGGCCCGGGATCCCGGCTGCTGGATGTACATCGAGGACCTGGGCGCGCTGAACATTGCCCCGGCCGGCGTCACGACGACCGGCTGGCACTCAGGCTCAGGCAGGTTCTGGTACTTGCCGGACCAGGAATCGGCAGGCGAAAGCGGATGGATCTACCTGGTCAACCTCGGTCCGGGGCTGCCCCTGGCTCCGGAGGAGGTCGTCGTGGAGCCTTCCAACGTTGCCGATCATGATGCCGGGACCCTTGAGGAGATGTATGCCGATTCCATCCGGCTGGGTCCCGATTACATTGCCCAGTTTGTTGATTTCGACTTCCCCATCCAGGCAGAACACACGCCGGACGGCATCGCCCTCTACAATCCCCTCAACCTTCCCGGCGGGGCGGGCAACCGGTACATCCGGATCGGCTTCCGGGATGGCGGCGGCTACTTCGACTTTACCGCCCTGCAAAATGTCAGCGGCCGGATCGGCATGGTGGTCCGGGCCGACGTGGACCTGACCGGAACGAGCAACGGTTTTTATGTCCGCGCCAAGCGCGGCGAGACCGAGGTGGCGGCCTACGAACGGCTTGGTTCGGGAGTGCTCGAGGAGGACATCTTCCTGGAACCCTACCTGACGAATTACGAGGACAACGTCTATCTGGAGATCACCCTTCCGTGGCAGGGCCGGATCACCATCAAGGAGATTTATCTCTACATGGATTCCGAGGCCCGCGGTTTCGCGGACATGGAGGCCCGAATCACCGGCGGGGCCGGAGCCACTCCGGAGAACATCCACACGGTGAGCGATGCGGCCGGGTTGCTGGCCGCCCTTGATGCGGTATCCAATGCCGGGGGAGCGCCGTCGATCATCAACATCGACGGGGCGGTCACTTACGACGACTGGGTGGCGGCCGGGCAGAACAACCGGGAGGCCAGCATCAGTTCAGACATGGCCAACCTGTCCATCCTCGGCGTGGGCGACCAGGGGTTGATGGACGGTGTCGGTTTCGCGGTCCAGGGGACGAACATTATCATCCAGAACATGACGGTCCGCTACGTGCTGGCCCGGGATGCGATCCAGGTCAACAACGGGACCTATGTGAAGATCGACCACTGCACGCTCTACAACGAGCCGTTCAACATCAATCCGGACAAGGACAAGTTCGACGAGCTGATCAGCATCAAGAACGACGCCCAGCATGTCATCGTCTCCTGGAACGAAATATACGACACCCACAAGACGATTCTGGTCGGGAGCAACGACGAGGTGGACGCCCTCCCCGACCGGCGGGGGATCTTCCATCACAACTGGTTCCACGACGGCGGATCGAGACATCCCCTCTACCGCGGCGGTTACGCACACATCTACAACAACTATTACCAGAACATTGATTCCGGGATCAACACCCGGACCAACTCCAAGATCCTCATCGAGAATAACTACTTCGAGGACATGGGCGGGGCCATCGGCTACTGGTTCGACACCGCCAATCCCTCGGGATTGTGGGATGTCAGCGGGAACATCTTTGACAACGTGGACGGAAACAAGCCGAACACCTCAACCATTGATGTCCAGTTTGCCGGAGACTACAACTATACCCTGGATGCGGCTGCGGACGTGCCGGCCATTGTGACCGCAGGCGCCGGCGCCGGAAAGCTGTAGACCATCAAGTAAACCTTTTGCCCCAACCCACCGCCCGAACACACATGCACCGCTTCCGAGCTCCCTTTACAGCGTCGGCCATGTTGGCTTTCGCGCTCTTGACAACCTTTCCCGGTCTCCGCATGGAGGCGTCATCCGATCCGGACCTGCTGGTCTACGAGGGCTTCGACTACGATGCCGGGAGCAGCCTTGAGTATCTCGACGGAGGGACAGGCTGGAGCACGCCTTGGAAGTGGAGGCCCGACTTTGTGACTGGCGGGGAGCGCATCACCCAATCCGCCATCGTCGAGGAAGGCAGCCTGGCCTATCCCGGACTGGATGTCAGCGGCAACCATGTCCACCTGACCGGCGAGAACGGCGAACTGCAGCTGGGACGCGGATTTGCGGAGGCGGTTGGCGGCGTGCCCGGAACCAGCACCTGGATTTCCTATATCGGTCAGCGGGTCGGTCCGGAGGCCGATCCCTCCTCACCGGCCTACGGGGGCAGTTATCCCTACGGGGCCAACCTCTACCCGCGTGGGACATCCCTGCGTTTCTGGAACACCGGAGAGCGGTTTTCCGTTGGCAATTACTCCAACCAGACCACCAACACCTGGTCCATCTACGGGTCCGGCCTGCCCATCGCCAAGTCGGAGGTTTCCTTTTCCGCGGACGCGGCCTTCGTGGTGGCCCGCATCGACCACAAGGAGACCACCGGCGACGCCGGGGACGACATCCATGTCTGGATCAATCCGGAGATCGGGACCGAACCCGACCTCGCCGAGGCGGATATCACCCTGGTCGACGTCCGGGAGGACGCCATCCCGGTCCATGTCGGGGAACTGACCTGGCTAAGCCCGTTCGCCGGGCAGGCCAGCGTGGATTCGCAGCAGCGGATCCTGCGGCCCCATGCGGAGTTGCTGGTGGACGAAATCCGGGTCGGGAGGACGGCGGCCTCGGTCATGCCGGTGACGACCAAATGGGCGGGATTCGAGAAGACCGGCCAGGACAATGTCTTTACCGGGGAGTTCCTGCAGGCGTTGTTCCTCGGTGCCAATGACTGGAACTACGCCTACTCCCTGCAGACCTGGCTGCACCTGGCGGAGTCGGACATTGCCGAGTCGGGAGGCTGGGTCTACTTCAGGAGTTCCAACGTCTCGCCGCCTTCCCTCGACAATCCCTCCGGGACATGGGAAGGATTCCCGGTCGACGGGAACGGCATCGCCCACACGGGGCGACTGCTGGGACCGGTGCAGGTCAATCTCGCTCCTTGGGTATGGAGTCCGTCACTACAGACCTGGCTACATGTACCATCGGGTTCCCTCGGCAACGAAGGCGGCTGGGCCTACGTCCTGGATCGCAACCCGCAGCGCGTCTTCGCCCCCTCCAAGGCCCTGCAGGGCTTCCCCATGGACGGCGACCAGCATGTCGAGGTGGAGAATTACGCGGTCAACCTCGAGTGGCGGGCCGGCCAGCGGGCCCAGACCCACGACATTTATTACGGCACCGACCCGGATGCGGTGGCCAACGCCACCCCCGACTCCCCCGAGTTCCTGGGAAATTTCCGCGGCACCTCGATGGAATTGCTCTCTCCCTTCTACAGCATGGAAGCGTCCTACTGGCGGGTCGACGCGGTCAATCCGGCCGGGACCGCCAAGGGGGATGTCTGGATGTTCCGCCCGGCCCAGCTGGCCTTTCCCGGAGCGGAAGGATGGGGACGCTATGCCGTGGGCGGACGCCACGGGCGGGTGGTCCACGTGACCAACCTGAACGACAGCGGGCCCGGCAGCCTGCGGGCGGCCATCGAGGATGAGACCGGACCGCGGATCGTCGTCTTCGATGTCGGCGGCCTGATCACCCTTGAACCCGACATCACCATCAACAGCGAGGACAAGGAGCTGACCGTCGCCGGCCAGACCGCCCCCTACCCCGGAATCACCGTCCGCAAGCAGAAGCTGGGGGTCAGCGGCGGCCAGGACGTGGTCATCCGCTTCCTGCGCATCAAGCCGGGCAACATCGCAGAGGAGACCACCGACGGCACCGGCTTCCGCGGATCCAACTTTTCCATAATGGACCACATGTCGGTGGGCTGGTCCATCGACGAGGCATTCAGCTCGCGCGACGCGAAGAACATCACCCTGCAGCGGACCATGCTGGAGGAGGCGCTCAACCAGGCCGGCCACAAGAACTATCCCGACGGCGCCCGTCACGGCTACGCGGCCAGCGTGGGCGGCGACGTGGGATCCTTCCACCACAACCTCCTCGCCCATTGCAACGGGCGCAACTGGAGCATGGCCGGAGGCCTGCTCTCCGGCGCCTACGCCGGACGCCTCGACTTCACCAACAACGTGGTCTACAACTGGGATGGCCGGACCACCGACGGGGGCGCCCACGAGGTCAACTTTGTCGCCAACTACTACAAGGGCGGACCGGCCTGCAGCCGCCTGGTCTTCCTCAACCCGCAGCACGAGAAGGCCGGCACGGGAACCCAGCGTTACTTCGTCGAGGGCAACATCCTGGACGTGGTACCGATGTCACCATATCACAACTACAACAAGTGGGTCGGCCCGGAAAACCAGGCCGACGGCTACACCACGGACCCGGAGTTCCCGGACGCCTATGTTGACGCGCCCTTCTTCGACAGCCATGTGGAGACCCATAGCGCCCGCCTGGCCTACAAGCTGGTCCTCTCCGATGTCGGGGCCAACCAGCCCACCGCGGACGACCACGACTACCGGATCATCGGCGAGGTCATCGACCGGGACTTCCATTTCTTCGGCAGCAACTCCGGCCTGCCCGGCCTGATCGACAACGAGGACGACACCGGCTCGCCCTGGGCCTTCTACGAAACCCCCACCGCCCGCCCGGCCGGCTTCGACACCGACCTGGACGGCCTTCCGGACTGGTTTGAAGCGGTCGTGGGCACCAATCCCGATTCCCCGGCCGACGACTTCTCCGACATGCGCAGCGACCCGGACGGCGACGGCTTCACCCTCATGGACGACTACCTGGCATGGCTGGCGGCGCCGCACTACGACTGCGACCAGGACGGCTCGGTCATCATCGACCTCTCCGACCTGGCCCGCGGGTTCACCGATACCCCGGTCTTCGAGGTGCTCGACGAACTGAACGGCACGGCCACGGTCCAGGGCAACGGGACCTCCGTCGAGTTCCTCCCCTCAGCCGCCTTCACCGGGCTGGCGGAATTCACCTTCCGGGTCACCGACGCGGACGGCAACGCCTATGTCTTCACCCTGCCGCGGGTCCGTCTGACACGCGGTTCGATCGCCGCCGGCGGTCCGGACCAGGACGTGATGGCCGACTTCCAGTTCCAGGCGGTCCGCGATCCCGCCACCGGCGCGACCATCCAGATCGACCGGCTCGCGGCCTGATCCTGTAGGAGGAAATTCAGATGGATCTTTCCAGATTCAAGTCCGACCG
>CAJXMX010000253.1 GCA_913056355.1 uncultured Opitutales bacterium
TCAGGTCCCGGCTGGTCATGCCCTTGTGGATGTTTTCCCCCCCGGCCTTCTCGTTGAAGGCCTCGATGCGGGCCTTGACGTCGTGGCGGGTGATCCGCTCGCGCCGGTCGATGGCTTCCAGGTCGATGTCATCGATGGCCGCCTCGTAGGCCCGGATGGCTTCCCGGGGAATCTGCAGGCCGAGATCCAGCTGGGCCTTCATGACGGCGATCCAGTATTCCCGCTCGAGGCGGATCTTGCCGGCCGGCGACCAGATGTTGCGGATGGCGGCGGAGGCGTAGCGCTGGGCCAGGATGTTGGGAATCACTTCCATGTTCCCCAAATTCAGACGAAATCAGGGTAATGCCAAGTCCATTCAGGCCGGGCGGGAATTCAACGGGGTGAGGCAGCGGACGGCCATGGCCCGGATCACTTCCTCCTGCTCGCCCGGGCGCCTGATGATCTCCAGGAAGGCTTCCCGGAACGCTTCCTGGAACTCCAGCAGGGCCTTCAGGGTCAGCCTGGGCAGGCTCTCCGAGAGACGTCCCAGGTACCATGGATTCTGGGAAAAGACACAGAAGCTGGATTTCCTTCCGGCCTCCCCGAAAAAGGCCCCGTAGCGGCCGGAGGCCGTCTCCAGCCCGGACTTGTTGACCCGACCGCGCAGGGACCCGCCCGCCTGCAGGGCCTTGAGCTGGATGAGGATCCGGTTCCGGTTCTGCAGGGAGGAGATCAGCGGCCGGGCATCGTGCCCGGCGAAAAAGTGCCGGTGGATGGCGGCCAGGGCCCACTTCAGGTCCAGGCTGTAGAATGCCTCGGCGGCCTCGAAGAAATCACTGTCCCCGATACTGGGGACCAGCTCGGCGACCATCTCCGGGGTGATCTCGCCGCCTTCCTTGCCGAGGTAGGTGGTCAACTTGCGGGTTTCCTCAAGGGCCAGGCGGGTGCTTCCGCCAATCAGCTCGACCAGGATCCGGGCCGCGTTGCCGGTGAAACGGGCGCCGGAGATGCGCGCCTCCTCGCTGATCATGTCGAGAACCGCGGAATCGTCCTTGCCGGTCTCGATGAAGGTGCTTTCACCATGCGACTGGAGCCATTTGTAGGCCTTCTTGCGGCGGTCCACCGGGCTGGCCGAAAGAAGCACCGTGACCGCGCTGTCATCGAAATTGCCCAGCAGCTCCTGCAGGCGCTCAACCTGGTCCAGGGTTCCCTGGGCCCGGCCGGTCACCGTGTCCGCCAGGAAGGTGATGTTCTTGAACCAGACCGCCTTCTCCGGGGCGAAAAGGGAGACTGTCTGGACCGCGCTGATGAACTGGGTGACCGCCTTGCCGACTTCGTCCACGTTGCCGGCCTGCCCGTCGACGATCTCCAGCGCGTGCGGATCGCTGACCGCCGCGGAGAGCCGGCCCCATTCCTCGCGGGCCTTGCGCTGGACGATGAAGTCGTCCGCGCCTGCTATAAAACGGAAGGACATGTCGGGACTGATTAGGTCCCATACATGTCCTTCAGGTCAAGCTTGCGGACTGCCGGAGTCCGCTTCAAAGCGCGATTACATGGGCGGGAAGTCGGCCAGGATGGCAGCCACGCCTTCCTGAATCCGAACCGGATCCGGCGGGCCTGCCTTGCGACGGGCTTCCCCCCAGCCAACCCAGACCATGTCCTTGTCGGAAACCTGGTAAATCTCGATGATCAGGGTCCCTTCCTCGTACTGGTCCACATAGACATCGTGGCCATAGGTGTAGCTGTAGGGCGTGTAGTATCCATACCAGCCGCGGGTGGGCATGGCCGTGTATCCCATGTCGGAAATGTCCGTCTTGGGCACCACTTTGCCGGTCAGTTTGACGACAAAGTCGGCATCCTTCATATCGGCAACCTCAACATAGCCCTTGGCGTCCAGCTCGGCCTCGACGGCATCCTTGACGATCTGCCCGGTCCGCAGGACCAGACCCGGATCACCCCCGGGAATGGAAGTGGGCAGGGGGGCGATGGCGTATTTCTTGAAACTCGAAAAGTCCGTATCCGGATTATGCTCGGACTGGATTTTGGGAGCGGACTGGCAACCGGCCAGTGCCGCCATGGCGACAGACAGGATGAGGATCTTAATTTTCATGGTTGGGTTTTTCAGATCAGGTTAACAACACCAGGATTTAGCGTAATTCAGCTACCTTTAATGGGGTCTTCGTCCCCCTTCAACCCTTTTCCAGACCTTAAATCCGAAACTCTTCGACAATTGATATCCTCTTATTGTAATTCATCGGCATGTCGGAAAGAATACGATGGTCGACCTTCCTCCTGTCCCTGGCAGCCCTCTTCCTTGGCGGGTGCCAGCAGATTCCGGACGATTACCCGCGTGAGCCCAGCGCGGCCCTGCCACCCGCCATGGAGTCTCCGGTCGGGGAGCGATTCCAGGAGTGGTTCAAGCGGGAGGACGGCAAATCAGGCTTCCAGAGACTGGGGACGGGAACGGAAGCCCTGGGAGCCCGCCTGGCTTTGATTGATGCCGCCCGGAGCAGCATCGACATGCAGTACTTCCTGATCAAACCCGATATGGCCGGATCCCTGTTTGCCGAGCACCTGCTGCAGGCGGCAGACCGGGGGGTGCGGATCCGCTTTCTCCTCGACGACATCTTCACCACCGCCAGCGACGAGCAGCTGGCCATTCTCGATGTGCATCCCAACATCGAGGTTCGCTTGTTCAATCCCCTCAACCGCGGCTTTAACCGGTGGTCCTCCTTTTTCCTGCACCAGGGCCGTTACAACCGGCGCATGCACAACAAGTCCTTCACGGTGGATAATGTGGTGACCATAGTCGGTGGACGGAACATTGCCGACGAGTACTACGATATCCCGGAGGAGATGGGCTTTGTAGACTTCGACATGATCGGTGTGGGACCGGTGGCGGCGGACGTTTCCGCCAGCTTCGACGACTTCTGGAACAGCGATCTCTCCTATCCCCTGGAGGTGTTCCTGTCCCCGGAGGAAATGGAGGCTGTTCCGGAATTCAAACCGATGGAGGAGGCCCGGTTCTATTATTCCCGCGCCGTTGACAGTCCCATCCTGGCCGAGCTGAAGGCGTCGGATGAGGCCCTGATCCCGGGGCAGGCCCGGGTTATCTCGGATCCCCCGGAGAAACTGCAGAATCGCAAGGATGCCGGCCTGGACCTGCTCAAGACCCAGCTCAAGGAAGCCCTGGAAGGGGCGGAGCACGAAATCCAGATCATTACCCCGTACTTTGTTCCGGGGAAGAAAGGGGTGGAATTCCTGACCGGATTGCGTGAGCGGGGGATCCGGGTTTCGGTCCTGACCAATTCCCTGGCCTCAAACAACCACGCCCATGTCCACGGCGGTTATGCCCATCGCCGGGAGCCGCTGCTGAAGGCCGGCGTTCGCCTCTACGAAGTGAAGTACGATTCCGGTCCCATCAACGATGCGGGAGAAAACCTGGGGCTGACGCTCCATGTGAAAATGTTCCTGATCGACCGCAAGACGATCTTCTTCGGGTCCCTGAACTATGACCCGCGCTCCCTGGTCCTGAATTCCGAGATGGGGGTTTTGCTGGACTCTCCCCGCCTGGCTGAGGCCATTCTCGCCACTGTCGAGCAAGCCATTCCGAAGTACACCTATTCCGTGACGCTTGATGAGGACGAGGACCTGGTCTGGACCTACCGTGGAACTGATCCGCCGCTTGTCCTCGACAGTGAGCCGGATTCCTCATGGTGGCGCCGCTTCCAGGCTTATCTGGCCCGGATCCTGCCTGTCGAGGGTCAGTTGTAGGCTGGATTTCGATTTGCCGATCCTGCCGATCCGGCGGACTTCCGGCCCGCCAGCCGGCGGGACGGAGTTTAAATATCCAGGCCTATCCCGAGGACAAAGCGGAAGTCATCCCTTTCGGGTTCGATTCCGTCCTCACCGGATTGCGGCATCTCAATCCGGTCCCAGATGATCGAGAAATTCAGGTCCAGGTTGTCCGTCACCTCAACCTCGAGTGTCGAGTCGGCATGGCTGGAGATTCCGCCCACATCCTTCGGGGCAAACTGGACCCGGTAGGTCCCGATGAAATCCATCCAGTCGGTCACTTCCCAGTCCACCGTGGCGGTAAAAAGGGCACCAAAGCTGGATTGAATCCGGTTCTCCCCCTCGGATACGGTGACATATTCAACCTGTTGAAATCCAGGACCCGCAGTGAAGTCAACCGTGACCTTGTCCAGGTCCAGCACCGTGTAACCCAGCCCGGCGGAGTAGGTCTGCCGGTGGGCAATATTCTGGAATGGATCCCGGAAATACTCCGCGCTCAGCGGGCGTACGAAAAAGCGGCTGGAAAAAAAGTAGTCGAAATAGGCGTTGGACCGGTGGTTGTTGGCGATCTCGAGTTGCTCGGATGTGCTGTAGTTTCCGTTGTAGTCCCAGTAAAAGCGGGTCAGGGCGGTCCGGCGCTGGATGACGGATTTTATGAAGAAATCGGTTTGCTCGACATTCCCTCTCCGGACATTTGCCCCGACGGAGGCCTTGAATGACCAGAAGTTGATTTCCCGCAGCTGGCCGGAAGCAAGGCTGACCACTCCACCGCGGTTCAGGCTGCGGACTGAATCGTCAGCCTTCACCTGGACCATGTTTTCATTCATCGTCACCTTCCCGACGATAATCTCCCGGGAATTGGTCCGGATGGCTTGCCGCCGGGCCGAGCGGATTGCCTTCACATCCTCCCAGTCGATGGTGATGACCCCGAAATGGTCGCTGTCGAATTCCAGTTTTTCATTGTACATGACCCGGATCTCGCCCTTCAGGACTTCACCCGAATCAAGAAGGATCCAGTCCCATTCCTCGTCATTTTCAGGCAATTCCAAGTCTTGGGCGCAGACAGGGTTGACCACGAGCACCAGCAACAGGCAGGCGAGGAAGCGGAGGAGAAAGCCCGGATTAACTTGGAACATGCAGATTGAATACGGTCAGCCGTTCAGGGAGTCAAATTGTTCGCCATGATGACCGGTGTCGCCAAGTTCCTCAATTCAGGAAGTCTTCCAGCGCCTCGTTCACGGCGCTCTCGATCAGCGAGGACAAGGCATCCGGGTCGGTGGCCCCCTGCAGGTCGCGCACGGCGAAATCCCGGTAGACCAGCTTCTTGGCCTTGACATCCATGATGTCGATGACGATGGCCCCGCGTTTGAAATAGCCCATGTCCGGCTGGTCGAGGACGCCCTTCTGGTGGACCACGGACTGGATTTTCTGGTAGTCCGCGCCGTAATAGGTCGGGACTGTCTGGGTGCCGACGTTGTCCTGCTTGATGAACAGGTAGGAGACGACCAGGTCCGGGTTGTTTCTGGAGTAGGCCAGGCCGTGTTCCTGGAAAGCACTCCGGATGGCCTCCTGCGTCGCCCGGTCCTTAAGCGCCGAGGGTTCCTCGAAGCGCTGGTCCCCAACGGGTGCCCGCTCGTAGAACTTGAAAGTGGCGTAGCCGGCGCTGCTGCCCTTGGGCTGGCTGATGGACTGGCAGCCGGCCAGGAAAAGGAGCGACAGGGAACCGAGCAGGAAGGCGGGGATAAGACGGATAAGGTTACGCATGGGGTTCGATTTCATGACAAAAGCGGAATCTGTCGAGGAATATTACCCGCCCGCGCGAAACGTCGCCGGAGGCAAATTCGCTTGATGCAGCCATCTTCGGCGAGCAAGCTGACGCCATGACCGGTATCGGTGCAGTGCAAAGGGCGGGATGAAGTTCCTTGTCTCCCAGTTCAGCTATTTTCTCAGCGATCCGCAGGCCAAGCGCAACCTCAGCGCCTTGAGGACCTATCTCCTGTTCCTTCTCGGCCTGATGGTCGTCTACACCGTTGTCTTCCATGTCCTGATGCTGACCGTGGAGGGGCAAAGGCACTCCTGGCTGACCGGCTTTTACTGGACCATGACTGTCATGAGCACCCTCGGTTTCGGGGACATCACTTTCCACACCGATATCGGCCGCGCTTTCAGCCTCATTGTCCTTCTTTCGGGGGTATTTCTCCTGCTGATCATGCTGCCCTTCGCCTTTATCCGCTACTTCTACGCACCCTGGCTGGAGGCTCAGATCCGCGCCAAGGCCCCGCGGAGGCTGCCCCCGGAGGTTGCCGGACACGTCATCATCACCCGCAGTGATTCCATCACCAACGGCCTGCTCCGCAAATTGCGCTTCAACCACATTCCCTATGTCATCCTTGAGTCGGATCCTGTCGTGGCGACACAACTACACGAGGACGGCCTCAGCGTGGTCGCCGGCGAGGTGGACGATCCAGCCACCTACAAGGCCGTCAACATCGGGAAGGCCCGCCTGGTCCTGGCCAACGACGAGGATCCGGTCAACACCAACATTCTCCTCACCGCCCGATCGCTCAACGAGCAGGTTCCCATCATTGCCATCGCCGACGAGGAGGATTCCCTCGATATATTCAGCCTCAGCGGGGCCACTTATCCGCTGCCCTTGAAGAAAAAGCTGGGAGAACAGCTGGCCACCCGGGTCAGCGCCGGGACCCGGGCGGTGCACGAGGTTGGCCGGTTCAAGGACCTGGTCATTGTCGAGTTCCTGGTCCACGACTCCCCGATGTCCGGTCGAAGCCTGCGCGACGCCCG
>CAJXMX010000254.1 GCA_913056355.1 uncultured Opitutales bacterium
GGGGCGGTTGTCGAGTTAACCCGGCTCCTGTCCAAATCCGGCGGGAAATCCGATTTCAAGGCATGATGGACGCGTTGCCAGAAATGCAGGGCCTCGTCCTTGCGGGAGGATTCAGCCGACGCATGAAGCGCGACAAGGCTTCCCTGGTCTATTCATCCGCCGGGGAGCCCCAGTGGCGGATTACCGCCCGTTTGCTGGGTGAAGTCACCGGCACGGCGCGTATATCCGTCCGTCCCGGTCAGCAGCTGGAAGGACACAGGAACGGGGACCCGGAGCTTATGCCGGACCAGGGAAGCAGCCAAGGCCCGTTGACCGGCATCCTGACCGCCCTGCACAGCCGGCCCGGCAAGGCGATCCTGGTGGTGGCCTGCGACCTGCCTCTGCTCTCAAAGGACATTCTCACCACCCTCATCGAGGCCCGCGGGACGTCTAATGCGGTCGCTTTCCGGAGTTCCTCGGACGGCCTGCCCGAGCCGCTGTGCGCCATTTACGAACCCTCCATGGCCGGAGTCCTTGAGGATTATCTTCGACAAGGCATCCGCTGCCCCCGCAAAATCCTGATCCGGGAGGAGAATTCCATCCGCCTGTTGAAGCTGCCGCGTGCCGATGCGCTGGAGAATGCCAACACCCCGGAAGACTTCTCGCGATTGAGGGACCTCATCGTTTCCAGATCCTCATGAACATCACCGTATTGTATTTCGCCCAGTTGAAACAGAACCGCGGCCTGGCCGAGGAATCCGTCGAGACGGATGGCGGCACCGTCGGAGGGCTCTACCAATCGCTTGCCGAACAGCATTCCCTGGGCCTTCCCATCGAACAGATCCGCACCGCCCGGAACGAGGTTTTCTGCCGTCCCGAGACGCCCCTCGAGGACGGGGACATCATCGCCTTCATGCCGCCCATGTCCGGAGGTTAAGCATGCGCTTCCAGGTTTCCAACGAGCCCGTCGACCCGGCATCCCTCCGCTCCGGATTGCTTTCCAAAACCGCGGGCGGCTATTGCTCCTTCGAGGGATGGGTGCGGAACCACCACCTCGGCAGGGACGTCATCCGGCTGGAATACGAGGCCTATCCTTCTCTGGCCCGGAAACAGGGGGAATCGGTCCTGGCCCAGGCCTTTGATCAGTATGATATTGAGAACGCAATCGCCGTCCACCGGACCGGTTCCCTCGAGCCCGGCGAGCTGGCGATCTGGATCGGCGTCTCCGCCGCCCACCGCGATGCCGCGTTTGAGGCCTGTCGTTACATTATCGATACCATCAAGGAGACGGTGCCGATCTGGAAACACGAATTCTACACCGACGGGACGGAGGTCTGGGTCGATCCCACCGACTGTTCCTGCGCCCATTCGCACGAGGAATGACCGGCCAGACTCCAGTCCAGGCCAGCGACCGGCTGGGTCGGCCCCTCCGCTCCCTGCGGATCTCCGTCACCGACCGCTGCAACCTGCGTTGCCGGTATTGCCTGCCGGCGGAGGTCTTCGGTCCGGACTTTGCCTTCCTGCCAAGGTCCGAAGTCCTCAGCTACGAGGAGATCGTCCGGGCGGCCCGTGCCTTCGCCCGCCTGGGCGTGAAGGCCTTCAAGATCACCGGAGGGGAGCCCCTCCTCCGCCGGGACCTTCCTGTACTGATCAGCCAACTACGTTCCATCGGCAAGGGAATCGACCTCTCCCTGACCACCAACGGCCTGCGGTTGGCGGCCTGCCTTTCCGAGCTCAAGGCGGCCGGACTGGGGCGGATCAACATCAGCCTCGACGCCCTGGATGCAAAACCGGCCAGCCTCATGGCGGGCCGGGACCTCGATCCGGAACAGGTCTGGAAGGCCGTCCTGGCAACCCGGGAGGCCGGCCTCGGGGTCAAGGTGAACACGGTGATCAAACGAGGGATCAACGAGTCGCAAATCCTTCCCCTGGCCAAATGCTGCCGGGAATCCGGTGTGCCCCTCCGCTTCATCGAGTACATGGATGTCGGCACGCGCAACGACTGGCACCGGGAAGCGGTCTTCTCCGGACGGGAAGTGCTGGATCGCCTCCGGGAGCAATGGGGCCTTGAGCCGGTCCCGGATCCGGTCCCTGGTGAAACGGCCCGGCGTTTCCGCTACCGGGACGGTTCGGGCGAAGTGGGGTTCATCAATTCCATTTCCGAGCCATTCTGCCGCTCCTGCGGCCGGGCCCGCATCGCCGCCGATGGAACGCTCTACACCTGCCTCTTCGCGGAAACGGGGATCAACCTGAAGCCATGGTTGCGTCATGATCAGTTGAATACACCCGGGTTGACGGACCGCCTGCTCCGTCACTGGCAAGGCCGGCACGACCGCTATTCCGAGGAGCGTGGCCAATCCTCCCCGCGGGCCGCTTCCGGGCGGCCGGAAATGTGGGCCATCGGGGGATAACGGCGTGCCGCTGTTCCTGCTTCCCCCTGCCTTTCTCGGTATCGCCTTCCTCTATTCCATGGCCGGATTCGGCGGGGGCAGCTCCTACATCGCCCTGCTGGCCATCAGCGGAATACCGGTCGCCTCGATTCCGGTCCTGGCCCTCAGTTGCAACCTGATCGTATCCACCCAGGGATCAATCCTTCTCTACAGGAGGGGGCATTTCCGCCTCAAATGGATTATGCCCCTGGTCGCGACCTCGGTTCCGGCCGCCTACCTGGGCGGATCATGGCACCTGGGTAGCGAAACCTTCATCACAATCCTGGCTGCAGTCCTGACCCTGGCGGGCCTGGCCCTGGCCGTCCCGGCAGGGAAACCGGAACACTCCGGCGGAAGGGATGCCCGGCCGGTCCAGCTGCTCCTTATCGGAGGAATTCTCGGCGGCGTGGCCGGATTGTCGGGAATTGGCGGCGGGATCTTCCTCTCCCCCGCCCTGCACCTGATGCGGATCGGCCGCGCCAAGTCCATCGCCGCCAGCGCCTCGGTCTTCATCGCCATCAACAGCCTGGCCGGCCTGGCCGGTCAGCTGAGCAAGGGAACGGGTGAATTGTCCGCGATACCGGCTTACCTGTATGTGGCCTGCCCGTTGGCGGTCCTCGCCGGGGGCTTCCTCGGCAGCCGGCACCTGGTCCACACCCTGGACCCGCTCCGGGTCCGCCGCATCACCGCCATTGTAGTCCTTCTGGTGGCGGTCCGCCTGTGGCTGAAGGTTGCCACCGGCTACTGAACGCCATCTGGAAATACCGGGACTTACTTAACAAAATCGTAACCCATCAACAACGTGATTGGCATCTGTCGTGAATATTCTGGCTCGGGAGGCTGTCCTCCAGCCTCCCTCTTTCATTCCGGGAAATACAACCCATCTACCGGGAACAGAAAATCCAAGAAATATTCACTCATGCGAAAGACTTCTCTCATCACTCTTTGCCTGGCAGCCGGATTCATCCCGGCCTGCATTTCCAAGGCGCGTACCGTGCAAAGCGGCGACCCGGCCGGCCAGTTCCGGCATGTGGGCACTTTTGACGTCATGGACGGGAACGGATCCGGCGTGGCCGAAATTGTCGATGTCACCATCAACGGCAAACAACTTGCCTATACCGACTCGGAAAACGAAGAGATCGGCTTTGTCGACATCTCGGATCCGTCCCGTCCCATGGGCCTGGGAACCGTCCCCGTGGGTGGGGAGCCGACCAGCCTGGTCGTGCTGGACCCCCTGGTCCTGGTTGGCGTCAACACTTCTGAAAGCTATGCCGATCCTTCCGGCAATCTGGTGGTCGTCAACCGCAACAACCACCAAGTGGTTGCGGTGCACCCGCTGGGCGGCCAGCCGGATTCGGTGGCCCTCTCCCCGGACCGAAAGTACGCCGCCATCGTCATTGAGAACGAGCGCGACGAGGACCTCGGCGACGGGCTGATCCCGCAGAACAAGACGGGCACCCTGCTCATTGTCGACCTGCACGGAGCGGCCAAAAACTGGAAGATCACCGGGGCCGACCTCTCTCCGGTGGCCGCCGCGGCTTTTGCCGGCGACGATCTCGAACCGGAGTTTGTCGACATCAACCACCTCAACGAGGCCGTTGTCACCTTCCAGGAAAACAACTACCTGGCCATTGTGGATTTGGCCACCGGAACCGTCCTCAACCACTTCTCCGCCGGAACCGTCGAGCTGCATGACGTCGACACCGAAGAGGAGGACCTGATCCACCTCGACAGCACCCTTGTCAAGCGGGCCGAGCCGGATTCCGTGGCCTGGATCGACGACGAATGCTTCGCCATTGCCAACGAAGGCGACTACGAGGACGAAAACGGCGAGGAAGGCGGCGCCCGGGGATTCACCATCTTCGGCAAGGACGGCAGCGTGAAGTACGAGTCGGCCGAGTCCTTTGAGCACCTGGTTGTATCGATCGGCCAATACAACGAGGGCCGCTCGGAAAACAAGGGCGTGGAGCCGGAATCAGCTGAAGTGGGCCGCTTCGGAGACCGGACCCTCCTCTTCATCGGATCCGAGCGCTCCAATGTGGTGGGCATCTATGACATGACCTCCGGGACTCCCGAATATCTCCAGATCCTTCCCACCGGAATCGGTCCGGAAGGGCTCAAGGCCATCCCGCAGCGGAACATGTTCGTGGCCTCCACCGAGACGGAAGTGGCCGACGCCGGCATTCCGACCATGATCAACATTTACCGCGCGGAAGACGGCCCAGCCGCCTACCCGATGATCGCCTCCGCCGGCGACGCCAACGGCCTGCCCATTCCCTGGGTGGCCCTCTCCGGCCTGGCCGGCGATCCGGAGGATGCCGATGTTTTGTACGCCGTCAGCGACTCCTTCCTGGCGGAAGGCTTCATTTATTCCATCAACGTCTCCAGCCACCCGGCGGTCATCTTTGACCGGTTGCAGGTGAGCGGTGCTTCCGCCAGCCTGGATCTGGAGGGCATCGCCGTCGGACCGGATGGCAACTTCTGGCTGGGCAGTGAGGGCAATTCAGGTTCCCGGCCCAACCTGGTCCTCAAGGTCGACGCCTCGAACGGCGCCGTCCTCCAGGAGATCGAACTCCCGGCCGGCCTGGTCGACCAGCGCCGCAGCAACGGGATCGAGGGCATCGCCGTGACCGGTGAAGCGGACGCCGAGGTGGTCTATGTCGCCATCCAGCGGGCCTGGCCGGATGAGGGCGACACCGACAAGGTGGAGACCAAGATCGGTCGCTATGACGTGGCCACCGGGGAATGGGACTTTGTCCACTATCCGCTGGAGCCGGAAACCAACGGCGGCTGGATCGGCCTTTCCGAGCTGACCGCCCTGCCGGACGGCTCGTTTGTGGTCATCGAGCGCGACAAGGGCTGGGGACCGACCACAAGCCCCAACGCCGAACTGAAGGCCCTCTTCCAGGTCGACCTGGCGGAAGCCGAATTCCGCCCTTATGACGCCCCGGACGGACTGGTCACCCTTGAAAAGTCCCTTTTCATGGACGTCCTTCCCTACATTGAGGCCAACAGCATCTGGACCGCCGAGAAGCTGGAAGGCTTCGCCGTGGCCGCCGATGGCGGGCTCTATGTCGTGACCGACAATGACGGCGTCGACGACGCCCCGGGCGAGACCGTCTTCCTCAAGCTCGGCCAACTGGATTAAAGATTCTCTCTCACGGGGTGGGCCTGCTTTCCGGCGGGATTCACTTCACCGGGGCCGGTCCTTCGGGGCCGGCCCGTTTTTGCATGGAGACCCGATCGGTTTTCTCTTGAAATGAAACAAAGCATAGCATCTTTGCGGACCCAAATTGTATGGACGGCCTTGCCGATATATACGTCCTAGTGTTCCTTGCTGTGCTTGCGATTCACACCGCCCGCTGGTACCAGTCGCGGCTCTGGTTGCAGACGCGGCACACGGAGAGCATGACCGGAACCTCGACGAGAACGCCGACCACGGTCGCCAGGGCGGCGGGCGAAGTCGGGCCGAACAAGGTGATGGCCACCGCCACGGCCAGCTCGAAGAAGTTGCTGGCCCCGATCAGGGCCCCCGGACTGGCCACGTTGTGCGGCACCCTGAAGAGGCGCATGAGCCCGTAGGCAAGGGTTGAATTAAAGTATACCTGGACCAGGATCGGCACGGCGATGAGAAGCACCGCGATCCACTGGCTGGTGATGTTCTCCGCCTGGAAGGCGAAGATCAGGACCAGGGTCGCCAGCAGGGCAATAATCGTCACCGGATGGAACCGCGCCAGGAAGTTGCGGTTGAACCAGTCTTCTCCCTTGGCCCGGATGAGAAAGTAGCGTGAGAGAAAAGCCACAGCCAGGGGAATGACGATAAAGACCACCACCGAGGTCACCAGCACCCGGGAAGGAATGATCACGTCCGCCACGCCGAGGAGGAACATCACGATGGGGGCAAAGGCCACCAGCATGATCAGGTCGTTGATGGCCACCTGGGCCAGGGTGTAGGCGGGATCGCCGTCCGTGAGATAGCTCCAGACAAAGACCATGGCCGTGCAGGGAGCCGCCGCCAGGATGATCAGCCCGGCAGTGTACTGCTGCGCGTCCTCCGCACTGATGAGCCCGGTGAAGACCACCCGGAAAAAGAACCAGGCAAACAGCGCCATGCTGAAGGGCTTGACCAGCCAGTTGACAAAGAAGGTGACCAGCAGG
>CAJXMX010000255.1 GCA_913056355.1 uncultured Opitutales bacterium
TCCCGGGCATCTACGGGATGGCCTACGAGGAGGAGCCGGTCTTTGCGGTCAACCGTTACCTGGTCTCCGGAACGATGGAGGACCTGTACGACGACACGGTCTTTGTCAGCCGCAGCCTGGCCAGCAACCTGGGGCTCTGGGTGGGGAGCACGGTGGAGGTATTCAGCCCGGTCATGATCGACGGCCTGCAGCAGAACGAGGGGGTCCTGCCGCGGGAGTTCGAGGTGGCCGGTGTCTATGAGATCGAGTGGAACCAGGAGTTCCTGCCGGGCATCGTCTGCACCCTGCGGACCATGCAGGACCTGTACGGACTTGGCGACGCGGTGCACGGGATCGCGGTCCGCCTGAAGGACGGCGCCGACGAATTTGTCGTGGCCGAACGCCTCAAGGAGTCGCTGGACAACCGTCACCAGGTCATGACCTGGAAGGACCGCTGGGCGGACTTTCTCTGGGTGCTGGACCTTGAGAAGACCATGATGCTCTTCCTCAACCTCTTCATCGTCGCGGTGGCGGTCTTTGCCATCGCCATCGCCCAGCTCCTGACCGTGGTCCGCAAGACCCGGGAGATCGGTTTGCTGGCCGTGATCGGGGGCAACCGGAGGGGCGTCCTTGGCATTTACTGCTTCCAGGGCTTCTTCATCGGCCTGATCGGGGCCGTCCTCGGAATTGCCCTGGCCATGGTCTGCCTCTCCCTGCGCGATCCCATTATCCAGGGCCTCTCCAGCCTGACCGGGACCCGCGATACGCTGATCCGCTATTATTATTTCGCCTACCTGCCCGTGAAATACAACGCCGGGGAAATTGTCCGGATCGCCTTCATGGCGACGGGGCTCTCCACCCTGGCCAGCCTCCTGCCGGCCTGGCGGGCCTCGCGCCTGAAGCCGGCGGAAACCCTGAGGGTCGAACAATGAGCAGCCCGGATAACCCCATCATCCTGAGGGCCGACGGCCTGGCCAAATCCTTCCGCAGCGGCACACGCGACATCCACGTCCTGCGCGGGGTCTCCCTTTCCCTCGAAAAGGGAAAAACAATCAGCATCCGCGGTGAATCGGGCAGCGGAAAGAGCACCCTCCTGAACCTGCTGGCCGGCATCGAGTCCCCGGACGAGGGGGAGGTTTTCTGGAACGATACGCCCCTGGCCACGCTGCCCGAAGTGCGGCGCCCGAAGGTCCGCGCCGCCTACCTTGGCTTTGTCTTCCAGGCCTTCTACCTGATCCCGGAGCTCAATACTTTGGAAAACGTCACCATCGCGGCCCGGATTGCCGGGCTTTCCCTGCGCGAGGGGCGGGACCGGGCGCGGCAGCTGCTGGACGAGCTGGGGCTGGGCGAGCGGCTGGGCAGCCGGCCCGACCAGTTATCCGGCGGGGAACGCCAGCGGACGGCCATCGCCCGCGCCCTGGTCAACCAGCCGGAGGTCATCCTGGCCGACGAACCGACCGGCAACCTCGATGAGCGCACCGCGGGCCGGGTCATGGACCAGTTGCTGGAGGCGGTCGAGCGGCACAAGGCGGCCATGGTGCTGGTCACCCATCATCCCGGCTTCTCCTCGCGCACGGGAAAGCAGTTCCACCTCGAGGAAGGCCGGCTGGTCTAGATCAAGGCCCGGATCCCGGCCTAGACGAAGGTCGGGGGATTCTGCAGCTCAGGCTTGAGGACGCCGATGCAGGGCAGCTGACGGTAGCGCTCGGCGAAGTCGAGCCCGTAGCCGACGACAAACTCGTCCGGGATCTGGAATCCGACGAAATCCGGCTTCACCTTGACTTCCCGGCGCCCTTCCTTTTCCAGGAGGACCCCGAAGCGGACGGAGGCCGGCTTGAGCTTCTTGATTTCCTCAATAACCCTTCTGGAGGTGTGGCCGGTGTCCATGATGTCGTCGATGATGAGGACGTGGGCGCCTTCCAGGTCGAGTCGCAGCATGTCGATGATTTCCGGTTCCTGGACCGGGTTGACATCGTTGCGGTAGCTGGAAACCCGCATGCAGTCGATCCGGACCGGCATGTCGATATGGCGGACCAGATCGGCGGTGAAAAGCAGGGCTCCGTTGATGATGGCGATGACCGTCAATTCATCAGCATCAGTGTAGGTGTTGGTAATTTCACGCCCGAGAATTTCGATGCGTTCACGGATTTCCTGCTCCGTTACAAATATGGATTCCAGATCCTCGATCATAGGGAAACTGCCTAAGGTGGAGCTGGCCGGGTCCATGTCAAATCAATCATGAACAGAGCCGGAACTTGCAGTCGCCGGCTGCATGGAGAAACTTGAGCCATGAGCATGCCCATTGGAATTGGTTTTGTCGGGGCCGGCGGGAATACCCGCCTGCGGCATCTGCCGGGATTCGCCTCCATCAAGGATGTCCGCCTGGTCAGCGTGGCCAACCGCAGCGAGGAAAGCTCGCTCCGCGTCGTGCGGGAGTTTGGCGTGGAGAAAACGGCCCCCGACTGGCGGGCCGTGGTGGAGGATCCCGAGGTGGATGCGGTCTGCATCGGCACCTGGCCCTACCTGCACGCCGAGGTCAGCATGGCCGCCCTCAAGGCCGGCAAGCATGTCCTCACGGAGGCCCGCATGGCCGCCAATCTCCCCGACGCCGAGCTGATGCTGGCCACCGCCGAGGCGCACCCGGACCGGGTCGCCCAGATCGTGCCGTCCCCCTTTACCCTGGACCTCGACAGTACGGTAATCGGGCTCATCGAGACCGGCCGGCTGGGCGAAATCAAGGAGATCTTCATCGATCATTCCCACGCCGCGCTACTGGATCCGGAAGCGCCCCTGACCTGGCGGCAGGATCCCCAGTACAGCGGGATCAACCTGCTCACCATGGGCATCTACCAGGAGATTATCGATCGCTGGTTCCCGGACCTGGCCTCCGTTCTGGCGGTCCAGGGCCACATCGCGGTTCCGCACCGCAAGCATTGGGAAACCGGAGAACAGACATCCGTCCGCCTCCCGGACTGCCTGCACATTCTCGGCCGGCTGGAACGCGGCACGCTGCTCAATTACCACTTCTCCGGGATCGAGCCGGGCCCCGGCCGCAACGAGATAAAGCTGGTCGGCAGCCGGGCCACCCTGCGGGTCGATGTGGGGCAGGGGAAGCTGCTCCTTGCGGAAGCCGGCGGACCGGAAAAGGAATTCGACATTCCGGAGGAATCCCGTCGCGGCTGGCGGGTCGAGGAGGACTTTATCGACAGCATCCGCAACGGCACCCCCGTCCGCCTGACTTCCTTCACCGACGGCCTCCGCTACATGCAGTTCACCCAGAAGGTTTTCGAGTCGCTCTAGAAATCCCTCGAAAAGCTTAGGTTGAATCCGCGTCCCTGTCCGGAAAAGTAGCGGCTGGCGCTGTTCACGCTCTGGGAGTAGTAGGTAATGTACTGCTTGTCGAGGAGGTTGGTGACGCCGAGCTCAAGGCTGCCCCCTGCGACCTTCCAGGCAACCAGGAAGTCCACGAGGGTGTAGCCGCGGAAGTCGTTGGGAGAATTCGCCGGGGCATCCCGGTCAAAGAAGGTTGATGATTGCAAACGTGTGGAAACTGATTGCCCCCAGGTCCGGCTCCAGCCCAGGTTCAAGCGGGCCGGCGGGATATTGGTCCCGTCCAGGCGGGTATCGGTGCTCCCGTCGTCATTCGAGTCGAACCTTCCCTCAACGAGGGCGAAGCGGGCATCCACCGTGTTCTGGTCGTCAATCTGCCAGGTCGTGGAGAATTCAATGCCGTAAGTTTCCGTCTTTTCGCGGTTAACGGAAAAGATTCCGTCGGCGTCCGCACTCAGCCGGCTGCCCAGCTCGGAATCGGAATAAAACAGGCTGACTGCCGCAGCCAGGTCTGCTGAGGAATAGCGCAGGCCAACCTCGTAGTTGTCGGTGATGATCGGCTTGAGGTCCAGGAATGAATCCACATCCTGATCCGGCTCATTAATGCCACGCAGCACGCGGCCTACGTCGGGCATCCCGAAACCCTCGTTATAGGAGGCGAAGGCAGTCAGGCCGGGAACGGCCTCCCAGGTCAGCCCGAGGTTGAACAGCAGTTCGGAAAAGCCCGGGGATCCGCCTGCGACAAACTGCGAACCATAGGATTCCAGCGTGGTGAAGTCCTCTACATTGAGTTGGGCGTCTTCATAGCGGAGTCCTCCACTGAGGACTACCGGACCCAGGACCTTCTCCAGTTGCAGGTAGGGAGCAAGGCTGTCGTAGACCGTCTCCGGGACCCAGGTGCGCCCGGTCTGGACCAGTACCTGGCGGGTCTCATCCTCAATGTAGTCGACGCCGGTCACCATGCCCAGGTCGAAGATTTCGGTCAGGTCGCGAAGGTAGGTCAGTTTGAATCCCTTCTTGGTGGATTCGTTCTGGCTCTGGTCGAAGACGGGTTCCCCGTCCACTTGGAAAGTGGCAAAGGTGCCGCCGCCATAGGTGGCGGCAAAGTCCTGGTAGAAAGCGTTGGCCCGGAGACTGCCGCCGAGGAACCGGCTGTGCTTGTAGTCGAGATTCAAGGACACCACATCGTTCTGGGTGGGCTTGCCCTCCTGGGTTCCCTTTACCGAGGTGGCCGGCAGACCGGTTGCGGGATCGCCGTTGATCATGACGTATTCCATGTCCTGCTTCATCTCGAAGGAATTGACCATCAACTGCAGTTCCTGGTGATCGGCCACGCGGTACTGGAATTTCCCGAAGAGGTCGAGGGCGCTGCTGTTCATGGTGTCCCCCTGGGTGTTGTCGATGCCGACCAGGTTGCCATCGCCATCATAGCGCATGGGGCGCCACTTGTAGCTGATGCTGGCCGCATAGCCGAATCGGCCCTCCCGGTGTCGTGAGACCAGGCTTCCGTAGTAGCCGGTGCTTTCCGAATCGACCTCATCGCTGAAAGTGGTCCCAGCCTGGAAACGGTTCCGGGTCCCGTCCTCTTCCGGCGGAGCGATGGTTATGAAATTAATGATACCGCCGGTGGCGCCCAGCCCCTGGACGGCGGATGCGCCGTGGATCACCTCGACCCGGTCGATCATGGCGGAGTCGACCGTATAGCCTTCCCGGCCTCCGTCCCGAAGGGGATTGGACTGGGGAATGCCATCCACGAGGAAGAGGGGATTGCGCCCCCGGAAGGTCTCCCCGAAGCCGGTCATCTTCTGCCGGCTTGGCGAGTAACTGGGAACCAGTTGCGAAATGGAGGCCATCGGGTCCAGGGAGAGCGCGGTCTGTGTCTCCCAGGCCAGGTTGTCGATCAAGGACACGGTCTGGGGAATGGTGCTGAGCGTCTTCTCCGTGCGGGTGGTGCTCACCACGGCATAGGGAGACAGCTCGAACACCTGTTCTTCCTGCGCGGCAAGCACGGTCAGACCCAGAAGGGCGGCGTTAGTGATCAGTTTACTGAGGGTTGTCGATTTCAGTTTCATTGAAGTTCGTTCAGGTTTGGCATTTCCGGCGGATGTACAGCCAGAGGCCGGTGAAGGTGAAAAAGGGCACCGACAGGGCGGCTGCGAAATGGAGGATCCTGGTCAGCTCACCACCCCATTTCCCGATATGGACCGGGTAGGCCCAGCGAATCATCCGGTCGGCCGGCGTATAGTCCGAGAGCGGCTGGGAGTGGAGGACTGTCCCGGATTCCGGATGCAGCCACACCCGGGAGCGGAAATTCTCGTACGGGGCCGATTCCGGTGCCCATTCAAAGCGGGCTGGTTGGCCGTTTCTTTCCGGCAGGCGAAGGCGCTTTGCTCCCGAATCCGGTGCCAGTGCTTCCGCGGTTCGCAGCACCAATTCCAGGTCGAGCTGGGCCGTTTCCTGGATATTCAGGGCAAGGATGGCTCCGTAAAGTGGTTCGGAACCGCTCAACCACCCGATGACGGTCCGTATGCCGGCGAAGGACCAGATCGCGCCGGTCAGGGCAATGATCAGCAATACCGGGCTGAGCCAGACCCCCAGGGTCGCATGCAGCCATTTCCAGCCGGGTTTGCCGCGCTTTCTCCGGAAGCCCCCGCTTCCAAAAAACCTCCTCCAGCCGGACGAGCGCTGAGCCTGCAGGACCAGACCGCTGGCCAGCAGACCGCAAAGCACAAGGGCACTGCTTCCCATGATGACCTGGCCCGGACGGCTCAGCCCGAGCGTCCGGTGTATATCCAGGATGATTTCAAAGCAGCGGTGCCAGCGGGTCGAGGACGGCAGGATCGCCCCGTCAACCGGGTTTGCCAGATAGCTCGCCTGCCTCCCGTCTGCCATCTCCCAGCGGATCCTTACCGGCTCCGTCTCCGCCTCGTACCAAATAAGGAAGAGCGCGCGGCCTCCCTCAAGTTCCGCCTCCAACCGGCTGTGCAGCGCTTCCATTCCCAGCCGGGGCCCGCCAGTCCACGCCGCTCCATCACCCAGTCCATTGCGAATTTCCCGCTCGTAGGCCAGCAGAGCCCCCGTCAGCCCCTGCACCAGCAACGGCACCGCCGCCGCCAGCGCCAGCAGCCCGTGCAGCCAGCGCCAGCCGCGGTAACCCGATTTCCGTTTTTCAGATGAGGGGAGGCCCATGTGTTGGCGTAGTACTGAGACTCAGTATCATT
>CAJXMX010000256.1 GCA_913056355.1 uncultured Opitutales bacterium
TATGGCCGCCATGCCCCTGAACATCCCCACGATCTTCGTCTCCGGCGGCCCCATGGAAGCAGGCAAGACCAAACTGTCCGAGCACAAGCTCGATCTGGTGGACGCCATGGTCATTGCTGCAGACCCCAACGCCTCCGACGAACAGGTGGAAGAGTATGAGCGCAGCGCCTGTCCCACCTGCGGCTCCTGTTCCGGCATGTTCACCGCCAACAGCATGAACTGCCTGACCGAGGCCCTCGGGCTGAGCCTGCCCGGCAACGGAACCGTGGTGGCCACCCACAAGGACCGAGAAAAGCTCTTCCGCGAGGCCGGGCGCCGCATCGTCGGCCTGGCGCAGGCTTACTACGACCTGGGCAACGACAAGGTGCTGCCCCGGAGCATCGCCACCTTTGAGGCCTTCGAGAACGCCATGAGCCTGGACATCGCCATGGGCGGGTCCACCAACACGGTCCTGCACCTCCTGGCCTGTGCCGAAAGCGCGGGGGTCGACTTCACCATGGAGGACATCGACCGCCTCTCCCGCAAGGTCCCCTGCCTCTGCAAGGTGGCCCCCAACTCCGCCAAGTACCACATCGAGGACGTCCACCGGGCCGGCGGAATCATGCGCCTGCTCGGCGAAATGGACCGCCAGGGCCTGATCCACCGGGACGTCCCGACGGTCCACTCGGCCAGCATCGGCGCGGCCATCGACAAGTGGGACCTCCGCCGCGACTGCAGCGAGGAGGCGCGCAACCTCTTCGCCGCCGCCCCGGGCCGGCGCTATTCGGTCTCCGCCTTTTCCCAGGACACCCGCTGGGAGTCCCTCGATACGGATCCGGCCGGCGGCTGCATCCGGGATGTCGAGAACGCCTATTCCCGGGATGGCGGACTGGCCGTCCTCAGGGGCAACATCGCCCGCAACGGCTGCATCGTGAAGACAGCCGGGGTCGACGAATCGATTCTCAAGTTCACCGGCCGGGCCCGCGTCTTTGAAAGCCAGGATGCCGCCGTGGAGGCCATTCTCGGGGACCGGATTGTTCCCGGAGACGTAGTGGTCATTCGCTACGAAGGGCCCAAGGGCGGACCCGGGATGCAGGAAATGCTCTACCCGACCAGCTATCTCAAGTCGAAGGGCCTCGGCAAGTCCTGCGCCCTGATCACCGACGGGCGCTTTTCCGGCGGCACCAGCGGTCTCTCGATCGGCCACGCCAGCCCGGAAGCCGCCGCCGGCGGGGCCATCGGCCTTGTGCAGGAAGGCGACACCGTGGTCATCGACATCCCCGGCCGGACCATCGACATCGAGGTGGAGGAAGTGGAGCTGGCCCGGCGCCGGGCCGCCGAGGAGGCCAGGGGCAAGGATGCCTGGAAGCCCGTCCGGGAGCGCGAGGTCAGCACCGCCCTGCAGGCCTACGCCCGCCTGACCACCAGCGCCGACCGTGGCGGTGTGCGGGACCTGAATCAATAGCCGGCATGCGGCGGAAGCTGGTCCGCTTTCAATACCGGAAAGATACCAATCTGCCCAACCGGGGCCGGTGGGTGATCGTTCCCGGTCAGGCCGTGGCCTCGCCGGGTTCCGCCTGGATTTCTTTCAACATGCGGCCCGTGACCTCGGCCACGTAGGCATCGGTCAGCCGTTCATATTCCCGCTCCAGCTTGGCCAGGCTGGCTTGGGCGGCGACCAACTCCTCATCATGCAGCCGGTGGCACTGGCCCAGCAATGCCTCCACGTCCTGCAGGGCCGGGCCGATTTTCTCCTCGGCGATAACCTGCAACTTCATTTCATACCGGCTTTGGCTGAAGCCCGGCAGGGAAAGGGTATCATAAAAACTTCCAGCGGCCGTGGTGGCGAATTCATCGCGCCGGCCGTTGAGGTCCAGGGCCGCCCGGTCCACCGCGCTGGCGGCCCGGATGGCCGTTCGGATCCGTTCCTCGGCCTGGTCCGACTGGTTCCGGGAACCGTGGTTGCTGGAAAAGCTGATCGCATCCCGCGCTTCCGCGATCGCCGTGAGGAGCTGCTCCACCAGCTTGCGGAACTGCTCCAGGCTGTCCCGGCCATCGGCAATGGCCTGCCGGATGGTCAGGCAGAACCGGTACTCCGGATCCTCCTTCGATTCCAACCAGTCGCGGACGGTCTCCCTGGCCAGGGGCAAGTAGTTTTTGAGGTTCAATCGCGCATTTTCACAGGCTGCCTGGGCCTTGGCGATGTCCGCCCGGTAGTCTGCTATCCAGTCCTTTTCCCGCCTCTGGGCAAAGGGCAGCCAACGTCCTGTTAACGTAAGGCCGTCCTCCAGTTCCTGCTTTTGCAGCTTCAGGTTATGCAGGTGCTCCTCCGCTGCCTCGCAGATCTGGTGCAGTTTCTCCTCCTTGCCGAGGAGTTGGACGAGTATTTCCTGGTTCATTTCGGGTGTGGGTTCGCGCAGTCCGTAAAGTTGAATACCTGGATTAAGCACATTTGAGAGATCGAACAAATAATGAGGTAAATACCCTATATTTCAAGCTTAAAATACACGAGCTTTCCGATTCTTTGGTGTTGTCTCAATGAGGATCGCAATCGGTGTGAGGCGCCTGTGGATACTTTGGGACAGACAAGGAGGAAATGGAATCGAACTTGACCCAATTGAATCCGGGATCTCACTTGCTGGCTGCCCTGCCCGCCTGCCCAAGGAAGCGGCCAGGATACGTGTCATGAATGGAAAATCCCCCAATGCCGCCAGGTTCTTGTTCATCAAGGCATGGCTCTCGCTAAACCTGCTGCTGCTTCCGGCCAATTTGCTTCATTCAGCCGGAGGAACCCTGACCGTGGCCACCTTCAACGCGGAGTGGCTGGGTTACCCGCGGAACTCCGGAACCTGGTACGGTTCCCGAAGCTCCCAGATCCAGACCGCGGCCGCTGACATCATCGCCCTCGGGGCGGACATCGTGGCCCTCCAGGAAGTGGTCACCGACACCCTCAACGGCGATGCCCTGGCCGATCTCCTCACCGCCCTCAATGCGCAGGATTCCGCCGGGACCTGGGCGGGAGCCTACAATCCGAAGTTTTCCTTCTGGTGGGATCCCGATTTCTACAACTACCCGGCCCAGCGGCAGGCCTTTGTCTGGAACACGGCCACGGTGCAGCTCCTTTCCACTCAGGTCCTATTGGACTGGATTCCGGCCTGGGACAACCGCTTTGGCTCCGGCCGCCTGCCCTACCTCCTTCAGGTCGAGGTGGGAGAAGAGCCGTTCCGCCGGGTGGTCAGCCTGATCAACCTCCACCTGAAGTGCTGCCGGGGTTCCGATGACCGGCGCCTGGCCTCGATGCTGACCCTGCTTGATGAGCTGCATGACCATTATGCGGAGGATGCCCTGATCGTGTTGGGGGACTTCAATGTCGCCGACCGCGGGGGTGCCTATGGAGAAATCAGCGAGTGGGGATTCTATGACGATGCCGATAATGACGGAACTCCGGATTTTGCCCACGTGGCCGGGGCGGAAGCCGACTTGAGCTGGAGCGACATCGACCACGTGATGGTCTCCGATGAACTCCTGCCCGACTGGGAGCGGGTCCCCGTCAGCCTCCGCAACGGGACCACCGCCAGCAGCGTCTCCGACCATTCCCTTGTCCACGCGGTCCTCAACTTCACGCCTTCCCTGCCGGAGCAGTACGACCAGTGGCGGCAAGCCATTATCAGCACCAACCCGCAGTTTGCCCGGATGGACGGGTTTGGAGAAGACTGGGACCAGGACCGCATCGCCAATGGCCTGGAATTCATGCTCGGCACCTCCCCGGTCGAGCGGGACGCCTCCGGCAGCCTGCTGACCATCGGGCTGGATGAATCCGGCTACCTGAGCGTATCCTACCGGATGCGCAAAGGCTTGCCGGACGGCAGCCTGATCCTTGGCCAAAGCCAGGGACTGGCGTCCCAGCCGGGGTGGACTCCGGTCGACATGACCGGGCCCGACGTCACGGTCAGCCAGGATCCCGATCCGGACTTTGAGCGGGTCGTCCTCAAGGTGCCGGCTCCGGCGGCCCCGGGCTCCGTCTTCTTCCGCCTGGAAGCCTCCCTCGCGGATTGAATTCCCCCGCCTCCTCTATACCGGGACAGAACCGGAGTAATTGCTATCAGGATAAGGCCAACCGACTGAACCAGGTTCCGGTGGGGTCCCGGTCAATCCTGTCACAGGAACCGGGAGGCATCGTGCCAGGATGTCGCAGGCCCTGGAACCAGCCCTCCCCTTCGCTAATGCTGCCCGGCTACGCCGGACTCGCTCATATTGCGCACCTGCCGGGAAATGGAAGCTGATTTCCGCAATCTTCCCCATTGGCACGACTTAAGCGGGAATAAAACGGCACTATGAGTCGCATACATAAAAGGAACGCCATGATGGTTCATCAGACAGCAATGCAGCACCGATGGAGGAACCGGGTTCATACCTTCCTCCTGTTGGCCAGCCTGTTTGGCTTTTTCATGGTCATCGCCCGGCTCATCCTGGGATCCGGATTTTTACTTCCGGTCATCCTCCTGGCCGCCTTCACGTCCTTTCTGCCGGCCGCCCTGACCCCGCGCATTCTCCTTCGCCAGCTTCAGGCCCGGCCCCTGGAACCACACCAGGCACCCGATGTGGCCTCCCTGGTCAGGACGCTTTCCAATCGAGCCGGCCTCCGCCATGAGCCCCGGTTGTTCCTTATCGCAAAACCCGGGCCTATCGCCTTCACCATGGGAGGCGGGGAACATGCGGTGGTGGTCCTGTCAATGGACCTGCTGCGCTCGCTCTCCCCGCGCGAACTGGCCGGGGTCCTGGCCCATGAAATCGGCCACATCCGCAACGGCGACCTGCTCCTGCTGCGGCTCTCCTACAGCATGACCGGACTGGTCCGGCTCCTCTCCATGGCCGGCCTGGTTCTTCTTTTCTTCTCCTTGCCGATGCTGGCCCTGTCCGGCACCGCCATCCCCTGGGGCCTGGTCCTGGTCCTGGCCCTGGCCCCGCAGGCCATGATGCTGATCCAGCTGGCCCTGTCGCGGTCCCGCGAATTCGACGCCGACCTGGCGGCCGCGGAGCTGACCGGCGATCCGGCCGGACTGGCCCGGGCCTTGCAGAGTCTCGAGTACTTCGGTCAGGGTTTCTGGAAACGTTTCCTCCGGCCGGCGAACATGAACCCGGTCCCCGTGTTCCTGCGCACGCATCCGCTCACTGCGGAACGGATCCGGCGACTGCAGGACCTCATCCGGCGCCGGCCGGATTCAAGCGGCCCGGACCCGTGGCCCGCGGCACTCCGCCATGATATCCAAACGCTTGGAAACCTTCATTACTAACCAAGGAGGATATGATGTCAGAAAAGCAAAAAGTATCGTTACCAAACTGGGCCAAGGCCCTCCTCGGGCTCCTGGTCATCGCCGTCGCCGTGCAGGGGTACTACCTCTACCAACTGGCGGCGAACAAGGGCAATGAGGACCTGTCCGCGGCCGAGCTCTCGGTCGCCGGCATGCCGATGCTGCCATCCACCATGATGCCGGCCCAACCACAGCAACAGCCGGATCCGCTCAATTCCCCGGACTGGGATCCTTATGCGGAAATACAGCGCATGCGCCAGCAGATGGACGCCATGTTCAACAATACCATCAGCCAGTTTCCGCACGGACCGGATGGCGCCCTCTTCGGGTCCCCCTTAGCGGTCAGCCCGAAGATTGACCTGAAGGAATCGGACCAGGCCTATGATGTGGCCGTGGATCTGCCCGGAGCCGACAAGGCCAACATCAAGACCTCCCTCGAGGGACAAACCCTGAGCATCGAGGCCGAGACCGACCAGAGCACGGAATCCCAGGACCAGCAGGCGGACGGCTCTACCCTCCGCAAGGAACGCTGGGTGGGCAGGTTCGAACGCTCGATCACCCTACCGGATGCCGTCGACGCCAGTCACATGACGACAAAATACGACAACGGCGTCCTGCGGATTCACATCCCGAAGGCGGAAAGCCAGGCCGGGACACCGAGCTGATCCAAGGATCCAAGTCAAAACCCAGGCCCTCCCGAATGGAGGGCCTTTTCTAAATCCACCCAACCAAGGGGGTTGCCCAGCGCGTGTAATACATGCTATGCCAACCGGATGCTTTGGGTATTACTGGCGCTGGCCGTGATCGTCCACTTGGCGGGAGTGGCCCTGTTCTGCAACCTGCTGCTTTCCCGCAAGAGGACCAGCGCGATGCTGATCTGGACCGTCTGGCTCCTGTTGCTGCCCCTTCTGGGCATCCCCCTGTACCTGCTCCTGGGCACCGACCGCATCAGACGAAAGCGCCTGGAGCTGCAAGGGAATGCCGCCCGGCGCCGGGAGGAGGCCGCCCGCCAGGTCCGGGAAAACGGTACCGAACTCCCCGAATTGCTGACCATAACCGGCCGCATGGAAGCCAACAGCCCCGGCAGTATGGAAAGGCCGGAGATCTACCCCCATGCCAGGGAGTATTACGATGCCCTCATCGAGGACATCCGGGCGGCTGAGCATTACATCCATTTCCAGACCTTTGTCTTCCGCGAGGATGAGGTGGGCCGGCGCTTTCTGGAGGATCT
>CAJXMX010000257.1 GCA_913056355.1 uncultured Opitutales bacterium
CACCTGCCCGACCAAGGTAAAGGCCTGTAATGTCGCCAATACCAGGCAACAGGGCAGGGAAAAACGTGGAAGCATGACCTTTACATACTCACCAGCGGGCTGTCGTCAACGGCATGGAACAACTACGGACGACCGGTTCGGGGCTGATATGGCGCCCGGCCTTTGGCCGTCCATTCTATAATCCAATAATAACAAGCCGTGCGCGATGACGCCTAATGGCATGATGGGACCAAGCTGCCCCACCGCCTAGCGGTTGAGCCCTTCCAGCCACTTCATCTGCAGCTCATAGTCCCACTTGACCCGGTCCTCCTGGGTCTGCTCCCAGGTCAGGGCATGGAACATCGGCGTGCCGCCGGTGTAGAACTGCCGCGCGTAGGCAATCAGCTCCTCGTACTTGGCCACGGAATCCCTCATGGCCTGCTCGAATTCGTCGAGCCGCGCCTTGCGGCCGGTCAGCTGGTAGAGCCGCTTCTGCAGGGCGGCCCGCACCTTGAGCTGGTAGTATTCAACCGTCAGGAGGAGACATCTGGCGTCCTGGAGAAAACGTTTCAACTCTGCGGGATTGTTGCTGTCCAGGGCCAGGGCGGCCTCCGCCTTCCCCACCGCCTCCCGGGCCATCCCGAGATAGGTCTCCAGCAAATAATCGGGCCGCAGGTACTGCTCCGCCTCGCGCCCGGCGGCCAGTTCCCAGCCGAGCTGGGCAACGGGCAGGCTGCGCAGGTCGAGGAGCATCTCCGTTCCGAATTTCTCCTTGTAGCGCTCAATGGTGTAGGCATCGACCGGCTGGGAATAGTAACGCTGGTGGGTCAGACCGGTCGGGCCCTCCGGCAAGGGATCGTCGAGACGAACCCGGTAGGTCAGGATGTCGTCGACATTGGCCTGCACGGTGGCGATGGCCGGGGGAAAGAAATTGCCGAAGCGGGTGGCGGTCAGGTTCTGCAGCCCGGGCAGGATGGGACCGGTCAGGTCGTACCAGTCGACCAGCAGCGGCCCGACCGCCGGGTTGCCGAACTTGCGTCCCATCCAGCCGGCCGCCCAGGCCAGCTCCTCTTGGGGATCGCGCTCGACCCGCCACAGGTAGCGGCCCTCAAGAAGGTGCCACAGCTCGTCGCGGTCGAAGTTGACCAGCGGTTTCCCATCCGCGGTGATGTCGAGGGTGTCCGGCCAGATCCAGCACTGGGGGGGATAGAACCAGGCTCCCTTGAACCAGCCGGAGTCCTCCCAGTGACCAATCATCTCATGAATCAGGCGCGGGCTTCCGACCCGGTACGGCGTGGTGTCGGCCGGGTCGTGCAGGTTGACGATGTGCCCCTTGAGAAAGCCCGCCCATTCGGCGTGCTTGAGGTCCGGCCAGGGGCTGGTGATGGTCTCGTCGTTGTGCTTGCGCTCTGAATACAGCCGGTCGTACATCGAGGGCAGCGCTTCCTTGAACCCCGGATCGAGGGTCCAGTCGCGGATGATCAGGAGCGGGTCGCGTCCGCTGTCCTTCGCGGCCTTGAAGATGACATCCCGGAACCACTCCTGCTGGTATTCCAGCTTGAGCGACTCCCCGGGACAGATGTAGAGCCCGACATTGGGGAATTCCTCAAAGTAGCGGCTGAGGATGGTGTAGTAGTATTTCGCGACAAATTCGTCCGGCACCTGGTAGCGGGTCGGATCGTCACCTTCGGTCGGTTCGCGTCCCATGGCCTTGGCCATGTGCTCGCTGATGTGGATGTTGTAGAAGTGGGTCAGGACGGAGATGTTCCGCTTGGCCGCCTCGGTGGCCAGCCAGCGGAACTGCTCCTGGTTGCGCCGGATCTCCTCCGGGCTGAACTGGGAGGCATCCGGATAGTCCGGCAACTCGAGGATGTGGGGAAAGAGGTGCCCCGACCAGATGATGAGGGTGTTCAGGCGCGCGGAGGCCAGGTAATCCAGGTAGCGGGTCATCAGCTCCTTGTCGAAGAACCATGGATAGACCTCCGGGCTCAGGTCCGACTGGTAGGCCCAGCTGGCGCTGAGCATCATCAGCACGGCCCCGCGGATGTCGAAATCGGGAGCCCCTTCCGCCCCGACAACCGAATGCGGCATCAAGATCTCCTGGACCCCGTAGAGGACTCCGCCCGGCCCGCCGGCGGTGACCGTGAACCGATCCCCCTGGCGCTCAAGGTGAAACGCCTCGGGATGGCCCAGTCCGGGTTCCAGCTGGATTTCAACCTGGTCCTGCAGGTCCGCCTTTTTCAGGATGGCACGGGCGTGATCCGCGGGCATGTCTGCCGGGCTGGCTGCTGCCACAACATTAGCCAGGACCAGTGAAATGATCGTGCAGTAAAGCCTGTTCAACATGGGTTCCAGTATCCTTATAATGCCCGGGATCGTCAACGGCTGCGAGTTCCATCTCCGTCAAGGGCCTCAAGCAGTACCAGACGGGTAGCCGCCTGCTGCTCCTCACGGTCGATGGACGCCGCTCCGTCCAGAAACTGGTGCCCGTAATTGCCAAACCGGGAATGGTTGCCGCCCTCAATCTCGATCCACCGCGTATCCCCGGGAAGGAACTTCCTGTTCTGGAACATCCGCTCCATGGGGGCTATCCCGTCCTTGGTCCCGTAAACCTTGACTACCGGAATCGTCAGTCCGGAAAGGTCGTCCCGTTTCGGGTGCGTGGTGCCGATCAAAACCAATGCGGAGAAGGCATGCGGATCTGCTTTCACAGCCCGGCAGGCCAGGGCCGCGCCCAGCGAATGCCCGGCGATCACCCAGCGCGGAATTTCCCGGTGATCAGCCATTATGGCTTCGACCCGGTCCAGGGCTGCGTCCTTGTGGGAGGCCAGCGGGGCAAAGCGATATGGGAGTTTTATGACAAAGATGGCATGACCATCCCCCGCAATCGGCCTCAGCATGGGAGCGTAGGCTTGTGCGGTCACACCCGATCCGCACAGGAAGACCAGGGCCGCTTTTTCGGAGGGCGATCCCGGCACGAATTCCAGGACGGTGCTGCCATCCACAACAGTCACGGTGGCGTCGCTTTGCAAATCCGCCTCGGGAACCCCTCGCGTCCGGTAGGAGTTGGCCAGCCAAAGCGTAAAAACGACTCCCCAAAGCAGGAAGGCACGGTGCAACCACCGGCGCCAGGCATGCCGTCTCCCCGGTTTTGCCGGTTTACCAGATTCCATTGTCGGGCCTTGTCGCTTTCAAGTCGTCAAATCTAGGAGTGGAACCGAAGCCGTGTCCAGAAAACCTGCCAGAGGGGGGACGGTGTGGAATTTGAGAATGGCCCAGAAATATTCCTTGACGGTATATTTTATATCAATAATTATCCTTAAAGAATTTTTCCCCATGGAATCCCCAAGTTTCGACTTCTCCTCTCTCCGCGAACTGCGCAAACGCAGCGGCCTGACCATTGAGGAGGTCTCCACGCGGAGCGGCGTCTCGGCGGCGGTGATCTCCAAGCTGGAGCGCAACCAGAGCTCGGCCGAGTTGGAGACCCTGTACCGCCTGGCCCGGGTCTTCGGGATGACGGCCGGGGACCTGCTCAGCCTGGCCGAGGCCCCCTTCGCCCAGAGGGCGGAGGAAAGCAGCCACTCGGTGGGAGGATTTAGTTTCCGGGAAGTCAACTATTCCAGCGTGCGGGTCCTGCACTGCACCGCCTCGGCGGGGGACAGCATTTCCCGGCCGGAGATCCACCAGGACGACAACGAGCTGTGCTGGGTCCTGAAGGGCTCCCTCATGCTGCGCCTGCCCAGGGAGGAAATCACCCTGACCCAGGGGGAGAGCCTGCAGTTCGACGCCATCCTGGAGCACACCTACGCGGCCCTCACGGACTGCGAATGCATCATCCTGCACCTCCGCAAGAACAACCGCTACTGAATTTTCACTACAAGGAAACCATCATGATCCATCTCGACAGCGCACCCACCCTCAAGGACCTCCAGCCCGGCCTTGAGAAATGCTTTTCCCTGGCCGGGGAGAAGATCCAACTCATCGATCATCAATACGACGAGAGCAAGGGGTCCCCGGTCTTCACGGTGGAGGGCAAGTACACCACCCGCGGCTGGACCGAGTGGACGGAGGGCTTCCGTTACGGGATCGCCGTGCTCCACTTCGACGCCACCGGTGACAAGGAAAGCCTGGCCTCCGGCCGCGACCGGACTGTTGCCCGCATGGCCACCCATGTCAGCCACATCGGGGTCCACGACCACGGCTTCAACAACCTCTCCACCTACGGCAATCTGCGCCGCCTGATGCTGGAGGGCCGGATTCCCGACAATGAATGGGAACGGAATTTCTACGAGCTGGCCATCAAGGTTTCCGGTGCCGTCCAGGCCGCCCGGTGGACGGAAAGGCAGGGAGGCGGCTTCATCCATAGCTTCAACGGCCCCCACTCGCTCTTCGTCGATACCATCCGCTCCTGCCGCATCCTGATGGTCGCCCACCGGCTGGGCCACGTCCTGATGGGCGAAGGCGACAAGGCCATCAGCCTCCTCGAGCGGGCCCTCCTGCATATCGAGTCGACGGCTCAATACAGCGTCTTCTACGGCGAGGGGCGCGACCGCTACGACGTGCGGGGACGGACCACCCACGAGGCCGTCTTCAACACCAAGGACGGGGCCTACCGCTGCCCCAACTCCCAGCAGGGCTACACCGGATTCAGCACCTGGACGCGCGGCCAGTCATGGGCGACAGTCGGCTTTGCCGAGGAGCTGGAACTGCTCGAGGCTATGGATCCGGCCCAGTTCGAGCCCTTCGGCGGCAAGGACCGCTGGCGCCAGCTTATGGAAAGGGCGGCCTTGGCGGTGGCCGACAACTTTATCGAAAACACGCCCACCGACGGCATCAGCTACTGGGACCAGGGTGCCCCCAACCTGCACAAGCTGGGCGACTACCTGGACCGTCCGGCCGATCCGTTCAATGACTTTGAGCCGGTCGACAGCACCGCCTCCGCCATCTCCGCCCAGGGCCTCTTCCGCCTGGCCCGCTACCTGCGGAATTCCGGACGCGGGGAGGAAGCAGACCGCTACGAGAAATCCGGACTGGTCACTGCAAAGTCCCTCTTCAGCGAGGCCTACCTTTCCACCAACAGCAGCCACCAGGGCCTGCTGCTGCACAGCATCTACCACGAGCCGAACGGCTGGGACCACGTGCCGGCCGGACAGAAGGTCGCCTGCGGCGAGTCCTCAATGTGGGGCGACTACCACCTCATGGAGCTGGCTGTCTACCTGCAGCGGCTGATCGACAACAAACCCTACTACACCTTCTGGGCCTGATCATGAACAACCTCAAACGCTGCGCGATCCACACCATCACCACCAAGGCCTGGGACCTGCCCACGGCCTGTGCCAAGTACGCGGAGGCTGGTGTTCCCGCCCTCGGCGTCTGGCGCCAATGGCTGGAGGGACGTCCTCTGGCCGAGTCCCGCAAGCTGCTCGACGACCATGGCCTGACCGCGGTCTCCCTGGTCCGGGGCGGCTTCTTCACCTCCCCCTCCGCGGAGAAGCGCCAGGCGGCGATCGACGAGAACCGGCGCTGCCTCGACGAGGCGGCCGCCATCGGGGCTGGCCAGGTAGTCCTGGTCTGCGGGGCGGATCCCGCCGTTCCCCTGCCTGAAGCGCGGAAACACATCACCGAGGGGATCGCGAGCCTGATTCCCCACGCCGCCGGTGCCGGGGTCAAGCTGGCCATCGAGCCGCTCCATCCCATGTACGCGGATTGTCGCAGCGCGGTGAATACAATTGGCCAGAGCACCGACATCATCGACGAGGTCGGGGCCGAATGGGTGGGGATCGCCGTCGACGCCTACCATGTCTGGTGGGATCCCAACCTGGAGCGGGAGATCAAACGGGCCGGCCAGCGCATCTGCGGCTTCCATGTCTGCGACTGGCTGACCCCGACCACCGACTTCCTCAACGACCGCGGCCTGATGGGCGAAGGCTGCATCGACCTGCCCGGCCTGCGCCGCATGGTCGAGGGAACCGGATTCGACGGACCGATCGAGGTGGAAATCTTTTCCGACCGGCTCTGGAAACAGGATCCGGACCAGTACCTGGGCGATATCATCGCCGCCTATTTGAAACACGTTTAATCCTTCAACCCTTCAAAACCCTAGAGGAAATATCATTATGAAACAGCATCGCGTTGGCATTATCATGAACGGAGTGACCGGTCGCATGGGCACCAACCAGCACCTCCTGCGCTCCATCGTGGCCATCATCAAGCAGGGCGGCGTCAAGGTCAGCCCGACAGAGTCCATCATGCCCGACCCCATCCTGGTCGGCCGCAACGAGGTAAAGCTGAAGGCCCTCAGCGCCCGCAGCGGTATCGAGAAATGGACGACCGACCTCGACAGCGTCATGGGCGACCCGGCGTACCCGGTCTACTTCGACGCCCAGAGCACCCTACGCCGGGCGGACGCGGTCAAGGCCGCGGCCACGGCCGGCAAGCACGTCTACTGCGAGAAGCCGACCGCCATCGACACCAAGACCGCCTACGAACTGTATCAGTTCTGCAAGGACAAGGGCGTCAAGAACGGCGTCGCCCAGGACAA
>CAJXMX010000258.1 GCA_913056355.1 uncultured Opitutales bacterium
CCAGGATCGATACCTGGTCCGCTCCGGGCACGGCCTGGCTCAGCTCGTTGTGGTCCACCAGGATGAGCCTGGTCCCGACAGGCTTCAGGAGGTCGGTCTTGGTGAAGACCCCCAGCAACTTGCCGTCGTCCCCGACCACCATGCACGCTGCCGCGCCCGAGGAGGCCATCTTGCGACGGACCAGGCTCAGCTTTTCGTCGGTGTTGAAGTTGGAGGTGCTGGTCTTGACCATCGACTCGACCCGCCCGGCACTGCGGATGATCCAGGATGTAGTGGCGGAGTCATGCGGACTGATGACGATGCAGCCCCCGCGTTCGCGGGCCAGTTCCTCCACGTCCTCCTCGACCGGCAGGCCGCCGCTGATGACCAGCATGCGCACCCCGGACTGGATCGACCGCTGCTGGATATCATAGCGGTCCCCGACGATGATCACGCTGGACCGGGCCAGTTCCCGGTCGCTCATGTAGGACTTGCCGAAGGAGCGGATGTCCATGGCCCCGATGCGGACCTGCAATTCCCCGATCTCATCCTCCCGGACCAGGTGGACCACCTTGGCCTTGAGGGCCCGGACAATGTTGTTGGGGCTGGTATGGACGCGGCGCATCTGCCGCTCATCCCTCGGCTTGGGAATGAAGTGTTCCCCGAGATCGAAAATGGAAAGGCAGCCCAGCAGGGTCTCGTCGGCATCCACCACCGGGAGGATGCGCACGTCGTGGCGGTCCATCAGGTCGAGGGCCTCCATGCAGATGGAATCCTTGTCCACCTTGATCACGTCCCGGACCATGATGTCCCGGACCCGGGGCGTGACATCGCCGACAAATTCCGGGAGGGGCTGGTTGAACCGGGAGAGGATGGTGTCGATCCGGGCGTTGGAATTACCGCAGCGGGCCGGACGGCAATGCGTTTCCCCGCAGGCCTGCTTGTAGGCCGCGTAGCCAATGGCGGAGCATATCGCGTCCGCGTCCGGATTTCGGTGTCCGATAATGTATGTGGTTTCGCTCATTTCTGATGGATCATGGGATTGTCATTCCCGGGCAAGTGCCCCAGCATCCCGTCTTTTCGCAGGGAAGCACCAAATTTACCGCAAGTCTATTCGATTTCCATGAAAGAGCTCATTCTCGTCGATGCCTGCAACCTTCTGCACCGGATTCCCGCCTGGCGGGATCGCCTCGGCCAGGGGATGGATGTCCTCGCCGCCGAGTTACTGACCACCCTCAGGCCCCTGCACGACCTCGAGCATTGGGAACTGCACCTGATCATCGACGGACGCGGCTCCGCCCTGCACCAGGAATTCATCGACCGGACCCGCACCCTCTCCCTTCTCTGGTGCGCCGCCCATCAATCGGCCGATACCGTTATCGAGTCCTGGATCATGCGGCTCAACCGGGACTGGAGAATCGTCGTCGCCTCCGAGGACCGGGCCATTGCCCATACCGCCATCAGCCACGGAGCCGAAGTCCTCTCCGCCGCCGCCCTCCTGGCCTGGGTCGACCGCGTCCTGGCCCGCTACAGCCGAGGCCAGCAGTCCCGCCAGCAGCAGTCCGCCAAAAGTTTCGGAAATCGGCTTGAAGGATTATTGTAGGACCGTTAGGTTCGGCGGGTGAGTGGTAATCAAGCGTTCGCCGGAGTCACCGAGTTGCAGGGTCCTTACGGACCGGTGGAAATTCTCGAGGGTAGGATCCAGGAAATCTGGGCCCTGCAGGCATGGCAGCGGGGCGGCTGGCAAACCCGACGGGGAAGGACCCTCGCCGTGCGGCACCCGGGAACCTGGAACCGCGGGGCCGGACCGGACTTCCTCAACGCGGTCCTGGAAGTGGAGGGGCGTCCGCTGGTCGGCGATGTGGAGATTCACCTCTACCGGGAGGACTGGTGGCGGCACGGGCACGACCGGGATCCCGCCTACAACCGGGTGGTCCTTCACGTGGTGCTCTTCGCCGGCGGGATGGAGCGGCCGGTCCGGACCTATTCCGGTGAGGAGCCCGAGGAGTGGGTGCTCGGGCCCTGGCTGCGGGAGGACCTGGAGTCGGTCAGCGGAGGCGAGCCGGGCCTGTTCGGCGAGCTGGTTCCGGAATTGTGCGAATGGATGGAGGCGGATCCGCCGGAGACGGTCCGGGAACGCCTGCTGGTGGGCTCCGACCGGCGCTGGCAGGCCAAGGAATCGATGGCCCGCTGCCTGCTGCGGGAACATGGCTGGGAAGAGGCCCTGCATCGGATGGTCCTCTACTACCTGGGATTTCCCCACAACCGCCGGGCCTTCTTCCAGATGGCCGAACTTTATGAACTCCGCCAGTGGAGGGATCCCGGGCTGCTGGATATTCTCGAGAGCCGCTGGCGGGAGCAGGTCCGGTGGGGCGCGGGCCGGCCGGCCAACCGCGCCGGGCTGAGGCTCGGCCAGTACCTGCGCCTGAACCGCGAGGTGCCCGACTGGTCCCGGCGCCTGCGCTCGGAGCCCGGGAGCCTCCGCGTCCGGTTGGAGGAAGCGCTGTCCGGCACCGCCGGATCCTGTGATTCGCAGCGCTTCCGGCGCCTCGCGGCCCTGCCTGACTGGGAGCGCCTGCTCCGGGAGGAAATCCTCGGAGCCTGCTTCAACCGGAACCTGGCGGCCCGGCTCTGGCTTGATGTCTTTCTTCCCATGCTGGCCGGATCCGGAGACCTGTCCACCGAGCAGGCGGCAGCCCTCTGGTTCCACTGGCCCCCGGCGGACTTTCCCGGGGCTTTCCGGCAGATGCTGCGGCGGGGCCTGGGCCGGAGCGGGGGCAGGATCCTCCTCTGCAACGGGTGGATCCAGGGCCTGCTCTGGATGGAGGACCAGGCCCGGATCGAGCGGATCCGGCGCCACAGCGGGGCGGCGGCTCCAGGCCCTTCCGGAAGCGGTGCTTGACAAGCCGAATCGGCAGGATCAACGTGTTTCTTTTATTCTTCTAGACAGGAAGAGTGGGTCTCCGCCCGCTCTTTTTTGTCTTTTAATCAGTTTAATCGCCACCACAAAACATGAGCCAGGAAATTCTGTCCGTTCTCGAATACATGGAAAAGGAGAAGGGGATACCGCGCGAGGACATGATCGCCGCGATCTCCAATGCTATCCGCAGCGCTGCCTCCAAAGGGGTCAACGCCGGCCAGGAATTGCGGATTGAAATCAATCCCCGGAACGGGGCCCTGAAAGCATGGTCTATTTTGGAGGTGGTTGATTCCGTCGGGGATCCGCGAACACAGATCCACATTGAAAAAGCCCGCCAACTCAATCCCCAAGCCGAGGTGGGACTCTTTATCGAGAAGGAAGTCGATCCGGAAAAGCTGGGTCGCATCGCCGCCCAGACGGCCCGCCAAACCATCATGCAGCGCCTTCGCCAATTCGAGAAGGAACGCATCTATGATGAATACAAGGACAACGTCGGTGACATCGTGACCGGCATTGTCCGCCGCCGCGAGCGGGGAGACCTGGTGGTCGACCTCGGCAAGGCGGAAGCCATCCTTCCCCCCAAGGAGCGCGTGCCCGGCGAGGATTATTCCCCGGGCGAGCGCATGCGTTGCCTCCTGCTCAATATCGAGCCCACCAATCGCGGGCCGGAGCTGATCCTCTCGCGGGCCAGCGTCAAGTTTGTCCGGCGCCTCTTCGAACTGGAAGTGGCCGAGATCCAGGACGGCACGGTGGTCATTGAAGCCATTGCCCGCGAACCGGGTTACCGGACCAAGATCGCCGTCAGCAGCAAGGACCTCAAGGTGGATCCGGTCGGCGCCTGCGTCGGGGCCCGCGGTGCGCGGGTGAAGAGCATTGTCCGCGAGCTCGGGGGCGAGAAGATCGACATCGTCAAGTACAGCGACGATCCCCTGGAACTGCTCCATGAGGCCATCAAGCCGGCTGTTCCGCTGAACATCAAAGTCGACGAGTCCGGCAAGCGCATTTATTTCGAGGTCAGCGAGGACAACCTGAGCATCGCCATCGGCCGCCGCGGCCAGAACGCCCGCCTGACCTCCCGCCTTCTGGGCTGGAAGCTGGACATCGCCAAGGAGCAGGTCTCCGAGGTTGGTTTCGGCGACCGGCTGCAGGAAGCCATCAAGGGATGGGAAGGGGTGCAGGGCATCTCCGACGAACTGGCCGCCTTCCTGGTCCAGCACGGATTGGTCAGCCCGGAGGCGTTTGAAGGGGTGGAAGCCAAGGACCTGGTCAGGCTGGGCTTCACGGAAGGCGATGCCGAACAGGTTGTGCGCCTGGTCGAGGCTCACCGGAGCGCCGGAAACCCGGAAACTTCCGCCTGAGGAACAACTTTAACCGCAAAGCGATTATTATCAGAGGCAGGTCAGCAACAGGTAAGTATTTATGAGTGTTCGGATCTATCAGCTATCCAAGGAAATCGGAATGGACAACGCGGAGTTGATCGCGTTGCTCAAGGAACGTGGGTTTGAAGTGAAGAGCGCTTCCAGTACGGTCGACAACATCAACGCCGAGGCCCTTCGCGAGGAGTTCGGACCCTCCTCCGATGAGGAATCGAAGGCTGCGGAGCCGGAATCCGAGCAGCCCGAGGTCAAGGAGGAACCGTCCCTCCCCAGCGGGGCGATTGTCCGCTCCAAGGAAGACATCGAGCGCGAGCGTCGGGAACGTGAGGAAGAGGAGCAGCGCAAGAAGGCGGAAGCGATGCCGCCCAAGCCGGCTCCCGCTCCGGCCCCCGCTCCCGGCAAGACACCGCCGCCGCTGCCCAAGGCCCCGGTCATCACGCGTCGACCCTCCCCGGTAATGCCGTCCAAGCCTTCCGAAGGCAACGCTCCGGCGAGCCCCAAGACACCGGTTGTCCGGACGGATCTGCCCAAGGAACCGGCCAAGCCGGAACCGGAACCGGCTCCCCGGAATGAACCGCCGGCCCACAAGGGTCCGCCGGCCATCCGCCCTCCCGTGCACAAGGGTCCCAAGCCGATTGCGCCGCCCCGGGTCAACATTCCCCAGCCGCAAACACCGCCGCCCATTCCCGAGAAGGTCGAAAAGGCCGAGGAAAGCGAGTCGTCAGAACCGGCTGAGGCCGCGGTCGTCGAGAGCCACCTCAAGCCGCTGCAGGTGCGTTCCCCGATTGTGGTGCGGGACTTTGCCCGCCAGATCGGGCGCAAGCCTTTCCAGCTTATTTCCGAATTGATGGAGCTGAGCATTTTCGCCTCGATGAATTCAGCCATCGAGGAAGACGTGGCCCGTCGCCTGGCGGCCAACCACGGCTACGACCTCGAGGTCCGGCATCGTGGCGAGGGAACCCAGGCCGAGGCCCCCAAGGAGGAGAAAAAGGAGCAGCCCAAGCGTCAACTGGTGGGCCGGCCCCCGGTGGTCTGTATTCTTGGACACGTCGACCACGGCAAAACGACCCTCCTCGACACCATCCGCAAGGCCAATGTGGTGGCCTCCGAGGCGGGAGGCATTACGCAGCACATCGGGGCCTACCAGGTCACCCACAACGACAAGTTGATCACCTTTATCGATACCCCGGGCCACGCCGCATTCAGCAACATGCGGGCCCGTGGCGCCCGCACCACGGACATTGCCGTCCTGGTGGTGGCCGCCGACGACGGATTCATGCCGCAGACCGATGAAGCCCTGGGACATGCCCGGGTGGCCAAGGTTCCGGTGGTGGTGGCCATCAACAAGATGGACGCCCCGGGAGCCAACGTGGAAAAGGTCATGCGGCAGATGCAGGAACGCGAGCTGACTCCGGAAAGCTGGGGCGGGGAAACCCTTTGCGCCCAGGTCTCCGCCCTCAAGGGTGAAGGGATCGAGGATCTTCTGGAAAGCATTGTCCTCCAGGCCGAGGTCACCGAGACCATTGTGGCCGATCCCAAGGCCAGCGTGGAAGGCGTCATCCTGGAAGCCCAGAAGGAACTGGGCCGCGGTTCCACCGCCTCGGTGATTGTCCAGCAGGGCACCCTCAAGCCGGGCACGGCCCTGGTCTGCGGGGAGCATTACTGCCGCGTGCGCCAGCTCATCGACGACAAGGGCAAGCAGATCAAGGAAGCCGGACCCGCCACCCCGGTGAAGGTGATCGGCTGGTCCAGTCCGCCCGATGCGGGGGATTTCTTCAACGCGGTCAAGAACGAGCGCGAGGCCAAGAAACTGGCCGAGGCCAACGAACTGGAGCGCAAGAAGCTCGAGGCGGCGGACAAGAAGGAATCCGGAGCCTCCGTGGAAGATCTTTTTGCGGCCATCGAGAAGACCCAGAAGAAAACCTACACGGTTTTGGTCAAGGCCGATGTCTACGGTACCGCCGAAGCCCTGGCGACCAGCCTCCAGACCATCAAGAGCGACAAGATCGACCTGGAGGTGGTGGACATGGGCGTGGGCGACGTGACCCGCAACGACATCATCATGGCCAGCGCCTCCGAGGCCAGCATCGTGGCTTTCAATGTCGGGATCGAGAACGGCGTGACGGCCCATGCCAAGCACCACGGGATCCGCATTATCCAGCACAACATCATCTACGAGTTGATCAACCAGGTGAAGGATGCCATGGCGGATCTCCTCGAGCCGGAG
>CAJXMX010000259.1 GCA_913056355.1 uncultured Opitutales bacterium
AGGCGATGAAAACCAGGACCATCCACGGCGCGGCATAGTTGGCCACCTTGGCCACGGTGCTGTAGCCGGCCGCGGCGACAAAGGCGATGACCGTGCCCACGGCAAAGACCGCCACGATCCAGCCAACGCTGTTCGGATAGAGGTCATTCAGCCCCGGCATGGGAAAGCCAAACCACACCCCGAGCGCGGTGGCCGAGACCGTGATCATGGACCCGGCCAGAAAACAGAAGGCAATCCCGTTGACGAGGTTGTAGAGGACCACGAACTTCCGCCCGGTGATCTTCTCCAGCTGGTAATAGAGGGTCAGCCGGGCCCGGGTGGCGATGGGCGCGGTCATGAAGGTCCAGCTCAGGACGGCCAGGAGGTTGCCGATGAGGAGGCCGACAACCAGGTCCACGGCGCTGACCCCGGCCGCGACAAAAAGCGGGCCGATCATGATTTCCGTGCCGGCGGTGTGCTCGCCGGCATACTGGCCGACAAAGCTCTTGAAGCCCAGCTGCGCCTTGGGCGGAACGGGTTCTCTTTCGTATTCAGTCTTGGGTGAGGACATAAGGTTAGCGGGTTTGCAGACCAGGATCCAGTTTGAGGTACACGGGGCTGTCCCGGTCCGTGGTCAGCCAGCCGTCGTTGTAATGAAGTTCGGTCACCTGCAGGGAGCTGCGCCGGGTTTCGTAACCGTCGGGCAGGCCTTTTTGCGTTTGTCCGGGATGCGTGAAATAAAACAGATAGGCCCGGTCATCCACCACCACGACATCGGGATGGCGCCCCACGACACCGTCGTCGGTTCCGTGGCCGGGATGCTGCAGGAGGTTGTCGCCGGGTTGGAGGGTCCAGTTCATGGCGTCATCCGACCGATAAACCCCCAGCCCGTTCCAGACGTCGGTGACCAACCAGTAGTAGCCCTTCCAGCGAAAAACCTTCGGGCCCTCGCCGGGCCGGTCGCCGACGACTTTCCCGCCATCTTCCCACTTCTTCAGGTCCCTGCTGCGGGCCCGGTAGATCGATTTCCCGTCGCGCTCGTTGTTGTACCACATCATCCAGCTGCCGTCCTCCATTGGGAGCACGCAGGCGTCGATGACCTTGTTGTTGACCAGCCGGGCGGTGGATTCGTACTTCCAGTTCCGCAGGTCCTCGCTGACCAGGTGGACGATGTTCCGTGGGTGGTTCCAGTCCTCGAAGATGCCTGGAACCACGGTCAGGAGCATGTGGTGATTACCATCGTGGTCGGTGAATACATCCGGCGCCCAGTGGGTCGGTTCGCCGCCCTCGATCTCCTCCGGAAGGTTTATATTGGCCGTCCCGACATATTCCCAGGTGGCGCCCAGGTCACAGGATTCGGCAATACCGATCCGGGTCCCATGGACCCAGGTCACGCCGCTGGCCTCCTCCACGTTGGCCCGCCGGTTGGTATAGAACATCCACCAGCGTCCGCGGTGGGGATTCCAGAGAACGACAGGATCGGCGGCCCCGTCATGCACGGGATCCCGGTAGAGCGGTTGCGGCGCGAGCCGGGCCGGGGACTCCGGCAAGGGTACCCCGAAGTCCGGCGTGCCGTCCGCCTTCCAGGTGAAAGGCTGGACCCGGGCATTGCGGTTGGGATCCTGAAGCGGGTCGACTTTCAATTCCTTGTAGTTACGGGCATGATACACCAGGAGGTCGTTGCCGTTTTCGTCGACGGTAAAGGAATTGTGCCCCGGCCCGTAGATTCCGTTTTCCTCGCTGGTCCGGAAGACCGGTTGCAGGGACTTGGCCCAGGAAGCCGGATCCAGCAGGTCGGCTCCGGCATCGGCGGTCAGCAGTCCCATGCAGTAATTGTGGTCCACCCCGCTGGCCGAGTAGGCGATGAAAACCTTGCCGTTGCGAACCAGGACCGCGGGTCCCTCATTCACCTTGTAGCGCTGGATTTCCCAGTCGAGGACGGGATCACTCAGCTTGGTCACCTTGCCCCGGATGGTCCAGGGGTTCTCCATTTCGGCGATGAAGAGGGAGGTGTTGTTCTGCAGGCTGGGGTCGCGCTGGGCCCAGACCAGGTAGCGCTTTCCCCGGTGGGCGAAGGTCGTGGCATCCAGCGAGAAACTGTCCCAACCGGTATCGATCCGGCCCTTCTCGACCCAGTTTCCCGTCAAGGGATCAGGGGAGTCGTTTTCCAGCACATACATGCGGATGTTCCAGTCGCCGCCCCGGCCTCCGCCTCCGGCGGCAAAATGGATGTACCACTTTCCTTCAATATAATGCAGTTCGGGAGCCCAGATATGGCCGCTCATCAACCCGGATTCCGGCCGGCGCCAGACGGTCACCGGTTCCGCGCAGGCCAGTCCCTCGATGGAACCGGCCTTGCGCAGCTCGATACGGTCGAACTCCGGAACGGAACCCGTGAAGTAATACATTCCGTCACTGTGCCGGATGATCCAGGGATCGGCCCGCTGCGGGACGAGTGGATTCGGCAACACCGCGGCGGCCTCGACGGCAATCAGGCTCATCAGCACAACAATCGGGATCAGGCGCATCTTATTGCAGGGTGAGCATGACCACCGACTTGGGAGGCATCAGGACCGACATGCCGGATTCCTCGAAGGATACGGACGTGAACTCCGTGGGTTCCACGACATGGGGATTCTCGAAGGTGTTGTGGGCATCAACGGCGTCGGCCGTCAGGACCCGGCCCACCGCCATTGAAGGCTGCTCCCCGAAGTCAAACAGGACCCGCGTCTCCTCGTTGGGATGGGTGTTGACGATCGAGAGGTGGATGATCCCGGTATCCGGATTGCGCGTGGCCGAGGCAGAAATCACCGGGATTTCCAAATCCCCGTCACCGTATTCCGGGCACTCGATACCCAGAGCGAGATTCTCCTCACCCTGGTGCACCTTGAACATCTCGAAGATCCAGTAGGTCGGGGTCTTCACCATCCGGGGACCGTCGGTCAGGATCATGGCCTGGAGGACGTTGACCATCTGGGCGATGTTGGCCATGCGCACCCGGTCGGCGTGCTTGTGGAAGATGTGGAAGTTCAGCGCCGCCAGGATGGCATCCCGCAGGGAGTTCTGCTGATAGAGGAAGCCCGGGTTGGTCCCCGGCTCGACATTGGTCCAGATGCCCCACTCGTCGACCATCAGCCCCACCCGCTGGTCCGGGTCGTATTTGTCCATCACGGCGTCATGATCGGCGATCAACTGGTCCATCTTGAGGGTGTTGGACAGGGTCGCCAGGTAGGCATCCTCACCAAACCCGGTCGCCGGGCCCTTGTCCCGCCAGCTGCCGGTCGGAAGCGTGTAGTAGTGCAGCGAGAGCCCGTCCATGTTGCGGGCCGCCCGGTCCATCATGACTTCCGTCCAGTTGAGGTCGAAGCTGTTGGCGCCGCAGGCGATACGGAAAATCCGCGGCCCGTAGTTCTTGACGAATGTATTGTAGCGTCGATACAGGTCGGCGTAATACTCCGGGCGCATGCTTCCGCCGCAGCCCCAGCTTTCATTGCCGATGCCGAAATAGTCCAGCTTCCAGGGCTCGTCCCGTCCGTTGGCCCGGCGCTCGTTGGCCAGGGGCGAATCGGCGGGCGAGGTCATGTATTCCACCCACTCCATCATCTCCTGCACCGTGCCGCTGCCGACGTTGCCGCTGATGTAGGCCTTGGTCCCCAGCATCTCGACCAGGTCAAAGAACTCGTGGGTGCCGAAATGGTTGTTCTCCACCACCCCGCCCCAATGGGTGTTGATCATCGAGGGCCGGTCTTCCCGGGGGCCGATCCCGTCACGCCAGTGGTACTCGTCGGCAAAGCAGCCGCCCGGCCAGCGCAGAACCGGAATATCCAGCTCCTTGAGGGCTTCCACGACGTCGTTGCGGATCCCGCGTGTATTGGGAATGTCACTATCCTCGCCGACCCAGATCCCGCCGTAGATACAGTGTCCCAGGTGTTCGGCGAAATGGCCGTAGATATCCGGGTGGACCAGCTGGGTCTCCCCTTCCGGATCCAGTTTGACGACGGCCTCCTCCCGCGCATGGGCGGAAACGGCGGTTAAGACAAGGCCCACGGCCAGGAGCCGGGCGAATCGGGTCGGTATTGAAGTTGCTTGGTTCATGCAGGTTCAGGTTGGGATTTGAGGTGACAGGTTCAGATAGGCGTGCTTTCGACAACAACGTCAGCCTGGCGCCCGGGGGCGACCCGGCGGACGGTGGGTCCGTCTTTCCAGACGGCGGGTATGGTGGTGTTCGAGGCCTGCCTGGGCAGGCCGTACTGGTTGCGCTGCAGCTGGGCGATGAGCGCTTCCATGGCCCTCGTTCCGATCCAGCGCGGCTGCAGGTCCAGTCCGGCCGTGGCCTCGGAAATGGTCATTACGTTCAGGCAGCAGAATCCATGGGTCCTGGGGACCTCCAGGCCGCCCTCGCGCATCCATTGCAGGATCTCCCCGCGGTGGGCCAGGACCACGTCAGGTTCCGTTTCGTGGAACCACTTCAGGAAACTGCGCTTGTCCAGCCGCTTGGAGACATAGGGGGATATGGCCTGGAAATCCTCATTGTGCAGCAGGTAGGTCCGGAAGGCGGCTTCCCATCGGTACAGCAGGCGCCGGTCGTGCGCCTCCTGCAGGACCAGACCCGGACGCTGGTAACCCAGCTCATGCAGCTTGTGCAACGCGACAAACATGGACCGGAAGTGGTCGGAACAGACCGCATCCAGCGGCGGCGTGGTGATGATGTAATCCGTGTAGACCCCGGCAAACTGGTCCCAGTCCAGCTGAGCCAGGTCCGGAGGTCCGATCGCCGGCAGCACCAGCAGCCCCCGGATTCCCCGGGATTGCAGTATCCCCCCCAGCCGGGATACCGAGACCTTCTCCTTGCCCAGGCAGAAGGTGTCCACGCTGAATCCCAGCCGGTTGGCCGCCTCCAGTGCTCCCTTCAGGATCTCACCGTGGTAATGGTTGGCCTGCGGGTCGCGCACTTCGTTCGAGTCCAGGTCCACCACCGAGATCACTCCCCGGAAGGTCCCCACCCCCGACCGCCGCATCTCCGACATCAGGGCCCCCGCCAGGGGATTGTAGTTGTAGCCCGCTTCCCGGGCCGCTTTCTGGACCCGGTCCCGGGTCTCCCGCCGAACCCGCGGGCTGTTCCTCAGCGCGTCCGAGACGGTCGTGTGCGAGATCCCCAGGGCGCGCGCCAGGCCCCGGACCGACTTAATCGTGGTTTTGCTCATGGGTAATGTCAGGAGTGGTGTAAGGGAGATTTTATAGCTCCCCGGATGGGTATGGGCAACAGTAAGATTGGTACTGTCAGATTTTGCCACAAAAGGCAATCCTGACTGTCAGAATGTTGCCGCGTCGTCCCGATCCGCCAGCGGGTGCAGATTCAGGACATCACCTCCTGCATCCCCGGCCGGTTGGCCTGTCCCGGAGCTTCCGGTCCGGTGTCCATCCGCCCGCAGGCACACCCCATGAGTCAAGTACACGCGCAGCGACCGAGAATCGGATTAATCGGCACCGCCGGATTTGCCCGGGTGCACGGCGAGCTGCTGCTGGATCCTGAATACCGGGATCGGCTCCGGACCGAAGCGGTGGTGGTGCCGCCCGGGGAGGAGGAAACGGAAATGTCGCTGCGGCTGCAGGCGGCGGGGGCGCGGACCTACCGGAACTTTCCATCCTTCATCGAGGGGGAGCGGGGCCGGCTGGACCTGTGCATTATCCCGACCGGAATCCACTGGCACGCCCGCATGGCGGTCGCCGCCCTCGAGGCGGGGATGCATGTCCTTGTGGAGAAGCCGCTGGCCGGTTGCATGGCGGACGCCCGGTCAATTCGTGCCGCCGAGGAAAAGACCGGCAACTGGGTGGCGGTGGCCTACCAGGACGCCTACACCGGTACGGCAGAATGGCTTGGGAAGGAACTTCTGGCCGGCCGGATCGGGACACTACGACGCCTCAAGTTCCTGGCCTTGTGGCCTCGGGAGGAGGCATATTACACCCGCAACAGCTGGGCCGGGAAGATGCGGGCGGAGGGAATCGAGATCCGCGATTTCCCTTTCAACAATGCCATGGCGCATTTCATTCACCTCGCCTTCCGCCTGGTTGCTCCGGCCGGCGCTGGACCGGACGGGATCCGGATCCTGGGGGCCGACAAGTACCGGGCCCGTGACATCGAGACCCACGACACGGCGGTGGCCATCGCGGAGTCGGATTCCGGCATCCGTTTCTGGTTCGGCGGCAGCCACGCCGGCAACGAGCTGCGGCATCCGGAGCTCACGGTCCGGGGCTCCAGCGGAACCGCCGCCTGGGGCTACGAGGGATCCTGCGTTGTCCGGCCCGACTCCGGGGAGCCGGTTACCCGCCGGGTCCCCGACCACCATGCAGCCCGGCGCCAGATGCTGGATGCGGTCCTGAAGCGACTGGAGGACGGCAGGGCTCCGGTTTGCGACACCACTTCGGCCATCCGTCAGGTCAGCTTTATCGAGGATTTCAACCGGTGCGGGAGTACCCGGCCCCTGCCAGCCGTGGCAAAGGTTGACAC
>CAJXMX010000260.1 GCA_913056355.1 uncultured Opitutales bacterium
GCAACAGGTCCGGAAAACCCGGAATCGGGGGTCGGAAAGCCGCCCCCCAGCAGATCCTGAGGGGAAATTTTTTATGGTTTAGGCTGGACACCCCAGGCCAGGCTTTTTACATAGAATGTATCTTTCGTTTGTCATATGATATCGCTACCCGCATCCGGGTGGCGGACGAAAGTCCCAAGCAGCAATTAAATCCTAACAAGGTAACCAAGATGAATAAGTTAACGCCTATCGGCATGTTCAGCATAGCCGCTCTTCTCTCAATCGCTCCGCTTACTGCATCCGCGGTCGAGCTCAAGGACACCCAGGTTGTCACCATCAAGGCGGAAGTTCTCCGCGTCGATCTGGTGAACCGCCAGCTTTTGATCATGGAGCTCGAAGGTGTCGGGGCCGACAATTACGATCCGGCAGAAACATCGACCTGGCTGACCCGCACCTACTCGGTGGACGAGGATGTCGATGTTCTGAAATATGTCCGTCCCGGGGACAAGGTTGTCCTCGACGTTGCCACGGGCATCAAGATGGATATGCGCAAACCGAACAGCGACGAACTCGATGCCCCCTTCCAGTCCTACACAGTGACTGAGGATGAAGGGGTCCTGCAGCACAGGCTGACCGTCGTCTGTAAAATCATGGACATCGACAAGAGTGACAGCTACATCACCTTCAGGGGTCCCGGAGGCCGCAACTTCAGGATCGCCATCACCAAGGGCGACATTCCCAGCAATGCCCGGGTCGGCGACATGTTTGTCGTGACCTATGGCCAGGGCAAGGTCGTCGGGATTTCCCGTATGGAATAAGCCCCGCCGTTTCCGGAAAGGCTGACACGCCAAGCCGGAGACCAAGGCAGACTCAGTTTGGCGCGGACCCGGAAGGGGTCCGCGCTTTTTTTGCGAACCGGACTCGGGCTAATGATTTGAACTTATTTTCCGCGGGATTATTAGAATACTTACATGAAGTATCGATATTTGGGGAAATCCGGGCTGGCCGTCTCGCGGGTCTGCCTGGGCACAATGACCTTCGGCAACAAGGATTGGGGCTGCGATCTCGAGACCTCCAAGAGCATCGTGGATGCCTTTATTGACGGGGGTGGCACCTTCATCGACACCGCGGACCTGTATTCAAAAGGTGAGTCGGAAATCATTCTCGGCAAGGCCCTCAAGGGACGGGACCTGACCCGTATGGTGATCGCCACCAAGTGCTGGTTTCCGGTCGATGAAACGCCGACCGGCCGAGGGCTTTCGCGGAAACACATTGTCGAGGCCTGCGAGGCCTCCCTGAAGCGCCTGGACATCGACTGCATCGACCTCTACCAGATTCATGGGCCGGATCCCTACGCGCCCGTCGAGGAAACCATGCGGGCCCTCGACGACCTTATCAGCGCCGGCAAGATCCGCTACGCCGGATGTTCCAACCTCTACGCCTGGCAAATCATGAAGGCCAATGCCGTGGCCGAGCGGCGCGGCTTCGAGAGATTCATTTCCGGCCAGTACCTCTACAACCTGGTCCGCCGGGACATCGAGACCGAGATCATTCCCGCCTGTGTCGACCAGGGAATGGGCATCATGTGCTGGAGTCCGCTGGCGGCCGGGTTGCTCACCGGGAAGTACGAGAGCATGGAGGAAGCAGCCGAGGCCGACCGCTTCAAGTCCATGAAGAACCTCCTCAAGCGCTACGTGTTCAGGGAATCCATGGACCTGGTCCGGGTCCTTCGCGCCATCGCGGAATCGGAGGGCAAGTCCCCCGTCACCGTCGCCCTGTCATGGCTCCTCAAGGACAAGGCGGTGACCTCGGTCATCGCCGGGGCGCGCACCGTGAAGCAGCTGGAAGCCTCCATGGATGCCGGCGACTGGGATTTGCCGGACGCCGACTACCTCAAGCTCAAGGAGCAGCTGCCCCGCGACCATGGCTATCCGCACGAATGGATGAACGTGGCCCTGGTGCCCAGCTTCTCCCTGGTCGAGCCGGAATCCGGCCGTCCGCAGCGGTTCCCGCCGGTGGTGGAGTAGGTCCCCCCGGGCGCCGCTGTACGGTCAACCGTATCTCTCAGAAAGAGCCTTTTCATACCGCGGGCGATTCAACATACTCCATCCATGCATCCAAAGAAATTCCTCACGGCCAATTCCCTGGTTTTCCTTTCGTTCTGCCTGCTTGCGGAACCATCCGCCCTGGCCGGGACAGCCGTCGCCACTCCGGAAAATTGCCCCTCGCTCATTGTCGGCACCCGGCCGGAGAGTATCACCCGCGGCTTTGGCGGGGACCTCTTCATCACCGTGATGGGGGGAACTGAACCCGGTGACGGGGTGGTCAAGCGGATCCGGGACGAGGAGATCATCAGCATCTTCGCCACGGGAATGGATGAGCCCAAGGGAATCGCCTATGTCGGGGACTGCCTTGTCGCCTCGGACCTGGATCGCCTGGTCAGGATCGATGAGGATGGCAAGGCCACGGTCCTGGCCGACAAAGACCAATTCCCCAATCCGGTCCTCTACTTGAACGACGTGGCCGCCGCGCCGGACGGAAAGGGTGTCTATGTCACCGACATGGGCGACCGGACCGGCATGTGGCAGTCGGATGGCGTCTTCAGTGACTTTGATTCCGTTGATGCCAAGGCCATGCGCGCCGTGGGCCGGGTCTACCATGTTTCCCTTGAGGGGAAAGTGACGGAGGTGATCCCGGCCTCGCGGAAAATGATCAATCCCAACGGCGTCGGGGTGGGGAACAACGGCCAGCTCCTGGTCGGCGCCTTCTTCAACGGCTACCTGCTGGAATGGCGGGGCAGGGAGTTGCACATCGTCGCGGAAGGAATGCGCGGGGCGGACGCCGTGGAACAGGACAGCAACGGCAATTACTACGTCTCCAGCTGGAACCAGGGCAAGGTCTGGAAGATCAGCCCGAACGGGGATTCCCGCCTTATTGCCGATGGCTTCCAGCGCGCGGCCGACTTCCACCTCGACGAGGACCGGGGTGTCCTCTTTCTTCCCGACATGGCGGCGGGCAGGCTGTATGTCATTAAGCTTTAACGACATTAACGGGGGGGCAGAAACCTGAGCCGGTTGCTGGGCATTGACATCGGGGGGACCAAGTGCGCCGTTTGCAGCGGGCAGGCTGATGGAAGCGTGTCCGGGCGGCGGTCGATCCCCACCGGGGGCGGACCGGAGGAAATGCTGGAGCAGTTGGCCGGCATGGCCGCCGGCCTGATGGATGAGCAAGGAAGGCCCGGGGCCATCGGAATCGTCTGCGGCAATCCCATGGATGCGCAGCGCGGCCTGATCCTCTCGCCGCCAAACCTGCCGGGCTGGGACAAGGTACCCGTGGTGGATTTTTTCCGGGAACGATTCAAGGTTCCCGTCCGGCTGATGAACGATGCCAACGCCGGGGCCCTCGCGGAGTGGCGCCATGGAGCGGGGCAGGGAAGCCACAACCTGATCTTCTGCACCATGGGAACCGGATTTGGCTGCGGCTTGATTCTCGACGGCCGGCTCTACGAGGGGACCAATGGCAACGCCGGTGAGATCGGGCACATCCGCCTGACCCCGGACGGCCCGGTGGGCTACGGCAAGACGGGTTCGGTGGAAGGCTGGTGCAGCGGCGGTGGTATCGCCCGCCTGGCCCGCACCAGGCTGGAGGAACTCCGCTCCGCGGGCCGGACCTCGCTCCTGGGGGACCATGCCGACCTGACCACCAGGGCGGTTGCCGAATGCGCCGAGGCCGGCGACGAAACGGCCCTCGGAATTTTTACAGAAGTCGGCCAGCGCCTGGGAGCGGCCCTGTCCATGGCCATCGACCTCGTCAATCCCGACACCATCGTCATCGGAAGTATTTTTGTCCGCTGTGAGCATTTGCTCCGGCCGGCCATGGAGGCCTTGTTGGCCAAAGAGAGTTTTGCCGGATCCCTGGCGGTCTGCCGGGTCGTCCCGGCGGCCCTCGGTGAACGGATTGGCGATGTGGCCGCGCTCTCTGTGGCCGGACTGGCATTACAGAAAAAGTCATGAAACAATCGATACTGGAGGAACTGGTCGCGCGCTATCCGGCCCTGATTCAATGCCGAGCGGATATCGAAGCCGCCTACAGGCTTTTGCAAAAGACCTATGACCGCGACGGCATTCTCTATCTTTGCGGCAACGGGGGCAGCGCGGCGGACGCCGGTCACATTGTCGGCGAGCTGATGAAATCATTCACCATCCCCCGGCCGATATCCGATTCCGCGAGTAGTGAGCTCAACGATCCGGCCCTGGCCAGGCAGCTGCACGGGGTTCTCCGGGCCATATCGTTGTCCGGCCACCTGAGCCTGTCCACGGCTTTCGGCAACGATGTCGATGCGGATTACATCTTCGCCCAGCAGATCTTCGGCTACGGCCGGCCCGGGGATGTCCTCTGGGCGCTCAGTACCTCGGGCAATTCCCCGAATATCCTGCACGCCCTGAAGGTCGCCAAGGCCCGCGGGCTGGCCACCCTCGGCCTGACCGGGGAAGGCGGCGGCGAAATGAAGAGGCTCTGCCAGGTCTGCATCCGGGTCCCGGAGCGGGAGACCTACAAGGTCCAGGAGCTGCACCTGCCGGTCTACCACGCCCTCTGCCGGATGCTGGAGGAAAATTTTTTTCCGCAATCCGGTAACCTTTAGGAGGACAGCGGGCAGGCATGACCTCCCTGGCCGCGGAAGAATCCGCCCGGATTCATTTCCTGAACAGCCCGGCGTCGATGGCCTGCTGGAAAAACGCCTCCAGTGATTCCTCCAACGGACGATAGGACATGCCAAGGTCCCGGATGCCCTTGGAATTGTCGCATTTCCAGGGCAGGCCGACATTCCGGGCAATGAATTTCCGCGTCAGGGACTTGTTGATCATCGGTCCCACCAGCCAGACCAGGAACTTCGGCAGCCTCCTTTCCGGTATGGGATAGTCCCGGCCAAATTTTCCCCGAAGGATCCGGGCGATCTCCAGAAACGAGCTGTCGTGACCGGAGATAATATACCGCCCCTGCGCCTCCGGGGTGAAGCCAGCCTGGTAATGGGCAAAGGCGACATCACGGACATCCACCAATCCCATGCCGATATCCGGAACTCCGGCCTTCATGGTTCCGTCGCCCATTTGCTTGAGAATGTTGAAACTCTCCGACGTGCCACGGGGATTGATGCCGGGTCCAACGACCAGGGAAGGATTGATCGTCACCAGGTCCCACTGCTCCTGTTCGCCGGCAATTCTCCATGCCTCCTGCTCCGCCAGGGTCTTGGAATAGGAATACGGACCGTGCTCCAGCGACGAGCTGGTGTTCCAGATGTCTTCCGTGAAAACGCCGTTCGGGGTCTTCTCCAGGTCCGCGTTGTCCCCGTAGATGGCGGCGCAACTGCTGGTCACCACGACCCGCTTTACCGATGGCGTGCGCACGGCTTCCTGCAGGACGTTCCGCGTTCCCGCCAGGGCCGGCTCAACCAGCTCCTTCCGGGGGTCCTTGACACTTGTGGTGAAAGGCGAGGCGGTGTGGTAGACCAGTTCACATCCATCCATGGCTTCGGCATAGGAGCCCTCGTCCAGCAGGTCCGACTTGTAGTACCGGATTCTTCCAGGATGAGTGCCGGCCAGCTCGTTGAGATACTTCAGCTTGTCCGCATTGTCCGGATCCCGCACCGCGGCGTGGACCGACAAACCCTCCAAAAGCAGCTTTTCCACCAGACGCCCGGCGACATAGCCGGTGGCACCCGTCACCAGTACCGGTTTCTCCTTGTCGATGGCAGTCATGTACGGTCCTCCATTTTCATATCAAAGGATGATCCCGGGGAAGTCCCGGGCAGTCGCTCAAATACTAACTTATGCACTTCCGCCTTGATCACAATCGAAGCCCGAAATTGTCCGGTCACCCCGAATCCCGGCTGGTTCCATGGCTTTTCCGGTTGCCGGAAAGCTTATTCCGAAATATTCAGAAATACATGATGAAGTGCTGCAAATTCCGCTTGTCTGTCTTGATCCTGATACTGGCCAACCTGGCCGCGATGGCCTCCGACCGCCAACCCAACGTGATCTTCATCCTCGCCGACGACCTTGGCTATGGCGAACTTGGCTCCTACAACCAGTCCATGATCGCCACCCCGCGGCTCGACCAGCTGGCGAAGGAGGGCATGCGCTTCACCCGCTTCTATGCCGGCTCGACCGTCTGTGCCCCCTCCCGGAGCGTCCTGATGACGGGCTTGCATGTCGGCCATACGCGGGTGCGGGGGAATTCCAGCGCCAACAACTACGCCGGCCAGACCATCGGTGCGGACGATTTCACGATTGCCGACCTCATGAAGCAGGCCGGCTACGCCACCGCCCTGGTCGGCAAATGGGGCCTCGGGGAGATCGACTCGGGCAGCGCACCGGATCATCTGGGCTTTGACCATTACTTCGGCTTTCTCAACCAGAGCCACGCCCACAACCATTTTCCCAGCTTCCTGTGGATGGACGGGGAACGGGTGGAGCTGCCAAATGA
>CAJXMX010000261.1 GCA_913056355.1 uncultured Opitutales bacterium
CGCTTGATGATCCCGGCGTTGTTGACCAGGATGTCGATGGTCCCGACTTCCTTCTCGATCTGCGAAATCCCCTTGTCGACATCGGCCTCGTCGGTGACGTTGAAGACCAGGGTATAGGCATCGATGCCCACCTTGGCGTATTCCTCCTTCGCGGAAGCCAGCTTGGACTCGTCGATGTCATTGACGCAGATCTTGGCCCCGGCCTTGCCGAGGATCTTGCCGATGGCCATCCCGATTCCGTGGGTGCCGCCGGTGATGAGGGCGACTTTCCCGTTCAGATCAAACATTTCCTGAATCATGGTTCTATCCTGTTTTGGGTATTAAAGTAATGCCTACCGAATCAGCGGACCCGGCCGAAAGTGGTCATCATGAACCGGATTCTCCGGGCGCGCGAGGCTGAATTCAACGACCCGACCCTAACCCTCATGCAGGCGGGGACGCCATAGCGGGAATAATTGACTGTCAGGTTTTCGGCGTATCCACCCCCGGTGCGGCAGGAGTTGGCCGGGCCGTTGTAACGATGGCGGGAATGGCCCGTATATACTGTTGAAGGCAATGGAATTACGGGACACAATCAGGCTGGAGATGAATGACGAAGCCGCCATGGGCAGGGTCAAGAATGGCGAGGTGAAGGAGTTGGATGTTCTCTTCCGCCGCCATTCGGGCGCCCTTTACGGCTATTTCTACGGCATGTGCCGGAATGCGGCCCTCAGCGAGGACCTGGTCCAGGAAGCATTCTGGCGCATTTTGCGGTTCCGGGAGACATTCGATGAAAATTACAGTTTCAAGGCCTGGCTCTACCGCATATCCCGCAACCTCTACATCGACCGGATGCGCCGGGAAAAGAACCGAACCGAAATAGCCATTGAGTACATCGGCGAGCAGGAGGACGAGAAGGCTCCGACCGGATACGACGCCGCCGTGAACCAGGACGACCGGGAGCGGCTTCGGTCAGCCCTCGAGGCGCTCCCTCACGAGCAGCGCGAAGTTCTGGTCCTGGCCCGCTATAAAGGGCTGGGTTTCAAGGCTGTGGGGGAAATTCTGGGCTGCAGCGAAGGAACCGCGAAAGTGCGTGCATTCCGGGCGCTGCAAGCCCTCCGGACCCAGTATTTTCAAGAGAAGGGAGTGAGCTCCAATGAAGCATAAGGATAAAAAGTATCAGGAAATGATGCAGGCGGCACGGGAGGCCGGGGTGGCCGATCCCACCGACTCCGAGTCGGCCGAACTGGAGCGCCTCTGGTCGGAACTGGATTCGGTCCTGGAACCGCCTCATTCGGATAGGCCGGCCTTGTCATTCAAAAGGATCGATGGATTCGGGACGTCTGGACCGTCTTTCATTTCCCGGCTGCACACATTTCCCGTGTGGGCCATAACCGCTGGAATCGCAGCCGTCCTCGCATTCGGATTCCTGGTTGTCCAGTCAGCCCGGATGCACACGGCCCTGACGCAGATGGAAAGCCAGGTATATCATCTGGAATCCTCACTGATCCTGGCTTCCCTGCGATCGGATTCCGCCGTCGACCGGATGGATGGATTACTGAAACTGGCCGGAGGCGACTACACAAATCCCTCCATCATGCGGGCGGTCGTCGATCGCCTGGAGTACGATCCCAACAGCAATATCCGGCTGGCCTCAGTGAGGACCCTGGCCCGGCATGCGGAGAACCCCGAGGTGCGCGAAACCCTTGAGTCGGTGGCGCGGGTTGAGGAGTCGCCACTGGTGGTCATGGAGATTCTGGAAATCCTTTGGGCCCATGATCCCCAGCGCGCCGAGAGGCTTTGGACCGAGATTCGGGAAGATGGACGCTTCGCCGGTATACTCGGAACTGAACCCCCCTCCGAATCCCATCCATCAACGACTAACCTGTAGAGGCTACCCATGAAAACGCGAATTCCTACCCTGCTTTCCGTTTGCCTGCTCGCGGCGGGCGCATCTCTTTCGGCAGACCGGATTCCCATCGAGGACGGAATGGCCGAGTTCGATGTCCCCGGTTCGGAGACCATCACCTTTGCCTTCCAGCACCATCGCGCCGATATCGAGATCATCGGCCATGACGCAAACGTGGTGCGGATCGAGGTCGCCAATGACAGCCACGAGCCCTTTGCCAGCTTTCTGGACTGGGATGAGGCCAGGCGGAACCTCCGCCTGGATCTCAGCAATTCACCCGGCACCAGGAGTGTCAGGATCTGGCTGCCATACCAAAGCGGCATCAACCTCCAGGGAGTCGAATCCGAAGTCACGGTCAAGGACATCAGGGGAAACGCCGTAGTTCGCCTGGTCAACGGGGACCTGGGGATGGACGGCGCATCCGGGGCCATCCTGGTCGAGCTGGTGAACGGGAATGCCACGGTGAAGCCGGTGGTTTCGAGTTCCACTGAACCCATCTCCATCATGAGCCAGAACGGCGACATCAGCCTGATTGTGCCCAAGGATTTCAGGGGAACGGCCAACATGAACACGGTCGCCGGCGAGATCACCTGTGACCTGCCGGGAGCGGATGCAACGGGCCCTTCCGCCAAAAGCCATGCGGTGAACCTGGGGCCGATGTCGCGGCTGACGACACCCATCAACGGGGGCGGCCGGCCCGTGATCCTCAACACTGTCAACGGGGACATCGAGTTGAGAACCCCCTGACGGGAGCACTGGTTGCCGGACCGGGCAACGCAATTTCAAGTCCAATTCAAACAGGATAACGTAATGAATAACCGATACAATCTGACATACTCAATCGTGCTTTCCATCATCATGCTGCTGGCCGGAACCATCCCCGCCACGGCCGCGGAGAGCAAGGACATCGAGGAACGGGTCCTGCCCGCGGCGGGGATCACCTCGTTTGAGGCGGAATCCATTGAGGGAAGCTTCAAGGTGGTGTCCCACGGGAATGACGAGGTCCAGCTCACGATCACCCGGGTGGTCAAAGGCGTTTCGCAGGAGCAGGCGGAGAAGGTCCTGGCGGCCCTGAAGACCGTATTCAAGGCGGAAGGGGACTCGATTTACCTGCAGGAGGACCATCCCGGCAACAGGAAGGAATGGAAGGAAGCGACCGGCCTGAATGATGTGGAGTTCGAGATCCTCTACGAGCTGCGGATGCCGGCCTCGATCCACCAGGCAATCAGGACAGTGGAGGGGGATGTCATGCTCGCGAAGATGTCCGGCAAGATCGGGATCACCACGGTTGAGGGGGATGTCCTGGTGGAGCAGGCCGGCGGCCAGGTGGGCGTCAAGACCACCGAGGGCGATGTGCTTATCAAGCAGGTGGCCGGCTTCGCCCGCGTCAGCTCGGTCGAGGGAGACGTGATGATCAGGGATTCTTCCGGGTTCCAGGTTCAATCGGTCGAGGGGGACGTGTTGGTCGACCTGTCCGGGGAGCCGGCCGGGAACTGCAGCCTGAATACAGTGCAGGGGGATGCGACACTCAGCCTCTCGCCGGACCTGGCGGTCAATATCGTTGCACAATCCCTCAGCGGCGAGGTGAAGCTCAAGCTCTCCCTGGACGACCTGGTCAGGACCCGCGGACAGGTGGTCGGCGCCCGCAACGGAGGCGGTGTTTCCATTCAATTAAATTCAGTCCGGGGAGATATTATCCTCAAATAAGCTTTCCTCACTCGTTAAGGACTTTTGCAACCAAGGCTTTTATTGAAGCCCTTCTTCCCCTGCCGGACTAATGGCTGCCGCCACTAGGACACCTCTTTATCAGGAGCCTTCCGCTCTTCACGCGAGGCGGGGCTTTTCTCCATCTGCTTGTTGAAGACCTCCCTGGCAAAAGTCCGCAGATCCTCGACCTCGTCCGCCTCGTCCATGATTTCCTGGCCGATCAGGGTCTCAAGTACATCCTCCAGGGTGACCACGCCCGAAAAGGAACCGAATTCGTCGACCACCGCGGCCATGTGCTCGCGCCGTTTGAGAAAGGTCGACAGGGCCTTCTTGACGGTGGCTTGTTCCGGCAGGATAATCACCTCGCTGGTCAATTCCCGGATCGCCCGTTCCCAGTTGTCGGCGGCGGCGGCGGCGAGAATGTCGTTCCGCAATACAAATCCGGACAGTTTTTCCGGGCCGGCCAGGACCAGGTAACGCGAATAGACCAGTTCCTTGTCCCCGGACATGACCTCGCGAATGGTGCTCTCCGCCCGCAGGGTGTGGACCACCGGGCGCGGCGTCATGACGTCACGGACCCGCACGTTCTTGAAGGCCATGGCGCTGCGCAGGACGCGGGCATCGGTCTCATCAATGACGCCCTCCCGGTGGCCGAGGTCGGCCATGGCGTTGATTTCCTCGCGGCTGATGGTGGCCGCGTGACCGCCCGGCGTCAGGATTTTGGAAATTCCCTGCGACATCAGGACTAGCGGGTACATGCAATAGATCAGGAATTGGATGATGTAGGCGCTGGGGACGGCCAGGGGCCTCCAGTAGACGGCGCCCAGAGTCTTCGGAATAATTTCGGAAACAACAAGTATGAGGAAAGTCAGGACCCCCGAAATGACACTCAGGGGAATATTTTCAAAGACCACCTGGGCCTGCGCCCCGACTCCCGCCGCCCCAATGGTATGGGCAATGGTATTGAGGCTGAGGATGGAGGCCAGGGGCCGGTCGACATTGCGCTTCAGATCCTCCAGCAGCCGGCCGGCCCGGCCCCCCTTGGCCCTGGCCGCGGATATGAAGGATGGCGTCAGCGAAAGCAGCACCGATTCCAGGATCGAGCAAAGGAAAGAGACCAGGATGGCGAGGGAGAAATAAAACAGTAAGAGAAACATAGCGCGGCACCAAAATGCACACTTTCCGCCTCCAGATCAACCTTCCTGACCAAAATGCGGAATTTGTGTAAAATTAGGGACAGGTAATTTATTATCCCGAAATTAGGGACAGGTAATTTATTCAAGGGCCGAAGTTAGGGGCCAAAGTTAGGGACAGGTAATATATTCGCGGGGCAGATGGGGGGATTTGTTCTGGCTGAATACGGGGAGCACGATTATTACCTGTCCCTAAGAATTAATATGAAGAACTCGCAAAATCCAAGCCTGACAGAGCTGGCCCGCATGATCGACCATTCCCTGCTGCACCCCACCATGAGCGACGCGGAAGTGGTGGCCGGGTGCGTGCTGGCCCGCGATTACGGGGTGGCCACGGCCTGTGTAAAACCCTATCATATCCGGACCGCCGGGCGGATCCTGGAAGCCACCGGAGTCGGGATCTGTGCGGTGATCGGGTTTCCCCATGGCAACAGCACGACCGGAATCAAGGTCGCCGAGGCGGAATCCGCCTGTCTCGCCGGCGCCGGGGAAATCGACATGGTGGTCAATGTGGGGAAAGCCAGAAGCGGGGACTGGGCCTACGTGACCCGGGAAATCCGCCTGGTCAACGAGATCGTGAGAAGCAGCGGCTCAATCCTGAAGGTCATCTTCGAGAATGACTACCTGTCGGATGCGGAAATCATCCGCCTGTGCGAAATCTGCAGCGAAGCGGGCGTGGCCTTCGTCAAGACCTCCACCGGCTACGGATTTGTCAAACAGGAGAATGGCAGCTACGCCTATGCCGGAGCCACGCCCCACCACCTGAAACTGATGCGGGAGCATTGTCCGGCCACCATCCAGATCAAGGCGGCTGGCGGGGTCCGGACATTGGACGACCTGCTGGCCGTGCGCCAGCTCGGCGTAACCCGGATCGGGGCCACCGCCACCGAGGACATCCTCAACGAGGCCATGCGGCGCGGATTCCCCGGCAGTTTGCCCCATCCCCGCCTGAAGGATTAAGGCACCTGCAGGACCTGCAGGCGAACCATGGTGCCGGGCCCGGCCAGGGGATCGGTCATCCGGTAGCTGACGGATTCCACCTGCGGATTGATGCTTGACGGAGAGCCGTCCATGGAGACCGAACCGCTGCCGTCGAGCCAGGATTCCGAAATGGGATCGTAAAATTGCAGGGAATAGACCAGGCTTCCCGGGGACTTCAGGCGTCGGTAGCTGACAGAGAGGTAATGCTCCCCGCCGTCCTCGACCACAGAGACCGTCATGGGCTGCAGGTCGCCCGGATTGGTCGGATCCAGTCCGGTTGCCATCTCGATCAGGTTAAGCACGCCATCCCAGTCGAAATCCTCCAGCTCACCGGTGCCGGTACCCGCCAGCAGCTCGGCTTCCGTAAAATAGAGGCGCTGCCAGACGGGAAAGAGCTCGCTGAATACTGAGACCGGAATGACCAGCTGGTCGGTCTTGGGATCGGCCGGGTCGTTGTCGGCCAGATCCAGGGTCAGCTGCGTATCGGCATTGGTATTGGTGGAGTACACCAGCCCGAAGGGATCCGCCAGGGTGGCGTTGAGCTGGGCCAGGTCGGCCAGGACGGTCACCGACACGGTTCCGTTGCCGGTAATCTGGCCGGGAACCAGCCCGCCCGGGACATCGGTGGCCAGGATCAGCTGGCCGTGGCCGACGCTGAGGACCAGT
>CAJXMX010000262.1 GCA_913056355.1 uncultured Opitutales bacterium
CCGCTTTCAATCATGCCCCGGGCCACATCCTCCACCAGCTCCTCGCTGATATTGGTTTCAAAGGTGTTCCAGGAATTCCATCCCATGGGGGGCGTCATGGCCAGGCCTTCGAACTTCTGGGCCTGCAGGAGCGGGGCAGACAACATCAGGCCACCCAGGACAACCCGGGCGGCGAGGGGTAATGGAGTGTGTTTCATAATCCCCAGAGTAGAGGGATTTTCCACTTCCTTCCATGAGATAATCCGGCTTCCATCTTAGAAAGTGACGCTGGCCGGATGGGCGCGGCATTCAATGTTCGCCGGGACGGAGGCGCTGGCGGAAATCGCGCGGGGGTTCGCCGGTCAGCCGCTTGAACATCACGCTCAGGTATTCCGGGTGCTCGAAGCCGGTTATTTCGGCAATCTCGGCCAGGCTCTTGTCGGTCTCGATCAGGAGCTGCTTGGCCCGGTTGATCTTGATGGCCCGGATTTCCTCCTGGGGCGTGCGCCGCAGGAGCTTGCGGAAGCGCCGCTCAAGGGCGCTCCGGCTGACGTTGACCCGCCTGGCCAGGTCATCGACCCGGAGGGACTTGCAGGCCTCGGCATGGATGATCTTGAGGGCGTTGGCGATGACCGGATCGTCCACCGCATAGGTATCGGTGGAGCGACGAATGACCACCGGAAGCGGCTCGATGTAGGTCTCTTCCGGATAATCATGACCGTTGATCAGGCAATCCAGGGCGGTGGCCGCCTTGAAGCCCCAGTCGAAGAGGTTGACCGGAATGCTGGATAGCGCGGGATGCGCCAGCTGGACCCGGCAGGTCTCGTTGTTGACCCCGAGAATGGAGACCTCCTCGGGTACCGTCAGGCCCATTTCATGGACCGCCTCGACCAGTTGCAAAGCCCGCATGTCGTTGCAGCACATGATGGCAATCGGGCGGGGGAGCGTTTCCAGCCACTCCTGCATCAGGGCCTGCTCCCCGAGGTCCCACTTCGGGGCCAGGACCTTGGGATAGACGGTCTCCATGATCGAACATTCGTACCCGACTGCCTCCACGGCCTCGACATATCCCCTGCGGCGATCGAGAGACCAGTTTTCCGAGGAAAATCCGCAGAAGGCGAAATTCCGGTAGCCCCGGTCGAGAAAATGTTCCCCCCCGGTGTGCCCGATGGCCATGTTGTCCGGCCGCAGCTTGGGGATGCCGGGCAACTTGCTCTTTTCGTCCTCGAGGTCGACGCAGGGAATGCCGCGCTTCAGGCATTCCTCCATGAGGAGGCTCGAGGTGCTGCGGCAGATGATGCCGTCCCACTCGCGGGTGAAGAGCCACTCCGGATCACGGGCCGAGACGATCTGGTCGTCGAGGAAGAAGGTCCAGTCGGCGTGGCTGTGCTCGTAGGAGGCGATACCCTCCAGAATACCGACGTTTTCGGGAAGCCGGGTCTGCAGCACCAGGGCGACATGTTTGTATTCAAGTTGTCCCATCAGGATCGAGGTGAACGAAGTCGGCAAAGTGCTTCAGCGGGCAAAATAATGCAAACTTTTTACGGGCCTTCACATGGTCCGGAAATCCGGCCAAACCTACAATGCCCGGGCAATCTCGGGACCCCTTGGGTTCCTCCAGCATACCCCTCACTCACTACCCAAAATGGCTAACGAAACGGTATTCAAACGCTATTCCGGCAACCCGATCATCACCCCTTCCGCGGTGCCCCGCGCGAACAGCATCCACAACAGCGCCATCGTCAAGTTCGGCGACGGTTACGCCGGAGTCTTCCGGGTCGATGAAATCGACTTTCGCTTTGTCCTCCATGTCGGCTTCAGCAAGGACGGGATCAACTGGGACATCAATCCGGAGGAAATCCGGATGACACCGGTCAAGCCGGATATCCCCATCCCGGCCCGGACCTACGATCCCCGCATCACTCAAATTGAGGACACCTACTACCTGACCTGGTGCATCGACTCCCCGCAGGGTCCCTGTATCGGCCTGGGCATGACCAGGGATTTCAAGGAGTTCACCCAGCTGGAGAACATCATGCCTCCGGCCAACCGCAACTGCGTGATCTTTCCGCGCAAGATCAACGGAAAGTACGCCGTCCTGCACCGTCCCAGCGACCGCGGCCATACCCCCTTCGGGGACATGTTCTACAGCTCCAGCCCGGACCTCAACCACTGGGGCAACCATCGATTCGTCTTCGGCGCCGTCCACGGCGGCTGGCAGTCGACCAAGATCGGTCCCGGCCCGGCCCCCATCGAGACACCGGACGGCTGGCTGCTCATCTACCACGGCGTCTGGACCAGCTGCAACGGCTACCTCTACTACGCCGGCGGGGCCTTGCTGGACCTCGAGGAGCCGTGGAAAGTCCTGGCCCGGACGAGGGATTACCTGCTGGCCCCGACCGAGCCCTACGAGCGGGTGGGGGACGTCCCGAACGTCGTCTTCCCCAGCGCGGCGGTGGTCGAGGACGGGCGGATCCGCCTCTACTACGGCTGCGCCGACACCTGCATCGGCATGGCCGAGGCGGAGCTGGACCAGGTGGTGCGTTTCGTCAAGGAGCACAGCATGTAGCATTTTCCGATAATCGGGTTCCGTCGGGCCGTTTTGTTGGTTGGGCCCGGCGGGATCCATTTTTCAATACCCCCGATACTGCCGATCAGGGCGGCCAACCCCGAAAGGAAAACACCATGCAATCCAGAAACTTCCCCAAATTGAAAACCGAAGTCTCCGAGATCGGTCTCGGCTGCTGGCAGCTGGGAGGCGATTTCGGGGCCGTCGACACCCAAACCGCGGAAGGCATCCTCGAGCATGCCGTCGAGAAGGGTATTACCTTTTTCGATACAGCCGATGTCTACGGGGCCGGAAGGTCCGAGAAACTGGTCGGCAAGGTTCTGAACCGTATCGGCCGCGAGCGCTTCACCATCGCCAGCAAGGTCGGGCGGACCGGGGACCTCTACCCGGACAAGTACGACCGGAAAACGGTCAAGGCCCGGGTTGAGGATTCCCTGCAACGACTCGGGATCGAGTGCCTGGACCTGGTCCAGCTGCACTGCATCCCGCCCGCCGTGATGAAGGAAGGGGAAATCTACGACTGGCTGCGCGAACTGGTTGCGGAAGGCAAGATCCGCGCCTTCGGGGCCAGCGTGGAAACGGTCGAGGAAGGCCTGCTGGCCATGGAGCAGCCCGACCTCGCCTCCCTGCAGGTGATCTTCAACGTCTTTCGCCAGAAGCCCCGGGAGCAGCTCTTCTCCCGGGCCCGCGACCGGGAGGTGGCGATCATTGTCCGGCTGCCCCTCTGCAGCGGCCTGCTGGCCGGCAAGATGTCCCGCGAGACCAGCTTCGAGGAGCAGGACCACCGGAACTACAACCGGGACGGGGCCGCCTTCAGCGTGGGGGAACCCTTTGGCGGAATTCCCTACGAGACCGGCCTGGACCTGGTCGAGGAACTGCGCAAGTTCTGTCCCGAGGGCTACACCATGGCGGAGATGGCCCAGCGCTTCATTCTCGATTTCCCCTGCGTGACCACCGTCATCACCGGGGCCAGCAAGCCCGCCCAGGTTGACATGAACGCCCGTGTCTCCGATCTCAAGCCCCTCCCGGGGGAGGTGCAGGACAGCCTGCGGGATCTCTTCTACACCCGCGTCCAGCCCTACATTCGCGGGGCCCAGTAGGGACCGGAACCGAGGGAACAGGGTGACCCGTTGGGCGCCGGTAGAGGACCGGATTCTAATGATTGAATAAATCCGGCCGGGAATCGGTTTGCCCGCCCGGTTGGTGTTTCGCATTTTTGAATGCAAGTACCCTTTGTTCCCTGTTGATCCCATGACACATCTGATTCCAAAACGACTCCTTGCCACCGCAATTCTTCCTGTTCTGGCCTGCCCCGGAATGCTGGGCGCCTGGCCCTCGGGCGGACCCTATGGCCCGCAGCGGGTCGATTATGAAGTCCCGGCCAAGGCCGCCAGCGTCTACTACGTGGCCCCCGACGGGGATCCGGAGGCTGAGGGGAGCACGCTCTCCAAGCCGACCACCCTGGCTGCGGCCATCGGGCGCGTGCGGACCGGGGACGCCGTCATCCTGCGGGGCGGCATCTACCGCACCGGCAGCATGGAGCTGAACCAGGGCATCTACCTGCAGCCCTACCGCGACGAGCAACCGGTCTTGAAAGGGACTGAAGTGGCCACCGAATGGCAGGGACTGGCCAACGGGCTCTGGCGGACCAGTTGGAGCAAGCTCTTTCCCTCCGCTCCCGACACCTGGTGGCGGCGCTTTCGCCACGGCCATGAAACGCCCCTTTACTGGTTCAACAACGACATGGTCTTCATCGACGGCAGGCTGCTGGAACCGGCCGGATGGGAAGGGGAGGTCGATGCGAATTCCTACTTCATCAACTACGAGGAGGAAATGGTCTACATCGGGACCAATCCTGATGGCCACCTGGTGGAAATAACGGCCCATGACAACGCCCTGACCCGGGTCATTACGCCGGTCCATGGCAAGGAACCGGACCGGCTGGGCCCGAAGATCCGGGGAATCACCTTTACCCAGTACGCCTACCGGGCCCTCGAGATCGAGGCCAATGAGCCGGTCGGTCCGGCCGATCCCTCGACCTACGGCAAGGAAGTCGTCGGGACCCTGCTGGAAAACGTCAGCATCACCTTCTGTTCGCGGGTCGCGGCCTATTTGCGCGGGGACGGCCTGGTCATCCGCAATTGCCTGGTCAGCGATACCGAGACCGAGGGCCTCTACATCATCTCCTCCAACAATGTCCTCCTGGAACGGAATATCATCCGCCGCAACAACATGCAGAAGATGACCGGTTATTTTCCCTCGGCCGTGAAGATTTTCAACCAGAGCCACAATGTGACCTGCCGGGACAACCTGGTGGTGGAAAATCCTAACTCCAGCGGGATCTGGTACGATGTCGGGAATGTCGACGGGCTTTTCGTGGACAACTGGATCGAGGAGTGTACGGACGGTTTCTTTTTCGAAATTTCCAAGGGGGCCATCGCCGCCGGAAACGTCTTCGTCAATTGCGAGAAGGGGGTCCGGGCCCTCAACAGCTGCGATGTGCAGGTTTACAACAACACCTTTATCAACAGCATGGCCGCTTTCGAGCGCACCACGCGGAGCGCCGTCAACGACCACTTTGGATGGCACCCGGCCACCGGGCCGGACGTCGATGAGCGGGATGGCCATGTGTTTGTTAACAATCTCCTGCTCGCAGATGAACAATACCATCGGATTCTCCTGCATGTGCACCAGGTCCCTGAATTATGCGGCGTATTGATGGAGTCCCAGATGAAGCGGTCGGATTTCAATGTCTACGTCCGCAGCGGGGCCCATCCCGCGGAGCCCGGCTATGGATGGAGTCCCGTGCCCGGAGACTCCTGCTATGTCGAGACGGACAGCCTGGACGAGCTCCGGGAATTGGCCCCGGGCTTCGGGAAGCATTCCCGGGAATGGGCGGATTACGCCGGACCGGTCCTGCAGAGCATCCTCCTGCGAAATCTCCGCCCACTGTCCGGTTTTCCGGGAAATTCCGTGGCCGGGCCCATCGACGAAGCGGTCCTGGAGATCCTCGGCTGGGAGGAAAATCCCGCCAGTCCCGGCGCCTTCCCAGTTTTAGAGTAACATGAGGATTTTTAAATTCATTGAGTGGAAATTCCTGAATGTTTGAGGGATATCATTTATTTAATTGCAGGATCTGTGACAATTGTGTCACCATTTCGGCGTGATTAGTGGTGAATCCATGAATTTGGAGGCCCCTGCCGATAGCTGTTCCATTCTTCTGGTCGAGGACAACAAGATCAACCAGAAGATCGTCGTGCTGATGCTGGCCCGTTTCGGGCTGACGCCGATCGTGGTGGACAGCGGGCTGGAGGCCGTCGAACAGGTCGACCAGAAGCATTTCGACCTGATCCTGATGGACCTCCACATGCCGGGCATGGACGGCCTTGAAGCCTCGCGCAGGATCCGGGAAAAATTGGGGAACAATTGCCCGGACATCGTCGCCCTGACCGCTGATGCCTACAGCAGCCGGGAAAATAACGGCCAAAGCCTGGACGGATTCCTGATGAAGCCGATCAATTCGGACCAGCTGCGGCAGTGCCTCATGGAGCATACCGCCTTCAAGGTCTGAAGCGCTCCAAGAACACCTTGAGAATCGCCTCGACCGCTGCGCACTGGGCTTGGACCCGATTGTAAATCGGCTGCCCGCTTGGAGTTTCCGTGGTCACGGTGATCGTCGATCCGTGATGGAAATGCAGGCGCAGGGCCTCCGGCAAATCCGGCCGGCCGGGATCCAGGACATCCAGGGGAGGGTACATCCGCCCCTCCCGGGCCGGCATTTCGTCGATCAAGGTCCGCGGATCAATCCCGGTCCACGGACCGGCCGCCTTGAGGGCCGGGGCGGCGTACTCCTCACCGTCTGAGTCTCC
>CAJXMX010000263.1 GCA_913056355.1 uncultured Opitutales bacterium
CCGACGACCTGCCCGCCGCCGCGGCCGGCCTCTTCGGCAGCCTCGGGGTCTGGACCTACGGACAGTGGGGCCAGTGGCTCTGGCTTTTCGTGGCCGGTTCGACGGCGGTGGCCGCGATCGGCATCCTCCCGGCCATGCCGGAACGCCGCCGCGTGGACAGCCTCGGCCCGGCCAGCCTGGTCAAGGGATCCTGAAACGCGTGTGCCGGATCAGCGGATGGACAATTCCACCCGGCTGGCCCCGTCCTCAACCAGCTGCAGCTCGTCCTCCTCGCTCAGGAAGATGCGCTCCGGATCAATGCCCTCGGTCTGCACCAGGTAATCCCGGACAGCCTCCTTGCGCTCTTCCGCCAGCAGGTTCAGGTCATCCCCGGTCACCTCCAGAAGGCTGAGCAGGTAACGCTCCATGACGGCGAATTCAGGCAGCGGCGGCCCCTGCTGCTCCGGCTCCAGGCGTTTCTTGTAGACTGCCTCGACCATGGCCCGGTAACGCTCCTCCGCGGTTGTTTCCGGGGTGAACTCGAGACCGCTCTCCTCCTCCAGGAGGGCTCGCAGCTTCGCCTGCCGGGCGCCGGCCAGCTCCAGGTTGGGATCCATCGTACTGGCGCTGATCCCGAGGCTTACCGCGGGGCGTTTCTGCAGGGCCTGGGCCAGCGCGGCCAGGCTCTTTTGGGAGGACTCGACAATGGTTGCTGTTCCCGGTTCGAAGCTGACCGAGTTCAAATTCTCGGGGGCGGATCCGACCAGCCCTCCCAGGATCTTGAAGGGGGAAGCCGCCAGGCGGGTGATCAGGTTGCCGACGGTTTGCCAGATCATCTTGCTGAGCTTGAACTCCGGGTCCAGGAGATCGCCTTCAACCGGGACATCGATATTGATATTGCCCTCTGGATCTTTCAGGAGAGCCACGCCAAGGAGGATGGGCAGCTTGACCGCATCCTCGCTGTCCGTCTTTTCCCCGAAGGTCAGCTGATGGAGCACCGCCCTGTTTTCCGAATCCAGTTGCATGTCCTCGATGAAGTAATCGAGGTCCAGGCTGAGGTCCCCCCCCCTCAACTGGTAGCCGGCATATTGCCTGGAGTAAGGATCGAAAGGTCTAAGGTCCAGTCCGCTCAACCGGACTTCAACATCCACGTAGGGATAGCCGATCAGGAAATTGAAGGTGCCGTCCGCAACCAGGGCGGCCTGCCCGTTGATTTTCGCATCAAAGTGATACTTCGGCCGGGCCGCGGGGTCCGAGGACAGGCCCGAGATCGTGCTGTTGGCCTCCTCTATGGAGAGCTTGACGACCGGATCCCGGGTCTGGTCCTCAAGGAATATGGAATTGTTGCTGAGTTCCAGTTCATCCAGCCAGACGTGGATGCCCTGCATGATTTCCTCCTGGATGGTTTCCAGCTCCTCCTCGGGTACGACCAGGCGAAGGTCTTTCTGCAGGCGCTCATTGAAGGCCGCGGCGGCATCGGCTGCGCCGGCAAAGGAGGCCAGTCCGGTTTTCGGCTCCTCCGTCTCGACAGGATCCGGGAGCTTCAGGATGGAGTGGAAATTGGTCAGGCCTTTCGGCTCCATCCGGAGGTACTGTTCCGAGGTGTCCATGAACACGGAGTCGATGGAAAGGGACTGTTCCGAGGGGACATACTCGATTCCCTTCACTTCCAGCTGCTTCCAGTTACTGAAAGGCTTCTCGCCTAGCAGCTCCCTGACGTCCCAGTTGTTGATCGCGAACCCGCCCCAAAGGCGGACGGTCCTGGCAATATCCTCCTGGTACGCGGCATTGAGGACCATGTCCAGACTGCCGTCCTTGAGGAGGGCATTGGTGAATTCCTGAAGGACAGGATTCAAATTGGTCAAACTCCAGTCATTGAGAATGAGATGGCTTTCCCCAACCAACGGAAACAAGGTGCCGCTGGCGTTGATATCCAGCCGGCCGGGACCATCGTTGGTCATTTGCAGCTCCAGGGTGTAGGGCTGGTCGGTGTTGCTGAGGTTGGTCACCCGGACCTCGGGGACGCTCAGGTTCAGGTCCAGCGGCTCTGCCAGGCTCTCGTCGAAGATGCGCAAGGCGGTATCCTGGGATTGGATGTCCTTGATCACCACCGTCAGTTCCTACATCAGCTCGGACTTGAGCTCCGGCTCGGGTTGTGGCTCCGCATCGCTTTCATTGCCGGATTTGCGCATCGGGTCGTAGGCTTTGATGAAATTGAATTCCCCTTCCGGATAACGGTGAATAAAGATGCTGGCGTTGTTCAGGTTAACGGTTTCCACCACGACTGCCCGGGTCGACAGCTCGGCTGAGACCTGGTCCACCATCAGGTGTTCGAATCCGAACAAGGGTTCGTCGGAGTCGAGGTTCACGACCTGGTAGTCCCTGATGTCGGCACTTCCGTTGCTGATTTTCACCTCCAGCCCCTCCTGCTGCAGGTGCACCGCATACTCCGCCTGGGTGCTGAGGTAGCCGGATTGGATACGGGCGCGGAAGATGTTGTGGATGTAGGGGCGGAACTTGGCGATATCGAGTGAATTGACCCCCAGCTCGCCCGACAGCACGACCGGGTTGAGGCCCAGGGTGCCCGACCAGAAGAAGGATTCGGTTCCTTCGGATTGCGCTCCAAACTCGAAAGAGCCGGATTCCTCGGCGGCCGTACTCAGGTTGGCCAGGTCAAAGCGGATATTTTCCACTTCCTTGCTGTAGGGAATCTCCGTGCTGTTATCGAGGAAGCTCAACCTTCCGTCCCGCACGGACAGGTTATACACCCGAACCAGGAACATTTCCTTTTCCTCCTCGGGCACTTCGGGTTCCGTCTCCGCGGGGGATCCGTACTTTTGCAGGAGATCCGTGACCGCCAATTCCCCTGAATCGTCCCGGACGATCCGGATGAAAGGCTGGTCCAGCTCCAGTTCCTTCAGCATCAGCCCGCCCTTGAATACACTGCTGGCCTGGACATTGACCAGGAAGTGGCCGGCGCCGATGAGCGGTTCGCCGTCCTTGCCGGTCACCGAGAATCCCTCAATCTGTAAGACCAAAGTGTAAGGATTAAAGCGGACCTTTTCCACCGCCACCTCCCGGTCCAGGTATTCCGGCAAACGCTTCAGCATCTGGCCTTTGACAATCCATGGCACCAGGAGGAAACCAACAAGTGTGTAGAGGAGGAACAGGCCGACAACAACGGCGGCCCAGATGGTTTTTTTGTTTCGCATCGCTTCAGAGAGTTAATTCCAGATTGGGAGAAACCGGGAGAATTGGCAACCCTCCGGTGTAAATACCCCAGTTTCCCGAGGAAACACCCCACCGGGCAAAGGTTACAATCGGGTGACAATTATGGCGGCCCTGTAAATTGTGCGACAGGTCCCGATTATCTGTTTGAGTTGTCATCGAGGGAGAGAATTTTGGTCGGCGAATGATGTGAACCATCGGCCGCGCCCGAAGGCAGGCCGATATTATGAAGAGACCATGACCAAGCAAAAACTGATCCCGCTGGCCCTGCTGGCGACCCTGACCCTGTGCCCTTTCCTGCAAGATGCCGAGTCGAGCACCAAGGACACCTTTGACAACATATGGGGTTACGCGACCCTGTATTCCAACAAGGACAACGCCTTCCTGCAGAAACTGGCCTTCACCGGCCGCCTGCAGTACGACTATTCCCACGTTGACGATGACGACCTCGGTGACTGGGACGGCTGGACCTGGCGCCGCGCCCGGGCCGGCTTCAAGGCCACGGTCTTCCAGGACTTCACGGTCCACGTGGAGAGCGATCTCAACGTGGAAACCGCGGACCCGCTGCACAACAAGCTGACCGATGCCTACGTGGGCTGGAAATCGGACACCGGATGGGGCATCAAGGTGGGCAAGCAGTCCGCGGGGTTCACGCTTGACGGCGCGACATCCTCCAAGTCCCTGATCACCACCGAGCGCAGCAAGCTGAACGAGAACGTCTGGTTCACCTCGGAGTACTTTACCGGGGTATCCGTTTCCGGGGATTCCGGTGAATGGAGCTACTTCGTGGGCATCTTCTCCAACGACAATGGCGACGAGTTTGAGAATGTCGGTGACGCCGGGATCTTCGGCCTGGCCTCAGTCGGTTATGATTTCGGCCCCGGCCTGAATGTCGACAAGGCGCTCCTCCGGCTGGACTATGTCAAAAACGAGGAATCCAACCTTTCGGGGACCAAGGCTCTCGGTGACGTGGTCTCCCTCAATGGCCAGTATGACAACGACCGCTGGCACCTCTGGGCCGACCTCTCCTGGGCCGGAGCCTTCAACGGCAACGACATCTGGGGCTTCGAGATCATGCCCTTCTTCGACATCAATGAGACCTTTCAGCTGGTCGCCCAGTACACCTACGTCAACAGCTCGGACCCGAACGGCCTCAGCATCGGGCGCTATGAACGGGAGGTCGCTTCCGGTCGCGGCGACCGGATCGAGGTTCTCTATTTCGGCCTCAACACGTACATCTACGGCCACAAACTGAAGTGGCAAAACGGCTTCCAGTTAACCGAGGTCAAGGATTCGGCCGCCGACGGCGGTGCCTTCAGCGGCTACGGATTCACCTCGGCGATTCGCCTTTCCTGGTAACGAAAGTACAACACAATGAAAAACACAAAAATGATTCTCGCCCTGGCCCTGGCCGGCCTCGGCACCCAACTCAGCTTCGCCGGCGATGTGGATCCCGATCTGCCGGTCTATGAACCGGTTCCGGGCGTTTCCGGAAACCTGGATTCCATCGGCTCCGACACGCTCAACAACCTGATGACCCTGTGGGCCGAGTCCTTCCAGGCCATCTACCCGAACGTCCACATCCAGATCGAGGGCAAGGGCTCCTCCACCGCTCCCCCGGCCCTGATCGAGGGGACCGCACAGCTCGGGCCCATGAGCCGGGAAATGAAGAGTTCTGAAATCGACAAGTTCGAGGCCAAGTACGGTTACAAGCCCTACCAGATCGGGGTTGCCCTCGATGCCCTGGCCGTCTTTGTCCACAAGGACAATCCCCTTGAGGGGCTCAGCCTGAAGCAGCTGGACAGCATTTTCTCCAGCACCCTGAAACGCGGAGGCGAGCCTATCGAGACCTGGGGCCAGGCCGGCATGGAAGGCGACTGGGCTTCCCGCAGCATTTCCACCTACGGTCGTAACAGTGCCTCCGGGACCTATGGCTTTTTCAAGGACGTGACCCTCCTCAAGGGCGACTACAAGGCCACCGTGAAGGAACAGCCCGGCTCCTCGGCCGTGGTCCAGGGCATCGGCAGCGACCTTTACGGGATCGGATACTCCGGCATCGGCTACAAGACCTCCGGGGTCAAGGTCCTTTCCCTCTCCGCCGACGGGGGAAAACTGTACGAGCCGAGCATGGCCAACTGCCTTTCCGGCGACTACCCGCTGGCCCGCCTGCTGTATATCTACATCAACAAGAATCCCGTGGAGGAACTGAACACCCTGACCAGGGAATTCCTCAAGTTTGTTCTCTCCAAGCAAGGGCAGGAGATTGTCGTCAAGGACGGCTATTACCCGCTTCCCGCAGAAATCGCCGCCCGGTATATCGCGGATTTGGAGAAGTAGGTTGACCGACCGGCGATACGCTTCTGATCATTGCCCGGCCTGAACCGATCGAATGATGAACTCCCAGCAAGACCGGAATCCTGATCCGGGAACCTCTTCCAGCCGCCAGCGGGTCCCAGACCCGCGGCGGTTCGAGGTTTCCAGGGGAACCCTGCGGCTGGACCGGTTTATGACCCGGTTCATCTTTGTCGGCGGCCTCGGGGTCATCATCGCCATTTTCGGGATATTCTTCTTCATCCTGGCCGAGATCATTCCCCTCTTCCGCGGCGCCTCGGTGGAAAGCATTGGCGACCTCCCCTCAGGCCAGCGCGGTTCCATTTTGATCGGGGTCGATGAATGGGCGGAATATCCCTTCCTGCTGGACGAGGAGGGACACTTGAGTTTCCACGACCTGCACGGCAGCCGGGATGTGCGCCGGGAAGACGTTCCCCTCCCCGAAAAGGCGACCATCACCAGCGTCTCCTACCTCCAGGAGCTCCAGCTTCTGGCCCTGGGGCTCTCCAACGGCCAGTACCTGACCGGAAAGGTGCTCTACAAACCCGTGTTTGCCGCCGACGGATCCCGGACCATTGACGTCGACCTGGAATGGGACCCGGCCGAACAACTGGGGCCTGAGGGCTCCGAGCTGATCGGTATCGACGTCTTTGTCAGCGACCAGCGCAAGACCGTGGCGGCCATCGCCGACGGGGAATCCGACGGGCACCTCATCGTGCGTTCCCTGGTCCGCAAGCGGAATCCCTTCGGGGTCTCCAGCTTCAAGCTGGACAACGAGGAGGACCTGACGGACCAACTGGAAGGCTATCCGGTCGAAGTCCTGGTCGGGGCCAACGCCGAGTCCCTGGTCGTCCGCTGCGAACAGGGCTCCG
>CAJXMX010000264.1 GCA_913056355.1 uncultured Opitutales bacterium
AAGGTCTACGCGGAGGACACGCGCCACTCCCGCAAACTGCTCAATCACCTCGGAATCGAGCGCACCCTCATTCCCTGTCACGAGCATAATGAAAGCGCCCTGGCGGAGGAAGTCGTCCGCGCCATCCAGTCCGGTGAATCCTGCGGGCTGATCAGCGATGCGGGCAGCCCCGGGATCAGCGATCCGGGCTTCCGACTGGTCCGGGCCTGTCGCAAGGCCGGGGTCATGGTCACCTCCATACCCGGCGCCAGTGCGGTCATCGCCGCCCTTTCCATCTCCGGACTGCCCACCGACAGCTTCCGCTTTGTCGGTTTCCTGCCGCCCAAACGGGCCGCCCGCCTGCGGCACTTCGAGGAAACGGCCGGGGCCCGGGAAACCCAGGTCTACTTTGAATCCACCCACCGGATCGACAAGTTCATCGAGGATGCGGAGGCGGTCCTCGGGCCGGACCGGGTCATCTGCATCGCCCGGGAGCTGACCAAGCAGCATGAGACCGTTCTTACCGGGCCCATCGGGGAGGTGAAGGAGCGTTTCGCCAAGGGTTCCTCCAAGGGGGAATTTGTGGTCCTTATCGCCAAGCAGGATTACCAGCTATGAGGGCGCGTGTCGGGATCATCGACATCGGCAGCAACTCCATCAAGGCTCTGGTGGCGGAACGCGGCCCGGGCCGGTTCGGCCTGGAAATCGTTCACGAGCACACCCTTGAGGTACGGATCAGCAAGGGCATCAGCAGGGAGAATCCCAGCCTGGCGGAGGACCGGATCCAGGCCGGCATCAGGGCTGTGGAGGAACTCTGGCGCGAATGCGTGGGGCTGGGGGCCGGGGACAATATCCGCATCGTGGCCACCAGCGCGGTCCGCTCGGCCGGAAACGGGGTCCGTTTCATGGAGGGGATCGCGGAGGCTACCGGATGCATGGCGGAGATCCTCAGCGGCGAGGAGGAGGCCGAGGGAATCGCCCTCGGGGTCCGCACCGATCCCGCCATCGGCGACATTTATGACAATTTCACCGTCTTCGACCTCGGCGGCGGCAGCCTCGAGCTGATCCGCTTCGAGCGGGGCGAGGTGCGCTTCCGGACCAGTCTGCCGCTGGGTTCCGTGCGGCTCACGGAGCGGTTTTTCAGCCAACCGGAGCTGCCCCTTCCCGCGGAGGAACAGGAGGCCCTGGCCGGGCATGTCCGCGCCTCCATCGAGGCCGGCGCCGTCGATCCCCGGCCGCCCCTGATCGGCTGCAGCGGCGGGCTCGCGGCCCTGCGCCATTGCCTGGCCGAGGCCGGGGTGGAGGACGATACCGACACCGCGATGGTCTTCAAGCGCTCCACTATCGAGGGGCTGAAGGAGCGGGTCAACAGCCAGCCCATTGCGGAACGGATCTCCCGGAGCCTGATCCCCGCCGCCCGGGCGGACATCTTCCCGGCGGCATTGCTCACTTTCTCGGTGGTCATGGAGCTGGCCGGGGCCGTGGAACTGATCCACTCCTTCCACAACCTGCGCTACGGCCTGGCCTGGTCGCTGCTCCGCAGCCCAAGGACCTGAGGACCCTCGTTCTCCTGTTCCCGGTTCCACAGGAAGAAGGCCCGGCCGATCAGCCAGAGGCTGACAATCATGTTGGCCACCTTCATCAGCAGGCCGCCCAGGACCTGGTCCGACATGGGATCGAGAAAGCTGATCCGCGGCGCCAGGTCGTAGGTCGGGTAAAGCACCTCGGTGGAAAAGGTCAGGATCCCGAAGAGCGGAATCTGGGCCACCATGAGGAGGAAAATGTAGATGATCTGCAGGCCCCAGTTCATCCGCGGTGTCCGGCTGGCCCGGTTCAGGATGGGCCAGAACATCTGCACGGAAGCGCCGTACATGGTCAGGTGCTCAACCATGTGGATGACCTTGTTGTGCAGCGCCGCCTCATAGAGGGCCGGAAAATGCCAGACACAGAAGACGAAGGTGAAGCAGAAACCGGCCACCAGCGGATGGACCAGGAACCGGACCAGCCGCTCAACCCGGGCCGACTTGGCCAGCAGGCCGTCCACCAGCCAGCCCGGGAGGGCCAGCACCGTGAGGACCGCGCTGACGTACATCAAAAGGTTGTGCTGCACCATGTGGGCGCTGAAGAGGAAACTCTCCCCCATGGCGTCAATGGGCGAGCCGACCGCAATGTAGAAGCTGGCCGCCGCAGCCAGGAACCAGGCCGCCGAGGCCCCGGGGAAACCGGCCTCCGGATCCACCTTGTCCCGTAGTGGCCCGATCAGCACAAAATAGAGCCAGCAGGCCGCCAGAATCCCGATCAGCAGCGCCGGCTCCGTATGCCAGTGGACCCATTGAACCATGTCCTCAAAATCCCTATCCCTAGCCCTATCTCTATCTCTAGCCTTTACCCATAGCTGGAGCCAGGGATAGAGCTAGAGCTAGAGATTGCTTGTCACATCGGCGCCCCGTTGGGATCGACCTCGAACATGAAGAGGAGCGCGGTGACGGTCCCGGTGGCGACCAGGAGCCCGATCATGAACAGGATGGTGCACAGGGCCCGGTCCCAGCGCAGGTGCATGAACCACCAGATGACGGCCAGGAACTTGACCATGGAAAGAATGGCCAGCGCACAAAAGACGATCATGATATTGATCGGCAGATAGACGATGACCAGCTCGATGGCGGTGATCAGGATCAGGGCCATGGCCACGTTGAAGAACGTGAAATACTTCTGGTGCTCGTCGAGGACGTGGGTGTTGAAACTCGGCTCGGGATGTTCGGTTGGTTTGCTCATGGGGATCCGGTCTTACAGGTATTCAACGAGATAGACAGCGGTGAAAATAATGATCCAGACAATGTCCACGAAGTGCCAGTAGAGGCCGGCCGTCTCCACGTCGAGGGCATTGACATGGCTGTAGCGGCCGCGCAGGGGCGTGGTGACCAGCATCAGGACCGGGAACAGGACCAGCCAGCCGGCCGCGATCAACAGGTAGGCGGTTGAATGATGGTGGATGAAATAGACCAGCACCATGACCACCGGCAGGGCCACCCAGAAGGTGATCAGCTGTGCCGGCAGACGCTCCTCGCGGGTGAACTGGGAGAACTTTTTCGGCAGGGTGGCAAAGAACCACATGGCCAGCCAGAAGACCCCCAGTGCGACGTGGATCCCGTGGGTCCCGGTCAGGGTGTAGAAGGTCGACCCGAAGACACTGCTGCTCAGGGTCAGGCCCTTCTCGTGGACGAAGTGGGAGAATTCGTAGACCTGGCCGCCAAGGAACACGCCCCCGAAGAGGATGGTCCCGAGCAGGAAGGTCCGCATGCTGGTCAGGTTCCCCTTATGCGCGGAGGAGACGGTCAGCGCCATCAGGAAGGAACTCATGAGCAGGATGAAGGAGCTGAAGCCGGTCAGCTCGATGCTGAAGATCTGCGTCGGGTCGACCACGGTCGGGTAGATCTTCCGGTAGATCAGGTGAGTGCTGATGAGGGTCCCGAAGAACATGCAGTCCGAGGCCAGGAAGGCCCACATGGCCATCTTCTTGTTCTCGACCCCGGTGTTGGTCTGTTTCAGTTCCTCCAGCGGATCCGCGTGTGCTGCTAAATCTGACATATCAAGTTTCCAATCCAAGTCTTCGTCTACTTCTCTATCCCTAGCTCTATCTCAATCTCTAGCTCTAGCTCAATCTCTAGCTCAAGCCTCCTCAGTGGTGTCCTCCCTGCTGCGGGTCGGGTTGCACCGCTCCCTCCAGCTCTTCCGCGGTCGGGTGCAGGTGATAGCCACCGGGGCCCTCGATGGCCCACAGGATAATGCTCATGAAGGTCACCACCATTCCGAACCCGGTGAAGTAGAGGATATGAAAATGAATGCCCTCGGGCAGGAAGGGCAGGAGCGTGCTCATCGGCTGGTGGTGGAAAATGACCCCCATGCCGGAGATGAAGAGCCCGATGGCGACCATGAGCGGCCACCATGACTGGTCCGGCATGTGGATGCCGTGAGGCCCCGGGGCGATCTTGCCCATCTTCTTTTCAGCCGCCCCGTACTTGTTTTCCCAGACCTGGTCACGGGAATGAATGACCGGCGTGTAGCCGAAATTGTACTCCTTGGGGGGGCTGCTGGTATCCCATTCGAGGGTCCGGGCATCCCAGGGATTCTCGCCGGAAGGCTGGCCCCTGAAGCAGCTGTAGATGAGCTGGATGACGACGAAGAGGATCCCGAAGCCAAGGATCAGGGCCCCGATGGTGGACCAGAAATTGGGCTCGGCCCAACCCATCTCGGCCTTGTAGGTATGGGTCCGGCGCGGCATCCCGGTCATCCCGAGGATATGCATCGGGAAGAAGGCCAGGTTGAAGCCGACGAAGATGGTGTAGAAGAGCAGCTTGCCGATGTTGTCGTTCATCAGCTTTCCGGTCACCTTGGGGAACCAGTAGTAGATCCCGCACAGGAGGGCGAAGATGGAACCGCCGATGAGGACATAGTGGAAATGGGCGATGACGAAATAGGAGTCCTGCTGCTGCGCGTCGACGGGCGGCGAGCTGTGCATGATCCCGGTGAAGCCGCCGAGCATGAACATCCAGATAAATCCGAGGGCAAAGAGCATGGGGGTGGTAAAGCGGATGCGCCCGCCCCAGAGGGTCCCGATCCAGTTGAAGATCTTCACCCCGGTGGGAATGGAAATGAGCATGGTCAGGAAGGCGAAGGCCGAGGTGGCCACGATGCCCAGCCCGGTGGTGAACATGTGGTGACTCCAGACCGCGAAGCCGAGGAAACCGATGACCGCCCCGGAGAAGACCACCAGCGGATAGCCGAAGAGGGGCTTGCGGGAGAAGACCGGGAGGACCTCGGAGATAATGCCCATCGCCGGAAGGATCAGGATGTACACTTCCGGGTGGCCGAAGATCCAGAACAGGTGCTGCCAGAGAATCGGCTTGCCGCCGCCGCCCACATCGAAGAAATGGGTTCCGAAGTGGCGGTCGAACATCAACTCGACCAGGGCGATGGTGATCGGCGGGAAGGCCAGGATGATGAGGAAGGAGGTGACCAGGGTCATCCAGGTAAAGACCGGCAGCCGCATCATGCTCAGGCCCGGAGCCCGCATGTTGAGGATGGTGGTGATGAAGTTGAAGGAGCCGGCCAGGGAGGCGATCCCGAGGATCTGCAGGCCGACGATCCAGAAGTCGGTCCCGATGTCCGGGCTGTAGGGCTTGGTGGTCAAAGGCGCATAGCCGAACCAGCCGATGGCCGGCGCCACCTGGTAGAGCCAGCTCAGGTTGACCACGATGCCGCCGACGAAAAAGCACCACAGGCCAAGGGCGTTGAGGCGCGGGAAGGCCACGTCGCGGGCACCCACCTGGAGCGGCATGATGTAGTTGAAGAAGGCGGCGCTGAGCGGCATGACGGCCAGGAAGACCATCGTCGTCCCGTGCATGGTGAAGAGCTCGTTGTAGGTTCGCGCGTCGACCAGGTTGTTCTCCGGCACCATCAGCTGGAGGCGGATGATCAGGGCCTCCACTCCCCCGACGAGGAGGAAGAACAGGGCCCCGATGGCGTATCCGATACCGATCTTCTTGTGGTCGACGGTGGTCAGGAAACCCACGATGCCGGTCTTCTTGAGCGGCCGGTTCCAGATTCCGTAAGTTGCGTCAGTCGTAGACATTTAAGTTTCCTGGGTTACTGCAAAGTGATCAGGTAGGCAGCCAGGGCCTCGGCGTCGGCTGCGGTCAGGTTGGCGTCCATGAGTCCCTCCATCTGTGGCGGGCCGCCGGGGTTGTTGGGATCGGGAAAGCCGTTCCACATGAAGTTGCCCGGCTTGACCTGGTCGGGATGCAGGATCCAGTGGGCCAGGTTATCCGGCTCGTTCTCGAGCCAGCCGGCGGCGATGCTGCTGCGGCTGCCGAAGTGGGCCAGGTTCGGGCCCATGGTCTGGACCTTGGAGTCGACGCTGTGGCAACGCGCGCAGTTGTCCTTGAACAACTCGGCCCCGTGCAGGACGAGGTCCTCCTGCTGGCCGGGATCAACCGGGGTGTAATTTCCGTCCGCGGACACGGTGGCCTGCTTCTGGCCTTCCAGCCAGGCCGCGTAGTCCTCTTCCGAAAGAGCCTTGGCCCGGAACAGCATGTAGGCGTGGGAATCCCCGCAGTACTCGGCGCATTGTCCCCAGAAGTAGCCCGGCTCGTCAGCCTGGATCCACATGGTGTTGTGCTGCCCCGGGACCAGGTCGGTCTTGCCGGCCAGCTTGGGCAGCCAGAAGCTGTGGATGACGTCGTTGGACCGGAGGTTCAGCTTGACCACCTTGCCGGCTGGGAAAACCAGCTCGTTGGCGGTATGGATGCCCTCCTCCGGGTATTCAAAGCCCCACCACCACTGGTAGCCGGTAATGTTGACCTCGAGGGCCGGCTCGCCGTACTCGGCCGGCGGCTTGCTCTTGAGGAGGATGCCCCCGAAAGTCG
>CAJXMX010000265.1 GCA_913056355.1 uncultured Opitutales bacterium
TGATCTCGGTTCCCTCGATGGTGATCTCCTTGACCATCCCTCCACCGGCATAGACCTGTTCCCCGCGGAATCCGGAAATATGTCCTCCCCGGAGCCGGATATCGTACAGGTTGCCATTCCTGCCCCAGGTGAAGGCGATGCCCTTGTTGTTGATGTCCCACTCCTCGAGGTCATGGTACAGGGTGTACCAGTTGTGCTTGAAATTGAAGCTGCAATTCCCCTTCCAGACCGGGTTCAGGAACCAGATCCCGCGGTAGTCCCGCTTATCGCCCCGGTCCCGGGCGAAGACGATGAAATTGCCCCGGTGGGCGTTGTTTTCGGACCCGGAAAATTCCGGAAACCATTTTTCGGGGGGAATCGCCGTCCTGACCACCACCTGGGCCTGCTTGCCCGGCGCTTTTGCCGCGGTGGCGATGCCCTCCGCGGTAGCGGTTCCGTCATCACTCATCCACCACTTGCCGTCGGCCCGCAGGTATGCGCGTGAATTCATATCCAGCTGCTCCCCCGTTTCGGCGTTGCTGACCTCGTAATCCATCGGGTCCACATCCCCCCAGCAGCGGAAGTCTATGACCGCTCCCTCCTCCTGGATGATGGAAATAAAATTGGCGTCCGGGGTCAGGCGCAGGACCGATCGCCGCGGGTTGGTGTGCCTGAGCCGGTACTGGATCCAGAGCGTCTCCGGATCCTCCGGAATTGGCGGAAAGAAGTCCGCCCGCCAGCCTTCTCCCCGGCCGAGGAGGATGGGCCCCTGGACCAGCCATTGGCCGGATTCCTTGCGCCAGACCCGGTTGCGGGTCCGGTTGAGGTAGTGGTCGCCCTCGCCGCCGAGGGAAGCTTCCGGCTCCTCATCGGAGATGATCCAGTTCCCGACCCGGGTATCCTCCGGCTCGTCAGCCAGCAGGCTCCACTCCCCGTCGCGCTTTTCCCAGATCCGCAAATGCAGAATACCCCGCGGCATCACCTTGTAGGTGCCTTCGGGAAACACCACCTCGTGCCGCCGGTCCTCGGCCGCATAATAACCCGCGGCCTCGATGGCCGCCTCGATGGCCGCGGTGGAATCCCGCTGGCCGCCCGGATCCGCCCCGAACTCGGTCACCAGAAAACGCCTCTGGCCGGTGTCCGGCGGAGCCTGCAGGGCCGTGGAAAACGAACATCCCATGACCATCAGGACAGCCACCAGGAACAAGCCGCCAAAGCCGAATTTCAGTCCCGGAAAATCCGCCCGCCAACGCCTCTGCCTTGCCCATCCATCCATAAGTCAGGTCCCCACTGGTAACCTCATGGTGGTATGAAAGTTTCCCGGAATGCAAGGCGGATCGGGGTCGGACCTCCCGAAGCTGTTGATGGCGTGAGACTTAATGGTCAATCAAGCCCTGTTTTCGGGCCCTAACCGGGTTAATTGCGAACCATTTATACAGCGCTGGCAGGACCAGGAGGGTCAGGATCGTCGAGGAGATGAGCCCTCCGGTGACGACAATGGCCAGGGGCCGCTGGACCTCGCTTCCGGTTCCGGTGGAGAGCAGGAGCGGGAGCAGGCCGAGGGCGGTGGTCCCGGCGGTCATGAGGACCGGGCGGACCCGCAGGCAGGCGGCCTGGATGCTGGCCTCGGTGATTTCCATTCCCTCAAGGACAAGCTGGTTCAGGTAGGTGACGAGGACCATGCCGTTACCGAGGGCAATCCCGAAGAGGGCGATGAAGCCGATACTGGAGGGGACGGAAAGATTCTCCCCGGCAATCCAGAGGGCGACCACGCCCCCGACGAGGGCCAGGGGAATATTGAAGAGGATCAGGGCGGTGTTCTTGATTGAGCCGAAGGACATGTAGATCAGCAGGGAAATCAGGGCCAGGGTGACCGGGATGACCACGGCCAGCCTCTGGTTGGCCTCCTGCTGCAGTTCAAACTGCCCGCCCCAGCTGACCAGATAGCCGGGGGGCAGGTCGACCTCGGCGTCGATGGCCGCCTGGGCCTCGGCGACAAAGCCCCCGATGTCCCGACCCACGACGTTGGACTGAATCTGCAGATACCGCTGGGTATTCTCCCGGACAATCATCAACGGGCCGGTCACCTCCATTATTTCCGCAATCTCGTCGAGCGGGATAAGGGCTGCCTCAGCGGTGCGGACGATCAGGTGCCGCAGGTCCTCCATGGTGCTTCGGGCCGCTTCCTTGTAGCGCACGTAGATGTCGTAGCGCCGGACCCCCTCGTAGATTTGTCCGGCCTCGACGCCCCCGACCGCGGCCTCGATCAATTCCTGCACCTCGGCCAGGTTCAACCCGTGCCGGGCGATCGCCTCGCGGTCCGGACGGACCACGATCTGCGGGGCGCCGGTGATCTGTCCGGATTGCACGTCCGCGGCCCCGTCGATTTCGCGGACCACCCCGGCAATCTCGTCCCCCTTTTCCTTGAGGAGATCCAGGTCCGGGCCAAAGAGCTTGATGGCCAGCTGGGCCTTGGTGCCGCCGATCAACTCGTCGACGGTGAGCTGGATCGGCTGGGTAATGTTGACCAGCACGCCCGGCATGCCGTCCAGCTTGGTCCGCATGGCGTTTTCGATATCGGTCTGGGTAAAGCCATCCCGCCACTGGTCCTTCGGCTTGAGGACGACCATCATGTGCACGGTGTTGATCGGGTCGGCGTGGGCTCCCACCTCACCGCGGCCGATGCGCGAGACCGCCTGCGCGATCTCGGGAACCTCCAGCAGGCGTTTCTCGGCAATCATCGTGTTGCGTTGCGTCTCCTCCAGGGAAACCGAGGGCGCCATGGTCAGGTTGGCGATGATGTCGCCTTCCATCAGCCGGGGAGTGAACTCCGAGCCCAGCCGGGGAAAGACCAGGAGGCCGATCCCCAGCAGCATGATTGCCAGCCCGAGGGCCAGTATCCGGAAGCGGACAAAGAAGGTCACCAGTGGGCGGTAGACCGCGACCAGCCCCCGGACCAGCCACATCTCGCGCGGGGCCTTTCCCTCGGCGGCATCCTTGCGACGGGGCCGGGACATGAAGAGGAAGGCGAAGACGGGAGCCCCGAGCAGGGCGTAGACCAGGGACCCGAACATGGCCAGGGAAACGGTGTAGGCCAGCGGACGGAACATCTTCCCCTCCACCCCGTGCAGGGTGAACAGCGGGATAAAGACCAGGACCACGATCAGGATGGCGAAGGTGATCGGCTTGGCCACCTCCCGGCAGGCCCGGGCCACCAGCTCCATCTTGCCCTCCCCCGCCGGGGAACCGCGCAGGAGCCGGTCCGTGTTCTCGACCATGACGATGGTGCCGTCGACCATCATCCCGATGGCGATGGCCAGGCCGCCGAGGGACATCAGGTTGGCCGAGATCCCCAGGTAATACATGGCCGTCGTGGCGAAGAGCACCGAGAAGGGTATTGAAAGAGCCACTACAACGCTGGGCCGGAACCCGCCGATGAAGACCAGCAGGACCAGCACCACCAGGCCGATCCCCTGCAGGAGGGCGGTGGTGACAGTGCTCACCGAGGACTCGACGAGGGTTTTCTGCTGGTAGTAGGGATCGATCTCGATGCCCTCCGGCAGGGCCTCCTGGATCTCCTGCAGCTTGTCGTTGACCGCGTTGATGACCGTCGAGGAATTGGTCCCGTAGAGCTTGACCACCATTCCGGAGATGACCTCCTCCTCGCCGTTGCGGGTCTGCAGTCCCTGGCGGATCTCGCCGCCGATCCCGATGTCCGCGATGTCGCGCAGGTACACCGGGGTGCCGTCCTCGTGCGAGACGACAATATTCTCGAGATCGTGGATATTGCCGGCCAGCCCCTCGGAACGGACGATGAACATCTCCCCGTTGCGCTCCAGGAACTGCCCGCCGACGTTCTGGTTGTTGGCCTCCACCCGCCCGATGACCTCGTGCAGGGCCAGGTTGTAGCGCAGGAGGGCATCGGGATCCACGTTGACCTGGAACTGCTTGACATAACCCCCGATGCCCAGCACCTCGGTCACCCCGGGGACCGTCTGGAGGTTGTACTTGACCACCCAGTCCTGCAGCGAGCGCAGCTCCTCCAGGCTGTACTCGCCGGTGGTGTCGATCAGGTTGTAGTACAGGACGAGGCCCTGCCCGGTGGATATGGGGCCCATCTCCGGTTCGCCGAATCCCGACGGAATGGACTCCCGCGCCTCCTGCAGCCGTTCCCCGACCACCTGCCGGGCGAAATAGATGTCGGTCCCCTCCTCGAAGTAGACGTTGACCACCGAGAGCCCGAAATTGGAGACGGAACGGATCTCGGTCACGCGGGGCAGGCCGCTCATGGCCGCCTCCACGGGGAAAGTGACGAATTTCTCCACCTCCTCCGGCCCGAGGCCGGAGGTCACGGTGAAGACCTGGACCAGCGCCGGGGAGACGTCCGGAAAGGCGTCCACCGGCAGTTTCTTGTAACTGGCATAACCGCCCGCGATGACCGCCAGGGTCAGGAGGACGACGACCAGCTTGTTCCGGAGTACCTTTTCAATAAGTGTATTCAACATGCCGCTACTCTCCCCGATCAATGGGCGTGCCCGTGTCCGCCGAAGGATCCTTTGCCAAGCTCGGCCTTGAGGGAAATCCCGTTGCGGAGGACAATCGTCTCACCCTGTTCAAGACCGGACTCGACGGCGTAGAACGTGTCATCGCTGTGCCCGAGCTGAACCGGCCGCGGCTCGAAACCGTCTCCCTCCCGGACAAAGACGACCGTTTTCCCTTCAAATTTCAGTACCGCCGTCCGGGGAACCATGAGATCCACCGGATGCTCGTCGGTGGAAACGATCCCCTTGATGAACAGCCCCGGGCGCCAGGCTCCCTCCGGATTGTCCACCACCACCCGGGCCAGGCCGGTCCGGGTATGCTCGTCGACGGTCGGGGAAATGTAGGCGATGGTGCCGCTGTAGCCAGAGAGGTCGTGGCCGCCGACAATCCGGACCGGGAGCCCCTCGTGAATCTGCATCAGGTTCCGCTGGTAGATTTGCAGGTCCGCCCAGACTGTGGAAAGGTCGGCCACGGTGAAGAGCGCGGCCCCGGCCTCGACGGTTTGTCCGGGGGTTATGTCGTAGGCCACGATGACCCCGTCAAAGGGCGCCGTTATCTCGAAGGGCCGCAAGGTGCCGGTGCTCTCCAGGGTGGCCAGCACCTGCCCCTTGGTCACCCGGTCGGCCAGCCGGACCTTGATGGAGAGGACCGTCCCCTCGTAGCGGGGCGTGGCGTAGGCCAGGGTCTCCCGGTTGAAGCGGATCTCGCCGGGGAGGACCACCTGCTCGTGCAGCACCCCCGGACCGGCCTGGCCGAGCTCGATGCCGAATTCCTCCAAAACCTCCGGCGAGAGGCGCACGATCTCCTCGTGTTCGTCATGGCCTTCATGGGAATCGGCATCTTCAGTATGCTCCCCATGCGGAGCCCCGCCATCATCGTGGCCATCATGGTCCTCATGAGTCTGGGCCTGGGAAACCATGACTGCCCCGGAAAGGGCCAGCAGCGAAACCCAGCGGCGCATTTGAATGAATTTGTAGTGATAAATTGAGTTCATTGTAAGTGTGCTTGAAAGGTTAACGGTTGATTCCGGCGGGCCGGGTCAGGGCCCGCACCTCGGCCAGGGCGGAGGCATAGCGGTTCATGGACTCCAGCCAGGCTTCACGGATCCCGAACAGGGCCTGCCGGCTGTCGAGGACGGAGAGAAGGGTGAACTGGCCCCGCTGGTAGCCGGCCTCGGTCTCGGCCAGGGTCTGTTCGGCCGCGGGCAGAAGGTCCTGCTCGAGGGCCCGGACATCGGCATGGGCGGAGGAAAGCGTCCGCCAGGCGGCGCTGAGCCGGACGGTCAGGTCCCGTTCGGCCGCGGCCTGCTCGTGGTCCACCCCGCGCAGCCGGGCCCGGGCCGAACGGATATTCCCGGCATTCTTGTTGAACAGGGTCCACGGAAGCTCGACCCCCATGACAAAGGCGGCTTCCCCGTCCCCTTCATTGAAGTAGCGGCCGCCGCCGAAGAGTTCCAGGTCCGGACTGGACCGGGCCTGCTCCAGCTCGAGTGCCGCCGCGCGGGTCTCGCGCTCCGCCTCGAAGCGCCGCAGGGCGGCGGTCCGGGGCAAGACGGCCAGCAACTCCTCCAGCCGGGGTAATTCCGGTTCCAATTCCACCCTTCCGGCGACCGAAAAGTCCGGGGCCGGGGAGAGCCCCCACAGGGAGGCCAGCGCCGTGCGGGCCGCCTCCAGTTCCCGGCTGGCCTGGGCCTGGGCGAATTCCTGCTGGCGGAGAGCCAGCCGGGCCCGGGTCAGCTCGACCCCGGATGTCCGGGCCGCTTCCACCTGGCGGCCCGTTTCCTCCAGACCCTCGCGGGCCAGTTCGACCTGTTGCCCGCGCAGCTCCACCGCGTCCCGGGCCAGGATGACCGCGGCCAGCGCTTCCTGAACCTCGGCCTC
>CAJXMX010000266.1 GCA_913056355.1 uncultured Opitutales bacterium
ACGGGAGAACGGCTCGGCATCGAAATCCTGCAGGACATGGGCATCCGTGTGGCGCAGGTCGAGGCCGACGGAAAGGTGGCTGCGCGAATTGGCGAACGCTCTCTGGTATTCCACCCGCCCTTCCAGGATGGTCTGCCGGGAATTGAAGGCGAAGCCGTAGGTGGAGGCTTTTTCCGTATCCAGATGCTCCACGAAGAACCGGCTGACCAGCTTGTTGTCGGCGTCAATGCGGGTCTCCAACTCGGCAAAGCCGATGTAGTCCCGCGAATCCGCCTTGTCCTCCGGATCGGCCAGGACCCGGTCGCGCGGGAGCTCGGTGGTCAGGGCCCGCCCCCCGGCGGCAAAGTATTCCGGCGTGTAGACGTAGGCGTCCTGGGTCTGCCGGTCGACCTGCCCGAGGGCCTCGACTGCGGTGTCATAGCCCCAGGCGGCGAAGCCGGGAATCTGATCCACCGGCACCGGCGCATAGATCGTGTCGATCACCGCCGGGTCATTCAGGTCCAGCATGGTGCCCAGGAGGGCCGGATCCATCTGCTCCCGGGCAACATCTCCCGGCACGGCCAGTGCGAAGAGGGCCGGATTAACGGCAAAGCTGTAGGGGAATTCAAACAGCCGGCGGACCGTCGTCCCGCCCCACTGGCTGGAGGTCAGGGAGGCCGGCTCGCCAATGACATACCGGCCGCTGTTGATGAGCTCCGCGGTCGGACGATTGACGCCGGGGATCTCGCTGCTGCGGAAATCATATACCTCTCCGGCTAGGGAGAGGCGGTTGCGCTCGGAGAGCTTGATCTTAACGGCCCCGTAGAAGGAATCGAAGTCATGCGGGACGTTCTCGTAGAACCGGTCGGATCGGTGCCCGGTGTAGGAGAGCCGGTAGGCCGCCGGCTTGCCGAAAAGGATCAGCGGCGCCCCGTAGTCCAGTTGCAGCTGGAAGAGGTTCCATGAGCCAACCTCCAGCTCCACGGATCCCCGGGCCTGGTCGAAGTACGGCGTCTTGGGACGCTGGTTGACGGCCCCGCCGACGAGGGTCGGGCTCAGGGACGAGGGCACCGGGCCCTTGATGATTTCCATTCCCTCCAGGGCCCCGAAACTCATCGGCATCTCGTTGCGCTGGTAGGCCCGGAGCATGCCGTTGAAATAGGTGCCGGCCCGAGCCCCTCGGATGAAGGCGGAGCCGGCCAGACCGAAGTAATTCAGGCGCTGGGTGCCCGCCCCGTAGCGGTCCAGCGAGTCATAGGAATCAATCTGGAGCAGCTCGCGCAGCTCGGGCGAGAGGACCGTAACGGCACGCGGAATTTCCGCTACAGTCAGGTCGTCCCCGAAGATCGAGTCCAGGCGGACGGTCATCGGGGAAAGCGTTTCCGGTTGGGTCTGGGCGGTTTCCTCGACGATGAACGCCTCGAGCTCGATCACTTGCTCGCTCGACACGTCGTCTCCTCGAAGGCTGGTTGCTGCCAACAGCCCCATGGCCCAGACAGGCCACAGTTTCTTTGAATTCATGCAGTTTTTAATCGAAGGATGGTTAGAACACCGGCCGGCCGGGGAGGCCCGCCAAGGAGACCGGACAGTGCGGAATACCGAACGGATTTCAACCAGCTTTTCCAAAAAGATAATGGGAGACCATCCACTCCCGTCCGCCGCGGTAGCGGAACAGTTCGCTGCAGGCGAGGTAGAACAGGCGCCATCTCTGGACCCATAACCGCGCTTCCTCCGGGCTGCCGTAGGTCTGCTCGAACAAGGGAAGCAGCTCTTTTTCACAGGCGTCCTGCTTCCTCAGCCAGGCCTCCAGGGTCTTGCTGTAATGGACCCCGTTGACCTGCCAGTGGTCCTCAATTTCAAGGTCATCCTGGAACTGCAGGAGCAGGTCGTCGCCGGGCATGGTCCCCCCTGTAAAGAAATACCGGGCCATCCAGTCGTCCTCTTTCCCCGCATCCTCAAAATGATAGGAAAGCTCCCGATGGGTGAAGATATGGACAAAGAGCTTTCCCCCCGGATTCAGCCATGAGGCAATCCGCCGCAGCAGCAGCTGATAATTCTTCATATGCTCGAACATCTCCACCGAGACAACCCGGTCGAAGGTCTTCTTGGGCTGGAAGGAATTCATGTCAGCGGTCAGGACCTCCACATTGGAAAGGCCCCACTCGGCGGCCCTCTCAAGAATGAAGGCGCGCTGGGTCCGGGAGTTGGAGACCGCGGTGATCCGGGCCCGCGGATATCTTTGCGCCATCCACAGGGTCAGGCTCCCCCACCCGCAGCCCAGCTCCAGGATTCCCTGCCCGTCTTCCAGCCGGGCCCGCTCACAGGTCAGCCGCAGCATGGCCTCCTCGCTGGACTCCAGGGTGTCGGTGCCGCTTTCCCACCAGCCGCAGCTGTATTTCAAACGGGGACCGAGCACGCTCAGAAAGTAATCGGAGGGCAATTCATAATGCTGCTCGTTGGCCTTTTCCGTCTCCACCGCCACGGGCAGTTGTTTCAGCTGGTCGGCGAATGCAGCGACAGGAAGCCTGCTTTCCGACTCCTGCCGCAGGCGCTGTGCGAGGAGCCGCCGAATGCCGATGCGAACCAGGAAATCGGGAAGGAGGCGTCTTTCGGCCAGGTTGATGAGGCTCATGGGTTTGATTTCATTCCGTGACGGTTCAACTCTGCGGTTCCGACTTGGGGAACCACGGGAAAAAGGCGGAGACCTCGCGCTGGTATTTCCGGTAGTCCTCGCCCCGTGAGGCAAGGGCCCGCTTCTCGGTGTAGGGAATGCCGGTGAAACGAATCAGGAAGAGCAGCATCAAAACGGGCCCCAGCAAGGTCAGCGGCCACCAGGCGGCCAGGGTTGTCCCCAGTAGTGACAATCCAAGCACCGGATAGGCCAGCCAGTGCACCCATTCGAAAAAGTAGTTGGGATGTCGCGACACCGCCCAAAGTCCCTTGCGGCAGGTCCTGCCCTGGCTGGAGGGATCCGCCTTCCACTGCCGGAGCTGGCGGTCGGCCAGGCTCTCGCCCAGGACCGCCGCCGCGACCACCAGGGCCCCGGCCAGGTCAAAGAAGCTGAAATCCTCCCGCCGGTTGCTCATGAGAAGGTAAACCGGCAGGGAAAGGAAAACGTTGGCCAGACCCTGGGCCTGGAAGAAGAAATAAAATTTCCACCTGGCCGATTCCCCCCAGTGTTCCCTCAGGAGACGGTACCGCGGATCCTCGTTCCGGTCGGAGCGCAACCGCTGGAACATGTGCCAGCTCAGGCGCAACCCCCATGTGGAGGCCAGGACCAGGTAGAACAGCCTCCGCCAGGGTTCGCCGCCGGCCACAAGGGAATACCAGGCCAGGAGCAGGACCAGGCTCAGGGCCCAGCCGAAGTCCACCCAGCCGGCGTTGTCCCGGGCCATGGCAAAGCGCCAGAGGACGGTCATGAACAGGGCCAGGCCAGCCCAGCCGGCCAGAATGTTAATCAAAATGTGAGACATAAGGCGCGGGAAGCATGAAGTGGAGACATGGCCCCCGATCCGGGTCAAAATGAAACAGGCATAGCTGGAGGAGATCCACTCCTCCAGCTAAACCCATTACATGCACCCGCCAGACGGATCTGGCCGGAATTGGCGGGGCTCTAACACTACCACAACATACATTCTAATTTACACACGCCATTACTATCTTCATCCCGACGGTAAATTCGAACCTCAACCGGAAAGGCGGTTGAATTGTCGTGGGAACGGGCAATTTCCCGGGGCGAATTGCAGATTTCAACAATCCAGGCGGGTTCTTCCATTGCACGGCAGGGAATTTGTCCCACACTTCCCGGACTGCATCATGTTGCTCACGGTCAACAATCTGGACCTCGCCTACGGCCCGAAGATCCTCTTCCGGGACGCCTCCTTCATGGTGCAGCCGCGGGCCCGGACGGGACTGGTCGGGCCCAACGGGAGCGGCAAGACCACCCTCCTGAAAATCATCAACGGGATGGGCGAAGCGGACCACGTCAGCCTTGAGAAGCGGGGCGACGTTTGTTTCGGATACCTGCCGCAGGAGGGCATTGTCCTGAGGGACCGGCCGGTCATCGAGGAGGTCGAGGCGGCGGCCAACGATGTGCAGACAGTCCGCGCCCACCTGGCCCGGACCGAAGAGGAGCTCCAGCAGCTCCCCTCGGGAAGCGAGGAATACGCGGAATGCCTGGAGCGTTTCGGACACTACACCAACCAGCTGCAGGACCTCGAGGCGCACAAACTCCGCTCCAAGGCCGAGGCCATCCTCTTTGGCCTCGGTTTCCGCGACCGGGACCTGCAACGCTCCTGCGGGGAGTTTTCAGGAGGCTGGCAGATGCGCATCGCCCTGGCCCGGCTGCTTCTGGAAGAGCCGGACCTGCTGATGCTGGACGAGCCCACCAACCACCTCGACCTCGATTCCCTGCGCTGGATGGAAGGCTTCCTCCGCAACTACGAGGGGGCCGTCCTGCTTATTTCCCACGACCGGGCGCTGCTGGACCAGCTCTGCAGTTCCATCCTCTCCATCGAGTCCGGGAATCTGGTTCCCTATACCGGCAACTACTCCTCCTTTCTCGTCCAGCGGGCCGAGCGCATGGAGCAACTGGAGAAGGCCCGCAAGAGCCAGGACCGGAAAATCGCCCAGACCGAGCGCTTCATCGAGCGTTTCCGCTACAAGGCCAGCAAGGCCACCCAGGTCCAGAGCCGGATCAAGCAACTGGCCAAGGTGGAGCGGATCGAGACCGAGGACAGCGACCGGACCATCCACTTTACCTTTCCCATTTCCCGTCCCGGCGGGCACGAGGTCATCGCCGTCGACTCGATCGACAAGGCCTACGGTCCGGTGACCGTCTTCCGGAACTTCTCGCTCAAGGTTGAGCGGGGCGACCGGATCGGTGTGGTCGGACTCAACGGGGCCGGGAAATCCACCCTGGCCCGCATCCTGGCCGGACGGGAAAATGTCGAGCGCGGGGAGGTGCGCCCCGGCTACCAGGTCGACATCGGCTATTTCGCGCAGGACCAGAGCGAGGAACTGGACACCTCCATGACCGTCTTCGAGGCCGCCTCGGAGCCCCCGGTCAAGGCCGCCGAGACTCAGGTCCGCTCCATCCTCGGGGCCTTCCTCTTCTCGGGGGATGACATGTCCAAATCCGTCTCGGTCCTGTCCGGCGGGGAAAAGAACCGCCTGGCCCTGGCCCGCCTCCTCCTCTGCCCCGCCAATTTCCTCATCCTCGACGAGCCCACCAACCACCTTGACATGGCCAGCAAGGAGGTCCTGCAGGAGGCCCTGCGCTCCTTCCCGGGCACCACCTTTGTCGTTTCCCATGACCGGCACTTCCTCAATCCGGTAGTCAACAAGATCCTTGAGATCCAGCCCGGCTCCTGCCGCGTCTTTCCCGGGAACCTCGAGGACTACCTCTGGAAGATCGACCAGGAGGCCCTCTTTCGCCCTTCCACCAGCAACCAGAAACCAGTAACCCGTAACCAACAACCCGCAACACGTAACCCGAAACCGGATACCCTTAACCCGAAGGAACGCCGCCGCCAGCAGGCCCGCCTGCAGGAGGCCCGGGCCCCGCTGAAAAGGGAGCTGCAGCAGCTGGAGACGGCCATCAGCAACCTGGAGGAGAAGATTGCCGAACGGGAGGTCGCCATGGCCGACAAGGCCTTCTTCGAGCAGGGCGCGAAAACGGCCGAACGGGTCCGCGAATACGAGAACTGGAAGACGGACCTGGCCGCCAAGATGGAGCGCTGGGAAAAGGTCGGCGCGGAGCTGGAAGCCTTGGAGGCGGAGTGATCGTCTTGGCGCCCCCGGAGGGGCGGAGAAGAGGTAGCCCTGATCGTACCTGCGATCCCTCCGGGACCGTATCGATTAGTGCATTCACATCCCGGGGCCTCTCCCGCTTCGCGGGATCTGCCCCGCGCTAATGCCTCGGATTCCTCCGGAATCCTGCACCGGAAGGGGTTGCATCCAACGGCCCAGATTCCTCTGAAAACCCCGGTCCGGGCAAATTCGAAATAATCCCGGTCCGGACAATTTCGATGGAACCCCGGTCCGGACAATTTCGATGGAACCCCGGTCCGGGCAAATCAGACGATCCTTCGGCCTGCCGATGTGGTTGAAACATTCCGGAGGAATGCCAGCCGTTAGCGCGGGGTGGATCCCGCGAACCCCGCGCATGCGGGGAGCGGGAGGAACCCCGGGTATCGGCCATGTCATTACAGGCGGCCCCGGAGGGGTCGCAGCTAACGACTCAGATTCCTCCAAAACCCCGGTCCGGGCAAATTCGAAAAAATTCCGGCCCGCACTATTTCGATGGCATCCCGGCCGGGGCAATTTCAATGGCATCCCGGTCCGGGCAAATCAGACGATCCTTCGGCCTGCCGATGTGGTTGAAACATTCCGGAGGAATGCCAGCCGTTAGC
>CAJXMX010000267.1 GCA_913056355.1 uncultured Opitutales bacterium
CCCGCCGATCCACATCTTGGCCGGCGAGAAGGTATGCATCCAGCACACCAAACCGATGCAGTCCTTGGCGTTATTGGCTTCCAGGCAGATGCTGCGGATCTGGTCCGGGGTGGTCACCACCGGCTTGAAGACCACCTTGACGGGGATGTTCTCATCCGCGTCAAGGGCCTTGGCGATGGCCTCGGAATGGAGGTCGACCTGCTTGAGGGCCTCCGGTCCGTATAAATGCTGGCTGCCGGTGACAAACCAGACTTCTCTGTTTTTCAGGTTGGACATTTGGGTAGGGTTGTTGGGTTGTTGAATTCTTGTCCGTCGGGGGAAGATCAGGCCTTGGCCTGGCGCTCCTTGATGGTCAGCAGGCTCTTCATGACCTGGCCCAGGTCGGCCGAGCGGTTGACCCCGCCGAAGGCGTCGTGGACCTGCTTGTAGAGGGCGAAGATCTCGTTGTAGATGGCGTGGTTTTCCGGGATCGGCTTGTAGACGATATCCTTGACGCTGGTCATCGCCTTCTGGGCGCTGTGGAAGTCCGGGTAGGCCCCGGCCACAACGGCGGCCCCGATGGCCGAACCGAGGGCGCAGGCCTGCGATGATGAGGAGACCAGCATCTCGCTGTTGGTCACGTCGGCGTAAATCTGCATCAGCATGGCGTTCTTCTCGGCGATCCCCCCGGCGCAGACGATCCTCTTGACCGGCACGCCGTACTCGGCGATGCGGTCGAGAATCATCCGGGCCCCGAAGGCGCTGGCCTCGATGATGGCCCGGTAGATCTCCGCGGCGGTGGTGTGCAGGGTCTGCCCCAGGACCAGCCCGGTCAGGCGCTGGTCGACAAGGATGGTCCGGTTGCCGTTGTTCCAGTCGAGGGCCAGGAGGCCGCTCTGGCCCGGTTTCTGCCGCGAGACGGCGTCGGTATATTCCTTGTGGGTGGCATCATCGCCCTGGCAGACGACTTCCACCCACCACTTGAAGAGGTCCCCGACGGCGCTCTGGCCGGCCTCGATCCCGTAGTAGCCGGGAAGGATGGCGCCCTTGACGATCCCGCAGATGCCGGGAATGTCGGCCACCGTCTTGTCGGCCGAGACGACACCGCAGTCGCAGGTGGAGGTGCCGATGACCTTGACCAGGGTCCCTTCGTCGACGCCGCAGCCGATGGCGCCGTAATGGACATCCATCTCGCCCATGGCGATGGGGATGCCGGCGGGGAGGCCCAGCTTTTCGGCCCAGGCGGCGCAGAGGGTGCCGGCCTGCTCGGAGGCGTCGTAGGCCTTGTCGTAGAGACGGTCGCGCAGCCCGGCCAGCTTGGGATCGAGCATGGAGAGGAATTCCTTGTCCGGCAGTCCGCCCCAGTCATCGGCGTAGAGCGCCTTGTGGCCGGCCATGCAGACGCCCCGCTTGATGGCGGTGGGATCCGCGATCCCGGCCAGCTGGGCGGTCACCCAGTCGGCCAGCTCGACCCAGCTGTAGGCGGCCTCGAAGACCTCCGGGTCGATTTTCAGGCAGTGCCAGATCTTGCTCCACCACCATTCCGAGGAGTAGGTGTTGCCGCACTTGGCCACGTACTGCGGGCGCTCCCGGCGGGCGATGTTGGTAATGGTCTCCGCCTCGACATAGCTGGTGTGGTCCTTCCAGAGCCAGCACTGGGCGTTCAAATTGTCCTTGAAGGCGGGCTGCATGCCCAGGGCCTCGTTCTTTTTGTTGACCGGAATGGGGCTGGAACCGGTGGTGTCGACGCCGAGGCCGATGACCTTGGCGGGGCTGAAATCCTCATCCTCGGAGGCGTGTTCCATGGCCTTGTTGACGGCCGATTCCAGGCCGGCCAGGTAGTCCCCGGGGTGCTGGCGGGCGACATTGTGGTCGGAGGCATCGAGGAGGATTCCCTGTTTGCCGCTGGGGTAGTTGTAGACGTGGGCCCCAAGCTCCTTGCCGTCCGCGCAGCGCACCACAAGGGCGCGGACGGAGTTGGTCCCGTAATCCAATCCAATGGTGTAGCTCATGATCGTTCAGGTTAAGGTTTTTAATCGGTTTTCGTAAATAGCAGAATGTTTCCGCATCTTCAAACGGTGGGAAATTACCCCGTTTGGGGGAGGGGAGCAGGCCGCTTGGTGGGCCATTCTTTCAAAAAGGAAAGCTTTCCCGGTCCGGTTACTCTTCCACCGGTTCCCAGACCTGGGTCCGCCCGATCAGGGAAAAGCCGATAAAGCCGCGGACCTCCAGCTTGCCGTCCTCTCGGAGGCGCAATTTGGCCCGGTAGATCTTGCCCTTCTTGGGATCGAGGATCTCGCCGCCTTTCCAGGTGTCATCTCCCGCATCCGTGAGCCCCCAGAGGATGACCATGCCCTTGATGGGCTTTCCCTTGCGGTCGCCCGGGCACTCCTTGCAGATCGGGTCGGGACCCTGTTCGCTGTGCAGGATCTCGACAACCTTGCCCTCCAGTTCCCCGTCGGGGTTCTGGCTGATCCGGACGATGGACTTGGTGACCCCGGTTTCGTCGTCGATGGTTTTCCAGTCCCCGGTAACCGTCCCGGCCTGCAAAAAGGTGCCTGCCAGCATCATCGCCAGACCGGCACCCTTGAAAATGTTTTGGGATTTCATGACCCGATTGAATCGGGCCGGCGGGATGGGGTCAATCTTGCAGGATCAGTACTGCTCCTTGTGCCGGTAATCGCCCCAGCGGTACTTCATGGTCCGCTTGAGGGGGATGCGCATGCCGCCGGTGGCCTCAAGCCAGTCATAGAGCTCGTTGCCAAGCCGCAAGACCAGCTCCTGCCTGTCGGGATCCTCGATCAGGTTGACCATCTCGTTGGGATCGGTCTCGAGGTCATAGAGCTCATTGCGGTCCCAGATCCCGTGGTAGCGGATATACTTGTAGCGGCCCTGGCGGATGCCGAAGACGGTCGGGGTCATCGGGAAATCGTATTCCCAGTAGTACTCGTAGTAGATGGTATCGCGCCAGCCGGTGGCGGTGCCTTCCAGCAGGGGAATGATGGACTCGCCGACCATCTGCTCCGGCTTCTCCACGCCGGCCGCGGCCAGGAAGGTCGGGGCCACGTCGACGTTGGAGACCAGCGAGTTGATTGTCTGTCCCCCCTCGAGATGGCCCGGCCAGCGGACCAGGAAGGGAACCTTGGCCGATTCCTCGTAGAAGTGGCGCTTGTCGATCAGGCCGTGTTCGCCCCAGCTGAAGCCATTATCCCCCATGTAGACCACGATCGTGTTTTCAGCCAGGCCGGCCTCGTCAAGGTAGTCGAGGATGGCGGCCACACTGTCGTCGACCGCGAGGAGGGTCTCGCAATAATCGGTGACCAGCTCCTGCATATCCTGGTTGCCGTGGTACATGTAGTCCACCCCGTGCCAGCTGATCCGCTGGTCCTTGACCCACTGCGGCCATTTCAGGTCCCGCCATTTTCCATTCTTGGTCTGCTCGTAGGTCGGGGGAAGCTCGATTGTCTTCCCGGCGTACCTGCCCTCGTGGCGGGGGGCCGGCTTGAAGGCGGCATGGACCGCCTTGTGGGAAAGGTAGACGAAATACGGCTGGTCGGGATCCCGGGCCTTCATCCAATCCAAGGCATGCCCGGTGAGGAGGTCGGTGGTATAGACGTCTTCGCCGTATTGCACGTGATCTCCGTTGATGTTGAGATTAACGCCGAAGTACTTCCCCTGGCCCTTGAAGCTTTCCCAGTGGTCGAAGCCCGGCTGGGGCTCGTCGGTGTCGTCTCCCATGTGCCACTTGCCAAAAAAGGCGGTGGCGTAGCCGGCCTTCTGCAGGTATTCGGGAAAGTAGACGAGGTTGCCCGGGTTGGGGGCGTAGTTGTCGACCACCGTGTGCTGGTGTGAGTAGAGTCCGGTCAGGATGCTGGCCCGGCTGGGCGAGCAGAGGGAGGTGGTGACGTAGGCGTTGTTGAAGCAGGCACCCTCGCGGACCAGCCGGTCCATGGCCGGCGTCTCCAGCCAGGGAACCTTGCCGGTGAAACCCATGTAGTCGTACCGGTGGTCGTCGGTCAGGATGAAGATGATGCGCGGGGGACCAGCCGCTGGTCCGCCGGCCGCCTGGAGGGGAGTGGCGATCAATATAAGAAGGATAACGGCGAGGAACCGTCGGATGGATTGGATCAACATCGGGAGAATATCATTATGAATGTGAAACGTAAGGGCCCGCGTGGGCGGTCCAGATGAGCCGCCGGATTAAAGCCCTTCTGTGAATGGCTTTTACCGGCACCAGTTTTAGCGGCGCCTAATTAACGTTCAAGCAGGATCCGGGCTGCCAAGGGTCACCTCGACGATATGCTCCGAACCTTCCACCTGGATCGGGAGGACATTCGTGTCGAGGGATTGGCCGTTGAGCAGAACCGCGGCCACGCCCCTGTTCGCATGGCCGGGGTTGTCGACCGTTATCCTGTAGGTGGCTCCGCGAAAGCGGCGGGTCACGCTGAAGCCGTCCCATTCCGCCGGGATGCAGGGATCGATTTTCAGGCCCTGATGGGTCGGCTGAATGCCGAGGATGTACTGGGTGGCTGCCTGGTAGGTCCATGAAGCGGTTCCGGAGAGCCAGCTGTTGCGGCCCAGTCCGAACTGCGGGTGCTCGTCGCCTAGGATGTTCTGGGCATAGACGTAGGGCTCGATCTCGTAGGTTTCGATGGAATCATTCCTGGCCGCGGGATTGATCTGAAGGTAGTACCTGAAGGCCCGGTCTCCGTTGCCGAGCAGGGTTTCAGCGATGATGACCCACGGATTGGAATGCAGGAAAATGCCGCCGTTTTCCTTGGCTCCCGGCGGATACGTGGACACCCCGCCTATCTTCGGATCAAACCGGGTGTATCCGGGCCAGCTGAGCTTGATTCCATGGGCTGTGTTGAGGTGGCGTTCCACCGAGTCGAGAGCTGATTCCGCCCGCTCCGGCGTGGCGAAACCGGAGAGAACCGGCCAGGACTGGCCGTTGGTGTAGATTTTACCTTCGGCATTCGTATGGGAGCCGACGGGAGTTCCGTCCTCCTCGAAATAGCGGATGTACCACTCGCCGTCCCAGGCGTGACGGTTCACCCGTTGTTTCATATCCTCATGGTCCGCCCGCATGGCTCCGGCCCCGGCGGGATCCCCGAGGAATTCCAGCAGGTCGATCATTTCCAGCAGGCCACGGCCGTACAGGTTGGCATTGAAGAGGCTTTCCGCATCGCCGGGCAGGTTCACCGTGTCGTTCCAGTCGGCGAAGCCCAGCAACGGCAGCCCGTGGCGGCCAACACGGGTTTTGCTGTAGTTCAGGGCCCGCCTGAGGTGCTCGAGGACGGAGGCTCTCTCGCGTTCCTCCGGGTGCAGCTTGTGGCTGTAGAAGGAAATTTCCTCCTCCAGGAAAGCGTAGTCTCCGGTCTCCTTGAGATAGGCGCAGACGGCCAGTATGGCCCACAGGTGGTCGTCTCCATAGATCAGTTTCTTGCCCGTCTCCAGGGAGTCCCCTGCGGAAGCCTCCATGGATAGCGGATAGAACAAATGCATGGCCGAGCCGTCGGGATTCTGGATGCTGAGTATCTTCCGAAGGAGATTCCGGACTTCATCCGGGGCGCTCATGACGGCTCCCATGCTGTCCTGGCTGCTGTCGCGGAACCCGAGGCCGCGTGAACCCAGGCCAAGCTGGTAGAGGGAAAGGTACCGGGACCAGTTGAGGGTGGTATGGCACTGGCGCGGATTATGGACGTTGACCGTGGTGTTGAAGGCCGCGCTGGGAGTCTGGCAGGAGAATCCTGAGAGGTATTCCTTCCACCAGTCGGCCAGCTCGTTGAATGCCTTGTCGACCCTGGCCGGATCGCGGTATTCGCCCACCACCGCGGAGACTTTCTCCCGGGGAGCCTGTCCCAGCTGGGTGATGACGCGCCGGCTTTCCCCGGGCTGGAGGGTTCCCAGCTTGTGGAGCAGGGCGCCGATGTTGTCGCCCCGCAGGGCGGCGTAGCTGGAGAATGATTCCCGCTGGAGGGCGCCGGGATTTTGCCAGGTGGCATACTCGTTCCGGCCCAGGAAACGGGCCCGGTCGCTCTCGAAGGAATCGACCGGAAAATTGGAGGTGAAGAAGTTGTGGCTCGTCTCCTTCCGCATAAAGGCATATTGCCTCAGGACCAGCCGTCCCTCCTCGTCCCATTCCGGTTCCGAAACCATGGTCTGCGGAACCCAGTCCGCGTTGGTGAACTGCATCAGGGCCTGGAAGTGCGTGTATTCCACCATGGGCACCAGGTCGATCTCAACGGTTTCCCGGCCCTCGTTGGTGACCCGGATGTCCCGGATCTCCACGCAGGCCTGATGGGGGACAAAAATCCGCACCTCCGTACGAATGCCGTCGATCACGGACTCGATGCGCTGGTAGCCGAGGCCGACATGGCAGGCGGAGGATTCAAAGGCATT
>CAJXMX010000268.1 GCA_913056355.1 uncultured Opitutales bacterium
CACATGACGATGCCGCCGTGCGGAGCGAGGGCCGCGGCCAGCAGATTGGCCCCCTCGGCATGGCTGCGCCCGTAGTCCTGCGGTCCCGGCTGGCCCTCAGAGTTGGCCTTGACGAGGAAGCCCCCGAAGTCGGGAATGTATTCATAAATCTCCTCCACCTTGGCCTGCCACCAGGCCTGCACGTCCGCGTCGAGGGGGTCAGCGGTATCCAGTCCGCCGATACTCATCGGGGCGCTGAAGCGGGCTGTCAGGTAGACGCGGATATTCCAGGGCCGGAGCTCACCCGCGATGGCGGCGACCTTCTGCAGGTATTCCGGGGTCAGGACCAGGGCGTCGGCATTGACGTTGGTCAGCACGCTGCCGTTGATCCCCACCGAGGCGCAGGCCCGGGCATAGTCGCGGTAGCGGGGGTTGACGTATTGCGGGAGCTGGAACCATTCCCACAGGGAGAAGCCGTTGGTGACCCGCTCGACGGTCCGGTCCAGGTTGTCCCAGTGGTTGAGCAGACGGCGGTCGATGTCGGGCTCGGACCGCAAAGGAAGCTCCTCGAGGGATTTCGCCGACTGGAGATGCCGCAGCAGGGCAAAGGCGCCGTACAACACACCCGCGTCGCTGCCGCCGGTAATGGTGATGTTGCCGGCATTGCCGTCTCCCAGCCAGGACTCGATGCGATAGCCTTCCCGCTTGGCGGGAACCCTGCCCCCGGTTTTCCATGGCTTGATATCGGGCTCGATCCCGAGCAGGCCCCGGAGACCCGAGCGAAGCTCCTCCGCGGCGACCTCCATTATGGCGGAATCCGCATCCCCGGGAGTGGCCAGGATCACGTTTTCCAGCATCCGGGCATAGCTTTTCCGGAGGGCATCATCCCCTATCCGGTCGTAGCGCAGCCAGAGCCGGTAGCCGTCCTCCGCCTGAAGGAGCGGGCCGGCCTGGATCAACAGCGCCCCGGCCAGAAGGACCCGTAATGACCGTGTCATGACTCCGACTCCTTGAACTGCTTGCGCCGCTCGTTCAGGTCGCTGGCGATCTGCAGGTTCAATTCGTGGGTAATCGGATAAAAATAGAGGATGGCGGCGGCCACCAGGGTGAAGGCGGCCGGATAGATCGTGGTCACCAGGCGGACGCCCAGTTCGGCGCTGCCGGTCAGCAGTTCATTGGCATCATAGCCGTAGCCGGAAAGGATCAGCCCCTGGACGAAGCCCCCCACCCCGAGGCCGAACTTGAGGGCAAAGACCACCCCGGCAAAGGCGAATCCAGTGGCCCGGCGTCCCGTGGACCATTCCGAGAAGTCGGCGGCGTCCCCGATCATCGACCAGAGCAGCGGTATGGTCGGCCCGTAGGCGAGCCCCCAGGACATGCCCTGGATCAGCATCAGGCCGATGTTGTCCGGTGAAATGAAGAACAGCCAGGCCGTCGAGAGGGCCGTCAGGAGCAGGCAGACGACGAACACGGCCCGCTTGCCAAACCTGGTGGAAAGCGGCTTGGAAAGGATCACGCCGAAGAGGATGGTCGGGATCCCGATCAGGTTGAAAAAGGAAAAGGCCACGTTGTGCACGTTGCTGCCGTCGGCATTGACCAGGAAGCCCGACATGTTGAGGATTTTCTGGAAGCCGACCAGCTCGCCGCTGGAGGGAACGACCAGGCCGATGTTTTCCAGGAAAGCCTGCATCGCGCCCAGGTCGACGATCTTCTCCATGTAGATGGCGATCGAGCCGCCCCGCACCACCAGCATGATGAAGATCACCAAGGTCGCACAAAAAAGGATGACCCAGGGCTTGTTCTTGAAGGTGTCCTTGATGTCCTGCCCGGCCGAGCTGTTCTGGTCCGGGTCCGGTTCAACGCGTTCCTTGACGCTTAGGAATGTCAGGACAAACAGGACAATGGTCACCGCGGCGAAGATGCCGACGGTCAGCGACCAGCCCCGGGCGTCGTCACCCCCGCCCAGCTTGGCCACCAGCGGCCAGGTGAAGACCTGCACGATCAGCTGCGCCACCGTCATCCCCACGAAGCGGTAGCTGGAAAGCGTGGTCCGCTCGTCGATGTCGCTGGTCATGACCCCGTTCAGGGCGCAGTACGGGACGTTGTTCACGGTGTAGACGGCCATCAGCAGGAAGTACATCCCGTAGGCGTAGACCATCTGCATCGTCGGTTCCCAGCCCGGGCTGGTAAATGTCAGCCAGAAGATCCCCGCAAACGGCAGCGCCGACCAGACCAGCCATGGACGAAACCGCCCCCAGCGGGTCTTGGTCCGGTCCGCGATGATGCCCATCAACGGGTCCGTAAAGGCGTCGAAGACCCGCCCGACCAGGAACAGCGTTCCCGCCGCCGCCGGGCTCAGCCCCATGATGCTGGTGAAAAAGACGAACTGGAAGGCCATCAGCAGCTGGAAGACCAGGTTCGCCGCCATGTCGCCGAGGCTGTAGCCCGCTTTTTCACGTATGCTTAATTTCTGGTGGGGTATGCTCACTTTCGAGTCCTGGGTTTGTGGGGTTGGAGTTCGGTTATCATGGGCCCTCACGCCTTTTCGGAGGACCTTCTTCTCCTACTCTGTCCAATCCCCCCTTGGCAAAGCAAAACACCGCCGATTCTAACGTTAGAAGCGCGGAGCGTTATTCCTTTTCCGACCGACTCCCGCGCTGGTACCGGCAAAAAAAAGGAGCAGCCGACTGGCTGCTCCCGTAAAAAGAGATGACTTGCGTTAAAGTCTAGTTGGAGGCGCCGGGATTGACGACATAGGCCCATCCGCCGGCGGGATTCTCTCCGGGATCCATCATGTAGATGTAGCCCATCCGCGGGAGCCACACCCATGGTGCATTGGCGACGTTGACCACTCCCAGCCAGTCACCCGTGTCTACCCAGCCCATCGAATCGACCGGCTGGCCGCCCCAGGTCGGGGCTTCGGCACCCGGTACGCCGGTTACCTTGGCGTTGGAAATGGCCCAGTTGTAGGGGCTTGTTTCCTCCACCGTAAGGTCGCACAGGAGCAGGGAGTTGACGGACATCAGCTCCAGGGCTGCTGCGCCGTCCGTATCCACGAGGAAGGACCGGTCAAATGTCCAGTCACCGTCGGTCTGGGTGATAGTCAGGGTGATTTCAAGATTGCTGGCATCGTAGCGGTAGAGCTCGATCACGAAATCATACGTACCGGCTTCCGGATCCGTTTCGGCTCCCATGTCCCCTTCGGGAACAAGCGAGTATCCGTTGTAGGTGGAAAGCCAGTTGCCACTGTCCGATCCCTTGCCCATGATGGTGCCGGTACCGGCATCACCATCGCTGGATCCCGGCGCGTTGCCGCCGGAGGATATGCACCACAGGTAACCGGTAAAGCCACCGGTGGCCCCACCATAGACAGGCGGGTCACCCGCTGCCGAACCCAGAAGGGCGTTGTCATTGAACACCCCCAGACGCAGGGTGGAGCCGCCCCCGAAGCCGCCGTCAACGGTCAGGGTGAACTCGACCTTGACATAGGATTCCACGCCGCTGATGTCCCGGGCCGGAAACTTGGCCCCCCAGGCGATATTGCCGTCTACCTGGACAAAGGTCGGGCTGTTGGTGTCGGTTCCAGTTGCGGTTCCTGCAGGGTAGTTCGAGGTGAAGGCCCAGCTGTCGAGGTCGATCGTCTCCTCCTGGGCCAGCATGGACGTGGCAGCTATCGGCAAGACACAGGCAGCTGCAATAAATGTACGGATCTTATTCATATTTAAGCGAGGTTAGTTTTGGGTTAGAGAAAGATAGTAGTTCTCAAGGTCGAATTCTGCATTTTTCCCGGATGTCCCACAACCCCCCTTTTATTCTAATTATAGAAAGGGAACGGGCTGTGGGACGCCGGGAGGGAATACCATGTAGAACTCAGAAATTAAAGGAGTTGGAAATCTCCCATCGCCGGCCCTCGACGATGCGCCAGAGGGCGACGGAACCGTCGGGGTTGGTATTGATGGGGACGAGTTCACCATCGTTGAAGACATCGCGAACATTGAGCTGGATACGCCAGTCGATGTTCTTGAAGATCCGGCGCTGGTAACCGATCCAGAGGTCGACGGCATCCTCCTCGGGACCGTAGAAGGGCTTGTCGACATCGAAGCGGCCGGTACCGGTATCCGGATCCTCGGTAACCCCATACCCGATGATATTCTTGTCCTGCCAGCGGTAGGCACCGCCGATGGTGAGGCCTTCGACAAAACCTTCCTTGAACCGGTAATTGGTGATGATGTTGACGCGCCAGGGGCGAAGTTCCGGGACGGTATTCCCTTCCTCGGCCCGGGCCAGGAGGTAATCGTAATAGGCATGGGTACCGAAGCGGTAGCGGCCCGTTTCAAGGGTGCTGGCCCCATTCCACCACTTCATGTCGCCGGAATAGCCCTTGTAGACTTCCCAGCGTTCCTCGATCCATTCCGTCATTGAGCCGGCCAGGTTCTGGCGGACCGCATCCACCTTGGCGACATTGATGAAGATATCCCAGTTGAGCGTTGGGCGAAGGAACAGTTCGGCTTCCCAGCCCTCGGAAACGGTGTCCCCGGTAATGGCCACATTGGGGCGGTAATCCTGTTCCGGGATTCCGCCCTCCTTGCCGGCGAGTGGATTGTACTTGCCGTACAGCGGATAGGAGAAATTGGGGAAGTTCTTGAAGGTATCCGGAACATTCTCCAGCCACCACTGCAACAGTTCGCGGTCTTCCTCACTGCTGGGCAGGGCCTGGAAGTCAGGACCGTATCCGGTCTGGGTCATGACCCGCTCGGCGTTCTCCATCATGTACAGGTCGTGCAGGTAGGTCTCGGCATAGAGGACCGCCTGTTCATGGGTGGCCCTGAGCAATTCCTCGGTCCATTCCTCCGAAGGCACCCCGGTGGGGGCATAGGCCGAGATGAAAATGTCCGGATTCTGGATGAGCTCCTCAATGTGGGACTGGATGTTGCCGGCATTCACTGCCGTGCCGTCAGGAAGGACCGCGAACATGAAGTCGCTGATGTTGGTGGCGGCGATCCGCTGCCGGGCGGAGGCGGCCACCTCGGGGTCCGGGTTGTTGACGGCCCGGTCGACCCAGATGACCGGGTGGGAAAACTGCAGCCCGCGCTTCAGTTCGTCACCGGTCCAGGCGACAAAGTCGGTGTTGGCCTTGTTGCTGTAGGTCCGCGGAAGAGTCTGGTTCTGGACCTTGGTCTCGAAGAAGTTGACCCGCAGGGAGACGCGATCCTCCCAGGTGCTGACGGTGAATCCGTATTCCTCGGTCTCGCCTGTGGGCGGGGCGATGTTGTCGCCCAGGATGTCGACCCGGGTACCTTCCGGCTGGAAGTTCTCGGAGAAGTTGTAGAATACGCTGAAGTTCGTGCCCCAAGGCAGGTACCTGTTGATGAATTCCGGAGTCTTCAGGACGATACCGTAGGTTTTCAACAATTCGCTCTTGTATTCAGCCTGGAGGACCTCCGGCCACGGGGCGTCAAAGGCGATGGTGCCGTCCCGTCCGCGATACTCCTCGGGCAGGTTGGCGTTGTCGTTCTTGGGCCGTCCGGTGATCTGGGGAACCCCGTCAACATCGTAGTAGGAATGTCCATACACCTCGAGCGTGTCCTCGCGCAGGCCGCCGGTGAAGATGATGGTGCCGTCGAACAGGCGCCACTGGTCGGCGATGGCCCACGAGTCCAGGACCTGGCGGGTCTCATTCCAGTTGTTGTAGAGCAGGTCCCGGCTTTCGGGATCATCCCAGTTGATGATTTCCATGGTATTGGGCCGGGTCCACCCGATGTAGTTGGCGGGATTCTCCGCATGGTAGGCGGCCGCGACCGGCATGCCCACCTGGTTGGCGGCCAGGCCCAGTTCGGCTCCCTCGGGCCAGCGGACAGCGGGATCCAATCCGTTCTCGTAGTCGTAGCGGGAATTGAAATAGTAGGCCGGAGCGGTGTAAAGGCTCTGCCGGGCTGAGAGGGCGGGAAGATCCAGGTTCGGATAATCGCTGTCGAACGCAACCTGGGGACCCAGGTAGTGCAGAGCCGGAAGGGTCCGTTCCCCCAGGGTCGGGGGAAACCCGCTGTTGCCGGCGGTCAGGTCGTCGTAGAATTCCGGAGTCATGGCCCACCTGGCCCAGCTGTAGGCCAACTCGCTTTGCTCGTTCCGTTCCAGCACGCCGGAGATGTTGTGGGATCCGAGGATGCCCCCGATGATTCGGGAGAACCAGCCTTCACCCGTAAAGACGTCATTCTCAAAGTCGATGCTGACGTAGGGAGAGAAGCGCACCGATTCATAGTCCGTCGTCCCTTCGTAGTTGCCTCCCGGGCTGCCGACCATGAAGGCGCGTCCGAAATTGGGGTTTTCAACCGGCGCCAGCAACCCGTTCTCATCCGGCAGGGCCATGGGCAGGTACTTGTAGA
>CAJXMX010000269.1 GCA_913056355.1 uncultured Opitutales bacterium
GGCCAGTGGAGACAACAGTAGAGCGGCTGGCTGGGCCGACCGGATGGCCCGGCGGGCGGTGCTGTCCTTGTTGCAGAAGTTCGACCGGGAAATGCTGCTGCTCCGGTTTCCCGACGGAAGCCGGCAGACGGTCGGCAAAACCTCCGGCGAGGATGACTGTGCCGAGATGCATATCCACCGGGAAAGCTTCTTCAAGAGGCTCCTCCTGCACGGGGAAATCGGTTTCGGGGAAGGCTACATGGAGGGCGACTGGTCTACCCCGGATCTGCCCCGGCTGATCTCCGTGCTGATCTCCAACCTGGACCACATTCCAGACATGTCTGGAAGCCGGAGCACCTCCACGGCCTACAATTTCCTCAAGTTCCTGAACAAGTTCGCCCACTGGCGGCGCCGCAACACACGCCACAACAGCCGCCGCAACATTCGTCAGCACTACGACCTCAGCAACGACTTTTACGCCCTCTGGCTGGATCCCTCGCTGACCTATTCCAGCGCCTGGTTCAAGGGCCAGGAATCCCTTGAGGAGGCCCAGACCAACAAGTATCAGCGGCTCTGCGAGCACCTCCGCCTGGAGAGCGGGATGCGGGTCCTCGAGATCGGCTGCGGATGGGGCGGCTTCTCGATCCACGCGGCCCGTGAATTCGGGGTCGAGGTGACCGCCATTACCATATCCGAGGCCCAGTTCGCCAAGGCCCGGGAGCGGGTCCGGCAGGCCGGACTGGAGGACCGGGTGGAAATCGTCCTCCGTGATTACCGCGACGTCTCGGGGGAATTCGACGCCATTGTCTCGATCGAGATGCTGGAAGCCGTGGGCCACGATTTCCTCAAGGCCTTCTTTTCCCAGTGTCATCGGCTCCTCAAGCCGACCGGCCGGGTCGGCCTGCAGGTCATTGTCTGTCCGGACTCGCGCTACGAGGTCATGCGGCGCTCGGTGGACTGGATCAAGAAGCACATCTTTCCCGGCGGGCAGCTTCCCTCGATCAAGGCCCTGGTGGATGCCGCCAACGCCACCGGCGACCTCTACCTGCACCACCTGGAGAATTTCGGGCTCCATTACGCGAAGACCCTCCACCTGTGGCGCCAGCGCTTCAACCAGCAGAAGGAATCGGTCATGGCCCTCGGCTTTGACGAGGTTTTCCTGCGGAAGTGGGACTACTACCTGGCCTACTGTGAAGCAGCCTTTTCCAGCCGGAACATCAACGTCACCCAGATGGTCCTGTCCCGGCCCAACAATACCGCCTTCGCGCTGGAGTAAGGGCCGCGTTCCCGGGCTGGCTCAGACGGAACCCTCAGCCTCGACCAGCGGGGTTCCCCCGGCTGTCCGGAGGTCCCCGGACTTTTCCGGGGAGCCGAACAGCAGGGCGATCCCGATCCGCACCAGCAGGGTGAAAATCAGGAATCCGGTCCCGAAGATTCCCGCCGCCACCCGCAGTTCGGTCATGCTGGGAGTGTAGGAGTAGATCTGACCCAGGGTGTCGGGTGTGTAGCCGGGAATGATCAGGGCGATCCCCTTCTCGATGTAGACCGAGAAGTAGATCAGCACGGCCCCGATGTTCATGGTGTAGAGATTTTTCCGCGTGGCGGGAACCAGGAACAGGAAAAAGGCGACAATCGAGAAAGCCAGCGAGGTCCAGGCATACCAGGCAATGGGGGAAGGCTGACCATGGAGCCCGAAGAAGAGATACTCGTAATGAACCAGGTGCTGGGTGTTCGAATAGTACTCCTTGAAAATCTCCGCCCCGAAGAGGAACAGGTTGAATCCCATGGCGTAGGCCATCAGCTCGGCCACCTTGTGGATGGCATCGTCCTTGATCTCGAAGGCGGTGATTTTCCGCAGAACCTGGAACAGGATCAGCAGCACGGCCGGGCCGGAGCATAATGCCGAGGCCAGGAAACGCGGGGCCAGGATGGCCGAATTCCAGTAGGGCCGGCTGGCCATCCCGTTGTAGAGAAAGGCCGTGACGGTGTGGATCCCAACCGCCAGGGGGATGGAGAAGATGACCAGGGGAACAACGATCTTCTTGTTGTAAGCCTCCCCCTTGTAGGCCTTCCAGAGGAGATGCCCGACAACCGTGGCATTGACCAGCAGATAGGCGTTCAGGACAAAGGCATCCCAGTCCAGCAGCGAGGACGGGAAATTGAGCCGGCCCACCACCGGGATCATGTGCCACAGGCGGTCGGGACGGCCCATGTCGACCAGGACAAAGAAGAGGCACATGGTAATCGCCGCCACGGCCAGCAGCTCCCCGAAAATGACCACTTCCTTGATCGGCTTCCAGTTGTAGATGTAGGCCGGTATGACCAGCATGACCGCGGACGCGGCCACACCGACCAGGAAGGTGAAATTGCCGATATAGAATCCCCACGAGACCGAATCCCGCATATGGGTGACGATCAGGCCGTGGTTAAATTGTGCCCCGTAGGCCAGCAGCCCCTGGATGATGCAGACCAGCAGGAAGCCGACCCAGATGTAGTAGGAAGCGCTTCCCTTGAAGAGCAGGTTCAGGATCTTCTTCATGATATATCCCCCGGTGCCTTAGATTGAGAAGTAGTAGAAAAACTTCGGTTGGGTGTTGAGCTCCTCCTTGAGGATGAAGATCCGGTGGTTCTTCAGTATATAGCGGATCTCGCTTTCCGGATCGAGCAGGTTGCCGAACTTCCGGGCCCCGACGGGACAAATCTCGACACAGGCCGGATAGCGGCCCTTGCGGGACCGCTGGATGCAGAAGGTGCACTTCTCCACCACTCCCTTGGGACGCGGCCGGTTGCCGAGGAATTCCGTGTCCGGATTGATGTCCTCCCTCGGGAGGCCCGGCCGGGTCCAGTTGAAATGCCGGGCCCCGTAGGGACAGGCAGTGACACAGCACCGGCAGCCGATGCACCAGTCATAATCGATCACGACAATCCCGTCCGGCTCCTTCCAGGTGGCGTTGACCGGGCAGGTCTTCACGCAGGGCGGATTCTCGCACTGCTGGCACTGCACCGGAAAGTAGAACTTGCCTTCCTCGGGCACTTTCTCCGGATCGTAGTAGGCGGTGGAATCGACCAGGTCGATCCCCTTGTCCTTCTCCATCTGCAACACGGTGATCCAATGAATCTGCGGATCCCGCGACTGGTTGTTCTCCTTCACGCAGGCGTAGACACAGCGCCGGCAGCCGATGCAGCGGGAAACGTCCAGCGCATAGCCGAAAAGCACGCCCTCCTTGGCGGGGGTGCTGGAGACCTTGATGTCCGTTTCATACCGCTTCTTGTAGCGACGTTCCCAGGTCTCGAGATTGCTTTTCAACTGATCGGGGCTGAGCTCCTTGAAATGGGAGTGGAAAAAGGAGGTCAGTTTGTCCGCGTCGCGGGAACAACCGCTGGCGGTGTAGGCCGCGGCAAGGGTGAAGAGGGTCTTGATGGCGTCCCTTCGGGAGACCTGGTTCCAATCGGGGTCTTTTGGCTGGCTCATCGTATATTCTCCTGTCGGATCGGGGCTGGAAGCGGTTCAATCGGCTTGAAGGACGGGGAATGCGGATCATGGCAACTGGCGCAGAGCAGGTATTGTTTCCTTCCCGACCAGGAACCGGTCCGGCGCCCGTGGTCCCCCGCCTTCCATTGCTTCAGCTGCTGCGCGTGGCACTGGCCGCACAGCTTGTAGGATTCCTCGAACGGCAGCAGCCGTCCGTCGGCCAGGTGCAGCATGTCCCGGTTCTGCGCGTCATGGCAGTCCAGGCACCAGCGGTTTTCCGCGTCATGTTCAAAGTGCACCGTGTCATGAAAATCAACTACATGCGGTGTCCGGTCCACCTCGTCGTCGGGCGAGTGGCAGTCCGAACAGGGAAATACGCCTTCCGAGAACGGCGGCGGTGAAACCGCGACCAGCTGGTCATCCCAGGAGCCGGAATCCCGGGCAGAGTCCTCCGGCGCGCCATTGTTGCTGGCAACCGCCGCGCCCAGCACTGCCAGGCCGTAGATCATCAGGCTTGTTTTCCACACTTTCATGACTGGATCCAATTCGCTTGGTGATTAAAGAAAGTATCTCCGGTCGGGTCGCTGGGGCCGCCTGAGCCATTGACAGGCTTGAGGATGTCCGGCACAATCCAACCATGAAAAGACAGCTCATCCCCACCCTCGCCCTGACAGTCACCATATCCCTTCCAATGACCGGTTTCGCAGCTGACGGGGCGGCGCTCTTTGCCAAGAACTGCAAGAAATGCCATGGCGATAAAGGCCACGGCGACACCGCAATGGGCGAGAGGCTGGAAATCCGGGACTACACCGATCCGGCCATCCAGGCCACGATCACGGACGAGAAAATCGCCGAGGTCATTCGTGACGGCCTGACCAACGAGGACGGCAAGAAGGTCATGCTGGCTTTCGGGAAGAAACTTTCCGACGATGAAGTGCAGGCCCTGGTCGAGCACTTCCGCACCCTGGCGGCCGAATAGGCGCCCGGCTGGCCAACAGGAACCAGGGATTCCGCTCACTCCTCTTCCCCCTTCTCTTCCCGCCGGTGGCGGGCCCGGATTGAAGTGAAGACGATGGACACGACCAGCATCACCGTGCCCAGAAACAGGAAAGAGAGGATACGGTAGCGGCTCTCCATTTGCCGGGTTCCCACAAAGGCCACGTAGAGCACCGTCAGCAACAGCGTGGCGTGCCCCATCCAACGGTAGCGGGGATTCCGGATAACCAGGTTCATGGCGTAGTAGAAGAGGGCCAGGCCGGCCCAGGAAACCGCGACGAAGGATGAGGGAACCAGGTAATAGAGTGCGTAGGGGAAAACCAGGAAGGCGATGACCAGGTAGACGATGCGCATGAGGTCGGTCTGCAGGGCCAGCCGATCCTTCTGCCAGTTCAGCACCCGGGCACTGATCAGGGCCACAATGCCGAAACCGATGCTCATTCCCAGCTCCTCCCGGGTCAGTGCCATGTAGCCGATAATGATCCCGATAAAGATGAGGCAATTGGCCACGATGATAAACCGGGAACGGAAAAAGATGGCGGTGCCGATGACCACCAGGCTCTGCAGGGAAAGGGCGACAAAGACCTCCGGCACCCCGAATCCCTTGATCAGGGCCAGGCTGAGGGCGGCATAACCGGTCATGGAATAGAGGAAGGTCGAGAAAACGCTCTGTTCCCGGATCCAGAAGACCAGTCCCAGGACCAGGAAGACGACAAATGCCAGCAGCTCGTTGAAGAGGAAGGATTCCTGGAACCCGAAGAGGCTGTGGAGGGTAAAGCCCAGGAACCCGAGCCCGCAGAGAAGCAGGCCGGTGACCTGGACCGGGGTGTCCTCAATCCTGGAATCCTCCCGGGCCATGGTGACAACGGAAAGGACCACCACCCAGAGAAGAATCAGCTGGGTCGAGAACAGGGGATCGGTCCGGACCAGGAGAGGATTACCATCAAGGGGGTTTCCAATCGCCCAGATCACATAACTGACCATGGCCAGCGCAAAGACCAGGGGTGACATGACCCGCCATTGCCGGGCCAACTGGGCATAGGCGGCGACAAGGATCATTGCGGTGCAGACACCCAGGAAGAACAGCGGCGTGCCGACAGCCAGCGCCGCCGCGAATCCAGTCACCATGGCCAGGACCAGGAGCTGTGGGGAACGCCTGAACCAGGCCAGGAGGAGGTTCATCACCACAACCGCCAGGAAGATGACTTCCCCTGTCGTCGAAGCGGGGTCCAGGGCACTGGGACGGCCAAAGTAGCATAATCTGAGGGTGGCGAAAAAGAGCAGCAGCATGACCGCTCCCCGCAGGTACTTGGCAATGGTTTCAAAGGAGTGGCGTACCAGCCGGGCCAGAACCAGGATGACACCGCAGAGCAGATATCCTCCCAGGGAGGGCAGATAGGACGGGAATTCCGGATAAGGGAGGGATATCAGGAAGGCCAGTCCGATGGCCAGAACAACAATCCCGATCAGGGCAAACCAGTTCTGGCCCAGTTCGAATTCCAGCGAGTCCCGTTCGCTTGCCCCCACTGCCGGAGGTGCTTCCGACAATTCAGGGACACGGACCTCAGCGGCCCTTTCCGCCTCCCGGATTCCCAGCCTCGCCTCAACGATTTTCAATCGGCGTGAAAGATCCTCCACGGCGGCCCGCAGGTCGCCATGTGAGGCAGAATCGGGATGATTCGCGTTCATCGGCTTTGGGGTTGCTCCGTCGGGGGGGACCGGGCGGCTGGAATTGGGGAGATGGATCGGATTCAGCGTATGATGCTGTTCCTTAAGGGGTTAATTAGCATTAGGAATATCCCGGAAAGCCCGCAAGGTAATTGTGAGGCCATGAGATTACCGTTATAGAGACACGCACACTGTTACCAAAATTCCCCTTTCCGGCAGGATTGCCTTGACC
>CAJXMX010000270.1 GCA_913056355.1 uncultured Opitutales bacterium
CCTCGTCCCGGTGGGGAGTGTCGAGGGAACCGGGTATTCCACCAACCAGCTGGTCTGGGCCAATGACCTCTTTTTCGCGGCGGCGCGCGATTTTATCCGCGACAATGCGGACCGGCCCTTCTTCCTCTACCTGGCCCCGACCGTGCCCCATGCCAACAATGAGCGGTCCAAGGTCCTCGGCGACGGCATGGAGGTGCCCGACTACGAACGATATGCCGGTATGGACTGGCCCGATCACCAGAAGGGCCACGCGGCCATGAACTCTAAGCTCGATGCCAGTGTGGGCAGCCTCGTGGACCTGGTTGATTCCCTGGGCCTGGCCGGGGACACCATCATTTTCTTCACCAGCGACAACGGGCCGCACCGCGAGGGAGGCTACGGCTACGATCCAGAGTTCTTCAACTCCAACGGCCCATTGCGGGGAATCAAGCGCGACCTGACCGACGGAGGGACCCGGGTCCCCCTCATTGTCCGCTGGCCCGGCAGGGTGAAAGCCGGCTCAAGCTCCGATCACGTCGGCTTCTTCGGCGATGTCATGTCCACTTTGGCGGAAATTGCCGATACCGCGGCGCCTGACCATGACGGCCTGAGCCTCCTTCCGGTCCTGACCGGGGAAGAGGAGGCCGATAAGCACCCGTTCCTTTATTGGGAGTTCTATGAACGGGAAGTGACACAGGCCGTGCTGCTCGACGGTCGCTGGAAGGGAATCCGGCCGGGATCACCGGAAAACCCCATCATTCTCTACGACCAGGAGGCCGATCCCGGCGAGTCGAGGGATTGTTCCGGCGACCATCCGGAGGTGGTGGCCCGGATCGCCGAGCTCATGCGCACCCAGCACGTCCCCAATCAGAACTGGCAGATAGACGGGCTCTGAGCGGCGGGCGGGGCGGGGGCGAGAAGGACAACAGGAGATCAGTGTGATCATCCAGTGCCCGAAAAAGAAGCACCGGGTTTGTAATTAATTTATCAAAACCGCCGCCTGCGCAACAGGGGATTGACGCATCGCCCTCGTCATGCAATACAGCAGTTGGTATCAAGTAATAACTACAAATCTAATTCATGGAATCTATGCTGCTATCGAACATACATAATGCTGTTTCAACGTCCGGAAAGCCAGCCTTGCGCTGGTTTCTGTTTTTTGCACTTGCCGGGGGATTTGCCCTGCCGGCCCTGGCCAGGGACTTCTACTTTGAGGAGCAGTACTTTCCGGGATCCGACTATTGGGTGGCCACCGAACTTGTTGAAGGGACCGACTCCTGCGGCTCGGCAACTTCCAGTTACTTCTATTTCGCTTTTGATGCATTTGGGAGTTCAAGTTGGGCAATTACCGAGATCTCCCTCGGAGGCTGCCCGGATTTCGAACCGCTGCTCTCCTGTGTTTCACAGCAGGGAGAAGGTCAGGCAGCCGCCTTTTCAATTTCCACCTTTGCGCAATACGCATTGTACCTGGAGGGAGAACTGGGCGTGACGGTGACCATCGACGAGAGCGTCAATCCCGTTAAAATGACCATCTGCGAGGATACGGACGACGGAACGGCGGGCTGCGAAGACGCGGACCTGGACCCGACCATCGACATCTGGGGAATCGACAGTGGCGTGGCCAACCCGACCGAAGGGGCCTTCACGGAATACGGTTACTGCTCCCTGGCGGATTACATCAACTGCATCGTGATCGACGCCGCGATCAATGCCACCACCACCGGCAAGGGCAAGGGCAAGGGCCGCTTTGTCAGCCATCTGGCCAAGGAGCTGGAATACCTGGTTGAGGTCGGGATCATCACCGAGGAGGAAAAGGACCAGCTCGTTTCCACGGTGGTCATGGTTTCCGTCAGCGACTACCCTGTTATCGCCGAATCGGAGCCCTGTTTCGAAGTCACTGAGTAACATCAGCCTTCCATAGCTTTCAAAGGCGGTCCCTTTACCGGGGGCCGCTTTTTTTTGCAAAGCACGCTCGCCACGCGCAACCCGGCCTTCCGCTTGATTTGAATCTGCTCAGGGCGCCTCGGTACCGTGAAGCTGCAGAAAACGCGGATTCAGCCCGAAGGGAAGGGTGAGCTGAATGGTCCTTCGCCCGGTACCGGCGCCGGACTGGGTGCCATTTTCGAGGTCCGCGGGAACCGAAGAGTCCCACACCGTGGTCCACTGGGACAGATCTGTTGAAGAGAGAATCCTGTAATTGGCGACGGGATCCCGGTCTCGGATGTCAAAGGTGATGGAGAGCCCGTCGGCACCGGCCAATGGCTCCAAGTCCACGGGCAAGTCGGGACACAAGGGATTCCCGAAAAGCAGGTACTCAGTCCGGTTGTCGGCATGATCCCCGTCGGGATCCTCGTCCCGGCCGGCAGGCCGCTCCGAGAACCAGCCCCAGTTCCCCAATTGGAATGCCTCGAATGAATCCACATCCCGCTCCGGGAAGGGATCATTGGCGATGGATCGGGCCAGCAGCTCCGCCATCATGGATTCCGCCTCGGCAAATTCCGGAATTCCCGAGAGGTTGGTGATCTCGTCCGGATCATTGGCCACGTCGTAAAGCTGAACGGAACCGTCCCGGTCGATGTAGGACCAGGCACCGAAACGGATGCTGTTCCCGGTTCCGTCGCTTGTCTGGGCGGGAATGTTCCAGGGTCGGACCGGATCCGATAGCAGGGGAGCAATGTCATAGCCCTTGACATGGGCCGGCACGGCAAGCCCGGTCATGCCGACGATTGTCGGGTACAGGTCCTGCAAGCTTACCGTCCGGTAACAGGGCTGCCCCGTGGCGGAGCCGTGAGCCCCCTCCCGCGGATCGCGGATGACCAGCACACAGTTGGCTGCCTCGTCGAAGAGCTTGGTTTTCCGGAAGAGGTACTTCTCCCCAAGGTACCAGCCGTGGTCGCTCCACAAGACAACTACCGTGTTGTCGGCATAGCCGGAGTTCTCCAGGCCCTCCAGCAGGCGCCCCACACAACGGTCCGCCAGGGCCGAGGCGGCCAGGTAATGGCGGATGGTTTCCTTGTAGGCCCGGATTCCGCCGTCATCTACAGGTTTTTCCAAGGTCGCATTGTAGCTTTCCCCGTGGACCAGGGTTTCATGGACATCCCCGCTGTCGAGGCTCCCGGCCCCCGGGGCATCCAGGGTGTCCAGATAAAAGGCCTCCAGCATCTCCCGGCTGGCGCTGATGTCATCGACGTCAAACTGGTCGAGGATGGACTTCGGCATATAGAAGGGCAAATGCGGCCTGAAGATGCCGCAGGCCAGGAAGAACGGCTGGCTCCCGTCTATGTTGACCGTCCGGCCTTCGTAGGATGCCGATCCGGTTTCCAGCAGGCGGGCCATGAAATCGGCCCGGGCGTAGTCGTTTTGTCCCCCGATATCCCCTTCGTCGTAGCCAAATTCCATGACACTTCCGGAATATGAATTCTTGGGAGACCAGGGTGAGAGGATCCGGTTTCCGCGGTTGCCAGAGCCGGGCACATTCTCGAACCACATGGTCCATGAATTGTAATACTCGCCATTGATGCTGGCCCCGGTCCAGTCGGCGTAATCGTCATTCGGGGTATGGAAAACCTTGCCGGTTCCGGTCGTCACGTAGCCATTGTCGCGGAGATACTGGGGCAGGGTGATGGCCGTGCGCAACCAGTCGGGAAACTGTGGATCGCGGAAAGTCGGGTAGCTGTTGCTGGTGATGCCGGATTCACGGGGACGGTATCCGGTCATGATGGCATTGCGGGAAGGACCGCAGACCGATTGCGGGCAATAGGCGCGGTGAAAACCGGTGCCTCCCAGTGCCAGGCGGTCGATGTTGGGGGTGAGCACCTGGCAAACCTTGTCCCGGGTTGCCTGGTCGGGGAAAATCCGGTTCATCAGGTTGCCCGGATTCTCCGCCATGAAGCCGCAGATTGGCTTCAGGTCATCGATGGCGATGAAGAGGAAGTTTGGGGGCCGTTGCCGGACAATCCGGACCGTCCGGCTGGTCTGGCCGTAGGCGTTGGTGGCGGTCAGCAGGTAGTCTGTGGTTTGCGCGGGACTCACCTCAAAAAAACCGCTTGCTGCCCACTGACCCCCCAGGGGATCGATGGTAATGGAGTCCGGGCCGGCGACCTCCCAGCTCAAGCGGCTGGAACCGCCTTCGGAAAGGAAGACCGGATCCGCCGAAAACTGCATGACCCGCGGCGGTATTTCCCCGGATGCGGAATCGACCACGTCAAAGGATAGCGCGGCGAACTGGTAGCGGCTGGTGCTTCCCCCGTGCAGGTTGAAATTATTCACCGTGCCGCTTGATGCCTCGATGGCTGTATCGATTCCATCCACGGGAAAGGATTCCCTTACGGTACCCCCGAAGTGGAGGGCCGAGGATTCAGGGCCCAGGCCGCTCATCGATGCGTCGGCACCGGCCTGGTCCGGATCCAGGGCGACTTCCGTGACCAGCAGGCTTGATCCCGGCGGCAGGTCATTGCTGTCGAAGGAGAAGGTCATGGTCTCCCCGGGATCAATGAAGTTATTCCCCACACCAACCAGTCCGATGCCGGTCTGCCGTCCGTTGCCGGTGGCAATCCGGAGCGTCACGGTGAAGGCGGCTCCGGCATCCACGCCGACGCTGCCGGCCACTTCAGCGGCAGCAGCACCCGGACCGGTCGAGCTGATTGAGCCCAGCGCGGCTTCCCCATCGGCTCCAATGGCGACTTCCACCATGATGTCGCCGACCATGTCCGCCGGTCCGGTCGCCGCGTCGAAATCGACAATGACGGAACCGGAGACCCGGAAAAGGCAGGCCCAGGCTGCCGCCAAAACCGCCGCTCTTTTCATGGCTGTAGCAGAGAATTCACGACAAGCCCGTCCGTTTCAGCGGCCTGCCGCAGGCGCTTGAATCCCGTCTTCAAGGCCGGGCCCGATTAATCTCCAAAGTAGGCCCAGGCGCCTCCGTCGGTCACATAATCTTCCGGAAGGTAGACCCATTGGCCGGTCGAGTACTTCCAGACCCAGTCGCCATGGCTGACGTTGATCCAGCCCAGCCAGGCTCCCGTATCGACATCGCCATTACTGTTGGCGATCGGATACCCGGCCCAGCCTGGGGCGGCGCCCCCCTCGACCATGTCAAAGGCGATGGCGGCGAACTGGAAGCGCGGAGCGGTGCCGGTGATGCTGATGCTGGCCGCCAGTCCGCTGCCGGCCGGGACCCCGGTGGAAAGGCCGGTCGCGTCAAATGATTCCCTTGCATCGGAAGAAAAGGTGAAGGGCAGGGAATTGGCCATGGGATCGGTCAGGGTTCCAGCAGCCGTGCCCCAGGAAGCGTTATCCGGGTCGATGGCTACTTCGGTCACAATCGCCTGGGTTCCGGAGCCGGCGTTGTCCGCATTAAACGAGAAGGTCATGGTCTCGTCGGCATCAATAAAATTATTCCCCACGCCGACCAGCCCGATTCCGGTCTGGCGGCCGTTGCCCGTGGCGATGAACAGCGTGACCGAGTACGGGGCCGCCGGCAGCTTGGTGACCGTTCCGGAGACCTCGGTCACCGCCTGGGCATTTCCGGAAGAGGAAATTGAATTCAGGATGGCGCTTCCGTCGGTGCCAATGTCAATGACGACCGTAATGTCTCCGACCACATCAGCCGGGCCGGCCGCCGCGTCAAAGTCGACCAGGACAGAGCCGCTCACCGCGGCGGTACCAATTACAGACAGGATGCCCAGCAGGGCAGTTCGCTTTTTCATATAGGCGGTCTCCGAAGATTAGGGGTTAGAATCGGGGTTTCTTTAGACAGGGAATTTTATAATTGGAAGCGGACTAATCAAGCAGGTAATTCAGGTATTGAAATAATTTTGATTACCAGTTTTCACTTAACTGCTTAAATGCATATTTAATTTCATATATGAAACTAACTAACTTGCTGCTTTTTCTAACTGTTCCCCTTGGCCTTCAGGCCCAAATAACCCTCGACTACGGTGCGAATGGCAACATTGCCGGCAACTGCCCGAGCCCCGTTTCTGTGCCGGTGGTCATTGACAGCCTTGGAAACCCCTCCATCCGGAATGATTATGTCACGGGCGTCGATATTGCCCCGGTGGTTGCGGTATCGGGCAATGCCGGTGAGGCGGCCGGAGCGACGGTGTGGATCATGGCTGCAGCCGGTTCGGTCAACGGGGATGCCTTTTCCGGAGGGGCGCAATTCAGGGTGGCCGGGATTGGCGGACTGGGCGTCGGCAACAATTACCTCGACGAGGGGGAGGCCATCGAGATACGGCTCCGTGCCACCCG